>NZ_VTRV01000119.1 GCF_008274655.1 Cognatilysobacter lacus | reverse complement strand
CGCGCATCGGGCGGCGCCTGCAGCCGCCGCGACGCGCGTTCGACCAGGGCGTCGACCGCTTCGGCGGCCGGATGGGTGGCGGACATGCGCGGCATTCTGGCATGCGGCCGTGCCGGGTCCGGGCAATAAAAAAAGCCCGCTGCCGTTGCCGGCAGCGGGCCCTTGCTCCCTCCCCCACGTCGGGTGCAGGTCTACTGTTAAAGAGACGTGACGGGGAATGCACGCTGCAGTGCAGCAAAACCCGTACGGTTCAGCTCGCTGCCGGCACGCACGCCGGCGCCGTCAGCGCTGGATCGTGATGACCGGCGAGTTCCAGGTCTCCCAGTGCGCCGGGTTTTCCTCGTCGCCGAGGGGCTTCAACACCTGGACGCTCACGATGTACTGGCCATCCGGAACCGTGAACGTGTTCCTGCCCGCCGTCGTGGTGCCGTCCCAAGAAAACGCGAAGAACCCGGTGGGCCCGGAGTTGCGTCCGAGGTACGCCGTCTGCAGCGCGCGATGCCAGTTGCGTCCGGTAGCCGCGTCGCGCACCACCATCCGCAGCAGCCGCGACTGGTGGTCGAAATGGATCAGGAAGAACGGCACGTCGTTGCCGACCATCGAGTACGTCGCACCGCCCGGCTGGTTGACGTAGCTGGGACCGGTGAGCTTAGCGAGCCACGGGAAACCGTTGGCTGTGGGCGTCATCACCTGCCGCGCCTGGTAGTCGCCGACGTAGCCCGAGTACGGCACGCGCAATGTCTCGCTGCCGTTGTCCGGGGTCATCACCACATACCCGCCGTAGATGCCGCCGGTGATCGTCGGCCCCGCCGGCGGCGCGATCGTTACGTTCACCGATGCGCTCGTCCGCGGCGCGAGCGTCAGGCTCGGCACCGAGAACGCCACGCCGGTACCGCCGATGAAGTACGACGGCGAGAACGTGTACGGGCCGGTGCCGACGGTGTCGACGGCCGAAAACGTATACGTGACCGGTACCGTGCCGCGGTTGCTGAGCTGCAGGCGCCGCACCTGGGTGCCGACCTCGCTCTCGCCCAGCGAGATTTTCCCGGGCTCCACGCGCGTGGTGGCCATTACCGCCTGGTCGATGCGTAGCATGCCGGCGCCCTGGCGGTGCGTCGCGTCGAGGAAACCGGAACCCGGGCTGCCCGACCACGGCTTCGGCTGCGCGGTGTTCTGCAGGATCGTGCGCACCACCTGCGCCGGCGTGTGCGGCGCGGACTGCAACAGCAATGCGACGGCGCCCGCCACGTGCGGCGACGACATCGATGTTCCCGACAACGATGCATAACCGCCACGCTCGAGCGGGAACGTCGAATAGATCGAGCCGCCCGGGGCACCGATGTCCGGCTTGAGCTGCAGGTCGGGCGACAGCCCCCACGAGGAGAACGACGAGATCAGCCCGCCCGTCGGGTTCGGTATCGATGCATGGAAGTTGCCCCACGTGAGTTGCGTCGGCCCGGCGGCGATGCGGCCGTCCATCAGCGCGCCATCCGCGGCAGTGACCGCCGCTACCGGAATGTTGATCGACGGCGTGCCGGCCACCGTTGGATTCAGCGGTCCGGCGACGTTGTTGTACAGCACCACCCCGATCGCGCCGGCCGCCTGCGCATTCGTGGACTTGATGTAGAAGGAACACGTGCCGCGCCGGATGAGCGCCACCTTGCCGGCGAGGCTGTTGGCCGGAAGCGCGGCACAACCGTCGTTGGTCGTGGAGGTAGTGCCGGTGCGGTCCAGCGTCGCGCTGCCCGACGACGGCGGCGTGGGCGCGCCGGTCGCCGCATTGAAGCCGACCTTGTAGGCGTCCGGCGACAACGCGAACGCGGGCTGCGTTATCGACGTGTTGTCGAACGACGCGACGCTGATCACCTCGTCGCCCACGCTCGGCGCGCCGAGCGAATACAACCCGGTGCCGCCGTCGTTGCCCGCCGAAGCAACCACCACCATGCCGTGCTCGACGAGGCGCGATGCGGCCTTCGCCGTCGGGTATTGCGGCCACTGGAAGGCCGACCCGATCGACATGTTCAACACCTGCATGTGGTCGGCTTTCGCGCGTTCCATCGCAGCCAGCATCACGTCGGCGGTAGTCGAGCCCTGGCAGCCGAAAACGCGATACGCGCCGAGCGACACCTTGGGTGCCACGCCCTTGACGTCGCCATTGGCGCCGATGATGCCGGCCACGTGCGTGCCATGCCCGGCGCAATCGTCGGGACGCGCATCGGGGCTGGGCACCGGGTTGTACGAGGGCGAGCTGCTGTCGGCATTGAAGGCGTCGCCGACGAAGTCCCAGCCGGCCACCACGCGCGCGGTCGGGAACGCGGTGCCGCCGTTGACGCCGCCGCCACCGAACGCCGGATGGTCGACGTCGATGCCGGTGTCCATCACCGCCACGCGAACGCCGCTGCCGTCCAGCCCGAGCGTGTTCTGCGCGACGTCGGCGCCCGTCATCGCGAGCGCGGTGTAAAGGTCCGGCGACGACGTCCCCGGCGTGTCCTGCGGCATCGCGATCGTCTGCACGGGATAGATCGCGCGCACGCCGGGCATGCGCATCAGCGTGCCCAGCTGCGCGCGCGAAACGGTCACCGAGAAGCCGTTGAACAGGTCGTCGAACGCGTAGTTCTCGATGTAGCGAAGCCCGGCTCCGCGCGCGGCATTGCGGAAGACCTGCTTCTCCGAGCGCACGGCGGCGAGCGGGCCGTTGTCGCCCGTCGGGGCATTGGAGAGCTCCACGAACCAGCGCTGCGGCGATTCGTCCACCGGCGCCGCATTCGGATCGGGCACGAGCGACGGCGTGTCCGGTTGAAGCCACTGCACTTCGAAACCGTCCTGCGCCAGCACGACCATGCAGGCGCAGGCGAGAAGGGACACGGCGATGGGGGTCGACTTTTTCACGGCATACCTCGGCTTGGGGGGAGGGAGCCACGACGGGGCCGTAAACGTGACACGGGCGGGTCGTGGGCCACCCTGGCGTCGGCGTTTAGCCTACTTTCATAAATGCGACGCAAGTCACGGTTGCCGGGCGGTGCGACGAACGGCGCGACGCCGCCGAATGCCCTCCACGGTTGCGCACGTTCCTCGGGAAATTCCGCAGTTTCCGAGCAGGATTCGCAGACGCTACGAGGTTGGCGCGTAGGCCAATTCAGCCGACGCGCCGACCGACGGCCGCGCGCGTGATGGCGAGCACTGCCGCTTGGGCGACGGGGCCCATTGCCCGTTCAGCGCGTGAACCGGCGTTCGCGTGTGGTCGACCTGCCGGCGGGCGCCGGCGCGTAAATCCAAGAACCGGCCGCAAGCCCTTCGGCGTCGACAAAAGAAAAGCCCCGCCGAAGCGGGGCTTTTCTGTACTGCGGGTCGACCGGGTCCGGCGCCGCGTATCCAGGGCGCACGAGGCGCGGTGGATGTTTTGGCGTGCGGTCCGCTCGCGGCGTGTATCAGAAATCCATGCCGCCCATGCCGCCCATGCCGCCACCGCCGCCGCCCATGGCCGGCTCGTCCTTCTTCGGCAGCTCGCCGACCATCGCTTCGGTCGTGATCATCAGGCCGGCGATCGACGCTGCGTTCTGCAGCGCGGTGCGCGTGACCTTGGTCGGGTCCAGGATGCCGGCTTCCAGCATGTCGACATACTCGCCGGTCGCGGCGTTGTAGCCGTAGGCGCCGTTGCCTTCCTTGACCTTGTTGACGATGACCGACGGCTCTTCACCGGCGTTGGTCACGATCTCGCGCAGCGGCGCTTCCATCGCGCGCAGCGCGATCTGGATGCCGTGGTTCTGGTCTTCGTTGATGCCCTTCAGGCCTTCGATCGCGGCACGTGCGCGCAGCAGCGCGACGCCGCCACCCGGGACGATGCCCTCTTCGACGGCCGCACGCGTGGCGTGCAGGGCGTCTTCGACGCGCGCCTTCTTTTCCTTCATCTCGATCTCGGTCGACGCACCGACCTTGATCACCGCGACGCCGCCGGCAAGCTTGGCAACGCGTTCCTGCAGCTTTTCCTTGTCGTAGTCCGAAGAGGTCTCTTCGATCTGCGCCTTGATCTGCTTGATGCGGCCCTGGATGCCTTCGGCTTCGCCGGCGCCGTCGATGATGGTGGTGTTCTCCTTGGAGACCTGCACCTTCTTCGCGCGGCCGAGATCCTTGATCGTCGCCTTCTCGAGCTGCAGGCCGACTTCTTCGGAGATCACGGTGCCACCGGTGAGGATGGCCATGTCTTCAAGCATCGCCTTGCGACGATCACCGAAGCCGGGCGCCTTGACGGCGACGACCTTGACGATGCCGCGCAGCGTGTTGACGACGAGCGTCGCCAGCGCTTCGCCTTCCACTTCCTCGGCCACGATCAGCAGCGGCTTGCCCGACTTCGCCACGCCTTCGAGCACGGGCAGCAGGTCACGCACGTTCGAGATCTTCTTGTCGTGCAGCAGGATGAACGGGTCGTCCAGCTCGGCCTGCATCGACTGCTGGTTGTTGATGAAGTACGGCGAGAGGTAGCCGCGGTCGAACTGCATGCCCTCGACGACGTCGAGCTCGTTCTCGAGGCCCGAACCGTCCTCGACCGTGATCACGCCTTCCTTGCCGACCTTGTCCATCGCCTGCGCGATGAGGTCACCGATGTTCTGGTCGGAGTTGGCCGAGATCGCGCCGACCTGGGCGATTTCCTTCGAGGTCGACGACGGACGCGAGATGTTCTTCAGCTCGGCGACCGCGGCGGTGACCGCCTTGTCGATGCCGCGCTTGAGGTCCATCGGGTTCATGCCGGCGGCGACCGCCTTCATGCCCTCGCGGATCAGCGCCTGCGCCAGCACGGTGGCGGTGGTGGTGCCGTCGCCGGCGTTGTCGGAGGTGCGCGAGGCGACTTCCTTCACCATCTGCGCGCCCATGTTCTCGAACTTGTCGGCCAGCTCGATCTCCTTGGCGACGGACACGCCGTCCTTGGTGATCGTGGGCGCGCCGAAGCTCTTCTCGAGCACGACATTGCGGCCCTTCGGGCCGAGCGTTGCCTTGACGGCATTGGCGAGCACGTTGACACCGCGCAGCATCTTGGCGCGCGCGTCCTCACCGAAACGAATTTCCTTGGCAGCCATTGCGTATTACCTCAACTTGAATTTGGAAAGAGTTCTTGCGGCGGAACAGGAGCGAATCGCGATCAGCCGAGGACGGCGAAGATGTCGTCTTCCTTCACCACCAGGTATTCGGTGCCGTCGAGCTTCACTTCCGTGCCGCTGTACTTGCCGAAGAGCACCTTGTCGCCGACCTTGACCTTGGGCGCGCGCACGTTGCCGTTGTCGAACGCCTTGCCTTCGCCAACCGCGACGACCTCACCCTTGATCGGCTTTTCGGTCGCCGAATCGGGGATGACGATCCCGCCGGCCGAAACCTTTTCTTCTTCCATGCGCTTGATGACGACGCGATCGTAGAGCGGCTTGATGTTCATGCACGAACCTCCGACTTACTTGTAAGTGATTGAAATGACGGCGAAAGACGGGGAATTTTAGCAGTCGTCGACCTGGAGTGCCAAATACGGGCGACAACCCGACCGCATCGCGGACGGGGCCAGATATGGGAGGCGCCGAGCAGCTTTCAAGGGGCGTTCAGGAAAAATTTCCCGGTAGCGACCCGGGCCTGACGAATCGCGGGCACAAAAAAAGAGCGCGTCCCGAAGAAACGCGCTCTCATGGTCTCGAGGACGGCCATCCAAGCACGCGCGATCCGGCGCGCCTCCCCTAGAACCCTGACATCTTGTCTGATCAACACTCCGTGTCGACGTGGGGCGATTGTGGGCGGTCCGCGTCACCCCCGCCAGTGGCTACCGGACGGCAACATTGTCCGAATCTGGTAGCGTATCGATTCCGGCCATTTATGAAATCGTATTCATTGCCGAGTTTAAGCGTATCTTCAGCCCAATGTGCGACCTGAAGCGCACATCCTTATGACGATATCGGTAGCAGGGTGAACTACGGTAGGCTAGCGGCTGCGACGACCCAATAGTGACGTGGAGCGTCACCTTCCATGAACCCACAGCAGCGAATCCGACTTGCACGGCGGCACGCGGGGCTCTCACAGGCCGCCCTGGCCGAGGCCGTCGGCGTGCAACGCAGTGCCGTCAGCCATTGGGAGGCCGTGCAGGGCAAAAGCCCCAGCATGACGAACCTGCGCCGGGTGGCGACGATCACCAATGTGCAGTTCGAGTGGCTCGCGACGGGCCGCGGCCGCATGGCGCTGTCGCCAGACGACGCCCTGGACGGCGTGTCGGCGGTCGATGCCACGATGGTCGACGAACCGCTTGAGCTGCGCATGCTTGCCGCGTTTCGCACGATCTCGGCGCGCAGCCAGGCGCCGCTGGTGGAAATCATGGAGCAGATGGCCGCGCTGCGAACCGGACGGTCGCGTTCCACCCGGCGCGAAACCTGATCGTCGGCACCGTTGCACGGCCGCGGCGGGTCGAGGCGGCTGCGGCCGCTACAATCGTCGGATGCGCGCCGTCGTCATTCATTGCACCTGCCCCAACGCAGCGGCCGCCGATCGAATCGCGACCGCGCTTGTTGAAGAACGGCTCGCCGCCTGCGTACAGCAGCTACCCGGCCTACGCTCCACCTACCGCTGGGCGGGCCGGGTCGAGCACGCCGACGAAGTACTGCTGCTGATCAAGACGGCCGCCGACCGCATCCAGGCGGTATTCGAGCGCGTAACGGCCCTACACCCTCATGACGTGCCGGAACTGCTCGCACTCGACGCGCAGGGCGGCACGCCCGCCTACCTCGACTGGGTGAACGCCCAGAGCCGTGACGATGCCTGACCTGTTCCGACGCTTCGCGCGGCATGCCGTGACCTTCGTGCTGCTTGCGGCACTCGCACCCGTCGCCGCTGCGATCACGCCCGACCAGCTGCCGCCGGTCGACCAGGTGTTCGTGCCGAGCGCGCAGTACGTCGACGGCGCTATCCAGGTGCGCTGGACCATCGCCAACGGCTTCTACCTGTATCGCCACCGCACCGCGGTGCAGGCCGATGCCGGCTTCGATGCCGATGCACTGCAGATGCCGAAAGGCGACGCCCACCACGACGAATTCTTCGGCGACGTCGAGACCTATCGCGGCGAGCTCGTCGCCACCCTGCCCGGTACGGCGAAAGCCCCGCGCACGGTCGTGACGATCAAGTACCAGGGCTGCGCGGACGCCGGCGTCTGCTACCCGCCGCAGGTGCGCCGTCTCAACGTCGACCTGTCGGCCGCGCGCGATACGTCCGCGGCGCCGACGGGCCTCTCGCCATTCGCACGCGCCCGGGCAGCCGCGGCCGGCGCCGTCGATGCCGCCCCCCTGCCCGATGCGGACGCCTTCCGCTTCGAAGCGATTCCGGGCGACGGCAACACCCTGCTGCTGCGCTTCTCCCCCGCGGCCGGCTACTACCTGTATCGCGATCGCACGTCGTTCCGGCTTGACGCCGGGTCGCGCGCCGCCGGGCTGTCGCTCGGGGCGGCGCGCTGGCCGCAAGCGCGCATGCACCACGACGAGCATTTCGGCGACGTGGCCGTCTACTTCGACCCCGTCGACGTGACCCTGCCCGTGACACGTACCGCGCCCGCGCCGCGCAGCCTGAAACTGACCGCGCGCTTCCAGGGGTGCCAGACCGACGGCATCTGCTATCCGCCGATGGAGCGGACCGTGGCGATCGACCTGCCCGCTGGAAAGGTCGGCGGCGCGCCCGTGGCCGCCATGTCCATCGCACCGCTTGGCGACACGGCGCTCGCGGCACCCGCCAGTGTGAGCGACCCTGATCAGGCGTCAACCGGCGACACAAGCGTGCCCGGCTCGCGTGGCGCCGCCATGGCCGTTGCGCGTCCGCCGGCGCCGGTCACCCGGGCGGTCGAGCCGGCGAGCGCGCTGTCGGCACTCGTGCTCGCGCTGCTCGGCGGACTGGTGCTCAACCTCATGCCCTGCGTGCTCCCGGTACTCTCGCTAAAGGCGCTTTCTCTCGCTGAGAGCGGCTCGCCGAGCGTCGCGCGACGCCATGCTGTCGGCTACACCGCGGGCGTCGTGCTCAGCTTCGTTCTGCTTGGCGCGCTTGCGCTGGGCCTGCGCCACGCCGGACGCGCGCTGGGTTGGGGCTTCCAGCTGCAGCAGCCGCTGGTCGTCGCGCTGCTGGCGCTGGTGATGTTCGCGCTGGGCCTCAGCCTGTCGGGCCTCTGGCACGTGGGTGGCCGCTGGACCGGCGCGGGCCACGGGCTTACGACGCGCGGCGGCGTCGCTGGCGACTTCTTCACCGGCGTGCTCGCGGTTGTGGTTGCCACGCCCTGCACCGCGCCGTTCATGGGCGCCGCGCTCGCGTGGGCGTTCCTGGCACCGACTCCGTTGGCGATGGCGGTGTTCGTCGCGCTGGGCATCGGGCTCGCGCTGCCCTTCATCCTGATAGGGCTGATGCCCGGCATCGCCGCATTGCTGCCACGACCCGGTGTGTGGATGGAGACCCTGAAGCAGGGGCTGGCGTTCCCCCTCTATCTGACCGCCGCGTGGCTGGTTTGGGTGCTCGGCCGCCAGCGCGGGCCCGATGCGATCGCGTGGACCCTCGCGGCCGCCGTTGCCGTCGCCTTCGCCGCATGGGCGTGGACGCGCAGCCGTGACCACGCCCGCG
>NZ_VTRV01000118.1 GCF_008274655.1 Cognatilysobacter lacus | reverse complement strand
GCGTTCGAAACGCGGCGGCCGGTCGCGATCGCGGCCCGCATCGCGTGCTTCACGCTGCTGCGCCTCGCGCAGCGGATCGCGGCCGGTCGGCATCAGCAGCGGCGATTCGCCCTGCAGCAGGTGCGCCAGCGCTGCGGCGATTTCGACTGCGGGCACGTCGCGTTCCTGCTCGAAACGCTCGACGAGATCGCGGTACATCTGCAGATCCGGCGCCTCAAGTGCGTCGGAGATGCGCGACAGGAACCGGTCGACGCGACGCTCGTTAACCGCCTCGATCGTCGGCGCTTCCATCGGCTCGATCGGCTGCCGCGTCGCGCGCTCGATCGCCTTGAGCATGCCGCGCTCGCGCGGTGTCACGAACAGGATCGCTTCGCCGGTACGGCCCGCGCGGCCCGTGCGGCCGATGCGGTGCACGTAGCTCTCGGTGTCGTACGGGATGTCGTAATTGAGTACGTGGCTGATGCGGTCCACGTCCAGGCCGCGCGCGGCGACGTCGGTTGCCACGAGCACGTCGATGCGACCGTCCTTGAGCTGCTGCACGATCTTCTCGCGCTGCGCCTGCTGGATGTCGCCATTGAGCGCCGCGGCCGCAATACCACGCGCTGCGAGCTTGTTGGCCAGTTCCTCGGTCGCGATCTTGGTGCGCGCGAACACGATCATCGCGTCGTACGTCTCGGCCTCGAGCACGCGGGTGATCGCGTCGAGCTTGTGGTGCCCGCTGACGGAAACGAAACGTTGCCGGATGTTCGCCGCGGTCGTCGTCGTCGACTTGATCGCGATCTCGACCGGGTCCTTCAGGTGCGTCTGCGCGATCCGGCGGATCGGCGCGGGCATCGTTGCCGAGAACAGCGCCACCTGGCGGGTCGGCGGCGTGGCGTCGAGCACGGCCTGCACGTCGTCGATGAAGCCCATCCGGAGCATTTCGTCGGCCTCGTCGAGCACGAGGCAGCGCAGCTCCGAGAGGTCCAGCGTGCCGCGCTTCATGTGGTCGATGACGCGGCCCGGTGTACCGACGACGACATGCACGCCGCGCTTGAGCGCGCTGAGCTGCGGTGCGTAGCCCTGGCCGCCGTAGATCGGCAACACCTGGAAGTTCGGCAGGTAGGTCGCGTACTTCTGGAACGCCTCGGCGACCTGGATCGCGAGCTCGCGCGTCGGCGCCAGCACGAGCGCCTGCGGCTTGAACTTCTTCGGATCGATCTGCGCCAGGATCGGCAGCGCGAACGCGGCGGTCTTGCCGGTGCCGGTCTGTGCCTGGCCGATCACGTCGCGGCCGGCCAGCAGCGGCGGGATCGTCGCGGCCTGGATGGGCGAGGGCGTCTCGTAGCCGACATCAGCCAGCGCGCGCAGCAGCGGCGCGCCAAGGGCGAGGTCGGTGAAGTTGAGGGGGGTCGGTTCTGTTTCGTCGCTCATGGCGTGATCTCGGCACCGGTCGGGCCGGTCGGTCTGGGTCGGCAGTCTACCGGGCGCGGCGCATTCCGGCCGTGGACGCACGCTCGGGCGGCAGCGGCGCGGCGCGTTGCGCGCGTCCTCGCACGCTCCATGACGGTGCACCGATACGATGCCTGGCCAAGGCGAGCCAGCATCGTCGGAGCCACTGATGAGCCTGTCCCAGCTGCGGTTCGACAACCGTTTCGTCGCGCACCTTCGCGGGGACGATCGCGACGGCGGCGGCGTGCGCCAGGTGCATGGGGCGCTTTGGTCAGCGGTGAACCCGACGCCGGTCCCGTCGCCGCACGTCCTGGCGATTTCGCGCGAAATGCTGGCGACGCTCGGGATCGGCGAAGCCGAGGCGGCCTCGGCGGAATTCGCAGCCGTTTTCGGCGGCAACGCGCTGCTGGACGGCATGCGGCCGTACGCCTCGAACTATGGCGGCCACCAGTTCGGTCACTGGGCCGGCCAGCTCGGCGACGGTCGCGCCATCATGCTCGGCGAGGTCATCGGCGCGTCCGGCCAGCGATGGGAACTGCAGCTCAAGGGCGCCGGACCGACCCCGTATTCACGAACGGCCGATGGCCGCGCGGTGTTGCGGTCATCAATCCGCGAGTTCATCTGCAGCGAGGCGATGCACCATCTGGGGGTGCCGACCACGCGCGCGCTCAGCCTGGTCGCCACCGGCGACGACGTCGTCCGCGACATGTTCTACGACGGCCGCGCGGCGGCCGAGCCCGGCGCGGTGGTCTGCCGCGTCGCGCCCTCGTTCATCCGGTTCGGCCACTTCGAGCTGCCTGCATCACGTGGCGACCTGCCGCTGCTGCAGTCGCTCGTGCGGTTCTGCATCGGGCGCGACTACCCGCACATCGACCCTGACTCGCCGAACGCACTGGGCGACTGGTTCGCCGAGATATGCGAGCGCACCGCCGTGATGGTCGGCCACTGGATGCGCGTGGGTTTTGTGCACGGCGTGATGAACACGGACAACATGTCGATCCTCGGCCTCACGATCGATTACGGCCCCTACGGCTGGGTCGACAACTACGACCCCGACTGGACGCCCAACACCACCGACGCGCAGCACCGCCGCTATCGCTTCGGGCAGCAGGCGGCGGTCGCCTACTGGAATCTGGGGCGCCTCGCGGGCGCGCTGGCATCACTGGAGCCCGACGCGGCGCCGTTCCACGCGGGCCTGGCGCGCTATGTCGAGGCCTACGAGGGGACCGAGCGCGAGAATGCGGTCCGCAAGCTCGGGCTGGGCAATTTCCGCGAAGGCGACGTGGAGCTGATGCGATCGCTGGAGCAGTGGATGCGCGACGCCGAAGTGGACATGACGCTGTTCTTCCGTGGCCTCGCGGCGATCGATCCTGAATCGCCGATGCCCGACACGCTGACGGACGCCTTCTACAACGACGCCAGGAGCGCCGCCGCGCAACCGACGTTCCAGGACTGGCTGGGGCGCTACCGCGAACGGGTGCGACACGTGGATCGGAGCGCGCGCCGTGAACAGATGCGCCTCGCCAACCCGCTCTACGTGCCGCGCAATTACCTCGTCCAGCAGGTGATCGACCGCGCGACCGCCGGCGATCCGTCCGGCATCGCCGAGCTGCTCGACGTCCTCCGGCGTCCGTATGACGAGCGGCCGGGCCGCGGCGTGTTCGCCGGTCGCCGTCCGGACTGGGCGCGCGACAAGCCCGGCTGTTCGACGCTGTCCTGCAGTTCCTGAGCCGGGCTGCGACGCGCAGCGCGTAAACTAGGTGCATGCCCCTTATTACCCTCCAGTCCGTCGACTTCAGCGTCGGCGGCCCGCTGCTGCTCGACCATGTCGAACTGTCCATCGACCCCGGCGAGCGCATCGCAGTGATTGGCCGCAACGGCGCGGGCAAATCCACGCTGCTCAAGCTGATCGCCCAGGAGATCCACCCCGACGACGGCGAAGTGCGCTACGAAGCGGGCGTCCGCGTGGCGCGGCTCGAGCAGGAAGTGCCTGCCGATACGGCTGGCGACGTGTTCGACGTGGTCGCCGGCGGCCTCGGCGAGCAGGGCGCGCTGCTGGCGCGCTACCACCACCTCAGCCACGCAGCCGAAGTGGACACCGACGCGCTCGCTGAAGTGCAGTCGCGCATCGAAGAGCTGGGCGCGTGGTCGCTCGACCAGCGCGTCACGGAGACGCTCACCCGCCTGTCAATCGACGGCGACCGGCCGTTCGCCGGGCTGTCTGGCGGCATGCGCCGCCGCGTGATGCTCGCGCGCTCGCTCGTGTCGCAGCCGGACGTGCTGCTGCTCGACGAGCCGACCAACCATCTCGACATCGAATCCATCGACTGGCTCGAAGGCTTCCTCAAGAGCTGGCGCGGCACGCTGGTGTTCATCACCCATGACCGCCGCTTCATGCGCGCGCTCGCGACTCGCATCGTCGAAATCGATCGTGGTTCGCTGACCAGCTGGCCCGGGGACTGGGACAACTACCTGCGCCGCCGAGAGGAGCGCCTGCACTCCGAATCGCAGGAGAACGCCCGCTTCGACAAGATGCTCGCGCAGGAAGAGGTCTGGATCCGGCAGGGCATCAAGGCCCGCCGCACCCGCGACGAAGGCCGCGTGCGGCGCCTGAAGGCGATGCGCGACGAACGCATGCAACGCCGCGACCAGACCGGCAAGGTGCGCATGGAAGCCGCGCAGGCCGATGCCTCGGGCCGCAAGGTGATCGAGGTGAAGGATGTCTCGGTCGTGCTGGGCGGCCGCACGATCCTGCGCGACGTGTCCACCACGATCATGCGTGGTGACCGCATCGGCCTGATCGGCCCCAACGGCAGCGGCAAGACCACGCTGCTGAAGACGCTGCTCGGCGAGCTCACGCCCGATGCGGGCGAAGTGCGTGCAGGCAGCAACCTGCAGATCGCGTATTTCGACCAGTACCGCGCGACGTTGCGCGAGGACTGGAACGCCATCGAAAACGTCGCCGAGGGCCGCGAATTCGTCGAGTTCAATGGCCGGCGCAAGCACATCATCGGCTACCTGCAGGACTTCCTGTTCACCCCCGAACGTGCACGCGCGCCGATCACCCGCCTGTCCGGCGGCGAGCGCAATCGCCTGCTGCTCGCGCGCCTGTTCGCGCAGCCTTCGAACCTGCTGGTCATGGACGAACCGACCAACGACCTCGATGTGGAGACGCTCGAGTTGCTCGAGGATCTCCTCGGCGATTACTCGGGCACGCTTCTGCTCGTCAGCCACGATCGCGATTTCCTCGACAACGTGGTGACGTCCACACTGGTGATGGAAGGCGACGGGCGGGTCGGTGAATATATCGGCGGTTATACCGACTGGGTCCGGCAGCGCTCGGCACGTGTCGACGTGCGGCCCGGTCGCGGAGAACCGCCGCAGGCGCCCCAGGCCGCGGCGCCCGCCGTGGCCACGCCGAAGCGCAAGCTCAGCTACAAGGAAATGCGCGAGCTTGAAGCGCTGCCCGCCCGTATAGAAACGCTCGAGGCTGACGTCGCTCGCCTCACGGACGCACTGGTCGACCCGTCGTTCTATTCACGCAATGCCGTTTCGAAGAGCGCCCACAGCGTCGAGATGGCACGCGCGCAGGCCGAGCTGGACGCCGCCTACGCGCGCTGGGCCGAGCTCGACGCCTAGCGCGGCGCGGCTTCGACGAAACCCGGCGGCTTCTGCGCGCCGTCGCCGAAGAGGAATTTCTCCATCTCTTCGGCCAGCTGCGCGCGGTGCTTCGGGTTCATCGGCGACAACCGATTCTCGTTGATCAGCATCGTCTGATGCGCTAGCCACGCGGCCCACGCCTGCTTGCCGACGCGGGCATACACGCGCTGCCCGAGTTCGCCGGGCCACGGCACGAAGTCGAGCCCTTCGTCCTCGCGCTTGAGCCAGATGCAGTCGACGGTACGGGGCATGTCAGTTCTCGAAGAGGCGGTTGAGCAGGGTGCGGACCGGCGCTGGAACACCGAGCGATGCGATGTCGGACTGCGTTACCCAGCCACTGTCCGCGTCGGCGATGCGGGTCGCGCCGGCGAGCCTGTGCAGGCGGGGGCGCAGCGTCAGATGGTAGTGCGAGAACCCGTGCGCGATGTCGTCGAGCCACATCGATTCCTCGGCGTCGACCGCGTGGCGGCCGAGCCAGGAAACCGCACCGGCTTCGTCTTCGAACTGTGGGAGCGACCATAGCGACGCCCACACGCCGGTAGGCGGACGTCGCTGCAGGAGAACGTCGCCGGCGTCATTGCGCAGCACGAGCAAGACGGCGCTGCGGCGCGGCAGCGTCCTTGCGGGGCGTGGCGTCGGAAGCTCGTTCTGGCGCCCCTCGGCGAAGGCGATGCAGTCGATCTGCAACGGGCAGTCGACGCAGGCCGGCCGGCTGCGCGTGCAGAGCGTCGCGCCGAAATCCATCTGTGCTTGCGTGTAGTCGGCGAGGCGATCCGGCGCAAGCGCGGCGTCGTCAACGTGCGCCTGTGCGAACGACCAGAGTCGCCTCTCGACCGCGGGTGCTCCGGGCCAGCCGTCGACGCCGTGGAATCGCGCGAGAACGCGCTTGACGTTTCCGTCGAGGATCGCGTGCCGGTCGTTCCATGACTGCGAGGCGATCGCGGCGGCCGTGCTTCGACCGATGCCGGGCAGTGCGGCGAGCGCGTCGACGCTGCGCGGCAGCTCGCCGCCATGGAACTCCAGGCAGAGTTTCGCGGCAGCCTGCAGGTTGCGGGCGCGGCTGTAGTAGCCCAGGCCCGACCAGAGCGCGAGTACCCGGTCCGGCGAAGCGGCCGCCAGCGCCGGCAGGTCGGGCAGCGCGTCGACGAATCGCAGGAAATACGGGACCACCGTGGCAACCTGCGTCTGCTGCAGCATCACCTCCGAGAGCCAGACGCGGTACGGAGAGCGCGGGTGCTGCCATGGCAGGTCGTGTCGGCCGTGGACGTCGAACCAGGCGAGCAGGCGCGTCGCGAACGCGTCAGTCGTCATCGCGGAACTCGACGTCGACCCCTTCGAGCTTCGCGCCGGGGATATCCAGCCGCGGCGTGCTCACGTGGCCATCCAGCGGCGGCAGCGGTGTGCCGCGCGCCGGTGTGTCGAGCCATGCAAGGACACGCGGCAGCCTGAAACGGCCCTCGAAACGCGACACGCCGGAGGCGAGCCGCAGCGACGTCTCGCCCGAAAGGTCGGTCGGTCCGTCATAGTGCAACTGCGTGGGAAGCGGCCCCGCGGGGCGGCCGATCGGTGCCGGGAGCGCTGGCCAACCCGCCGGCCAGTGCGTGATACGGCCCTCGAGCTGCAGCGCCAGTGTCGTCGTCCAGTCGAGCGTGCCGCCGCCGCGCATGTCGGGAATCTCTCGGCCCTGCCGTAGCGCCAGGCCGAACGGCGCGATGTGCAGGCCCTGTGCGTAGCGGGCGTCGCCAGCCAACCCGAGGTCGAAGGGCAGATCGATGGACGCGGCCGCGTAGTGCGCCTTCGCGCGCATGACCATGGCGTCGAGTGCCACCCCGCGGGTCAGCGCCGGGCGGCCGCGAAGCACGAGATCGAGCGGCAAGCGCCATTGCGGCCGCTCGACCACCAACTTCCCCGCGACACCGAGCCCCGCCGGCATCTCCGGGCGTGCCAGCGTTGCCGCGAGGTCGAATGGCATCGTCGTGTCGCCTGCCAAGACGCGACCAACCAGCGCTGCCCGCACGGGTCTGCCGGGCGCGAGGCGCGGCACGTTCGCCCGCAGGCCTTCGATCGTCCAGCCTTCGCCCGAGATGCCGCCGTCGGTGACGAGCAGTCCGTCGGTCAGCGTCGGCACCGGGCGCTTCGGCGTTGGCGGTCGCGTCGTGAGCCAGCGTTGCAGGGCCGCGATGTCCAGGCTGGGCCGTTCGAGTTCGACACGGTGCACCGTCAGGTCCGCCCCGCGCGACTTCAGCGTCGACCAAGGCACCGAAAGCAGCAGGCGGTGCGCCGTCAGCACCGGCGTCGCGTCGCCGTCGCGCTGCGCGGTGACGTCGCGCAATACCAGTTTCGGCGTGCCGCGCAGCGTGTATTCGCTCGCGCCCTTCGCGGTAATCCGAAGGCCCAGCGCGCGGCTCGCCTGCGACAGCACGAGGTTCGCGACCTGCTGCGGACGCGACGCCCAGCGCAGAAGCCCGGCCAGCAACGCGATCAGCACGATCGCGACCACGAGGACGATGCGACCGCGCGTTGGCCGGCGTGGCATATCGTCGCGCGGCGCCTGATCGGGGCGGTCGTCGACCGTCATCCGCCGCCGAGCGACTCCGGAAGCAACGCAGCCACGAACGCGGCCGCGTCGAACACGCGCAGATCCTCGGGCCGTTCGCCGATGCCGGCGAAGCGGATCGGAATGCCGAACTCGCGCGCGAGCGCGAACACCACGCCGCCCTTGGCCGTGCCGTCGAGCTTGGTGACGACAAGCCCGGTCACGCCGATTGCCGCATTGAACTGGCGCACCTGCGAGATCGCGTTCTGGCCGGTGGTGCCGTCGATGACCAGCAGTACTTCGTGCGGCGCGGCCGGGTCGAGCTTCTGGAGCACGCGCTTGATCTTGCCCAGTTCGGCCATCAGTCCCTGCTGCGTGTGCAGCCGGCCGGCGGTGTCGGCGATGAGAACTTCGATGCCGCGCGCTTTCGCCGCCTGCAGTGCATCGAACGCGACGGACGCGGCATCGGCATTCTGTCCCTGCGCCACCACGGGCACGCCGTTTCTATCGCCCCACGCCTGCAGCTGCGCAACGGCAGCGGCACGGAACGTGTCGCCGGCAGCGAGCATGATCGGATGGCCTTGGTCCTTGAAGCGCTTTGCAAGCTTGCCGATCGTGGTGGTCTTGCCGACCCCGTTGACGCCGATCGTGAGCAGCACGAACGGACGCGCACCGCGGTCGATGACAAGCGGCTTCGACACCGGCGCGAGGATCGCGAGCAGATCGGCGCGCAGCGCGTCCAACAGCGCCTGCGCATCGGCGAACTCGCGCGACTTCATGCGGCGACGGAGATCCTCGACGATCTCGGTCGTCGCGGTAATGCCGACGTCGGCAGTGATCAGCGCGGTCTCGACCTCGTCGAGCAGGTCGTCGTCGAGCTTCGGGTTGCGCGAAAACAGCCCTGAAAGTGAGCGGGTGATCGTGTTGCCGCGCAGGCGGTCCAGCCAGCCGCGCCTGCCCTCCGCCGCGGCCGGGGCGGTCGGCACGGCACCGGTGACGTCGACTTCGGCTTGCGAGTCACGCCATGCGGCGCGTGCGGGTGTGTCTCCGTA
>NZ_VTRV01000117.1 GCF_008274655.1 Cognatilysobacter lacus | reverse complement strand
CACGTGTGCCCGAGCTCGCCGCGCGTGATCAGCCGGCTGCGCGGGCCGAACCCGTGGTAACCGATGAGCGTCCCATGCGCCTGCGCGAACAGCACGCCGCCGTCGCTGCCCGCACTGCCGCGGCCGCCGCGAAGGAACGCGCTGGCGCCGAAGCCGCGACGCGGCATCAGCCGGTCGTCGACATCGGTGTAGGTCGCGTCGAACGAGGGATACGCGAACGACGCATAGCGAAACGCCGGTGGCGTGCTCGGGTCGGTGTCCTGTTCCGCAGCGTAGGCCCAGCGCTCGCGCAACACGTGCAGCCCGACCACCGCCTCGAGCTTGCGGCTCACCTGACCGCTGCGGCTGGCGACGAACTCGACGCGGCGGTTGTCGATGAAGACGGTCTGCTCGTCCGCCGCCTGCAGTGCGAACGTGTACCAGCCGTCGACCCAGGCGAACGCGGGAATGCGGTACTGCAACGTGAGCGTCTTGCGCCGCTGCGCGAGATCCAGCTGCGCGGTCGCCTTGTGGCCGCGGCGATTCAGGTAGCGACGGTCCACGCCAAGCCGCACGCCCGCGCCGCTGTCGGAGCCGTAGCTCAGGCCCGCGGTATAGACGCTGCGCTTGGCCGGCGTCAGGGTCACGTCGACCGGCACTTCGCGGTTCACCGCCTTGTCGGGCACGGCGGCGACGTCGATGCCGGAAAAATAGTCGAGACGCTGCAGCGATTCGCGCAGGCGTTCCACCCGGTCCTGGTGGAAGGGCGCGCCGGGCGTCCAGCGCACCAGCTTGCGCAGCAGCGACTCATCGACCACCGAGGTCGGCGTCTGCGTGAACGACACCGTGCCCATGCGATAGCGCGCGCCGCTCTGCCAGAGCAGGTCGATGTCGGCACTGCCCGTGGCACGCGTCACTTCGACCCGATGCGCGGTCAGGTCGGCGTCGAAATAGCCGCGTTCGGCCAGCACGCGCGAGATGCGTGTCTTGCTGGCTTCGTAAACCGCATGGTCGAGCACGTCGCCCGCGACCGGCTGGAACGCATCGACTTCCTTGCGCACCGGCGCGTCGACGCCCGCATCGCCCTCGACCCGCACCGATTCGCGCCGGATCTTCACCGGCGGCCCGGCTTCCACGGCCACGCGCAGCACGTCGCCATCGCGCGTCACGTGGATCACCGGCGCGTAGTAGCCGAACGGCTCGAGCGCGCTGCGCACTTCCGGTTCGACCTGCGCGACGAGGTAGTCGAGGCGGCGGTCGGTGACGTCCTGCCCGGTCTCGTCGCTGATCGACAACGATTCGCGGATGTTGGCGGTCATCGCCTCGTCGACGCCGGTGACATCGACGCGCGAGACGCGCGCCGCCCACGCGGGGTTGGCGACGCATGCGAGCACTACGAGCAGGAGGGCGCGCCGGTCGTGGGGGAAAGTCGGCATCGGATCAGGATAGCGACGGCAACGTTGATGCGGCCGTGACGCCGACCCTCAACCCGACAGGTATTCGATCGCGGCGACGCGGCCGAGCCGATCGGCGAGGCGCTGCAGCAACGCCAGTCGATTGCGCCGCACCGCTTCGTCGTCGACGTTGACCATCACCTTGTCGAAGAACGCGTCCACCACCGGACGCAGCTGCGCAAGGCGTGCGAGCGCGCCGGCATAGTCGCGGCGTTCGAGCATCGGGTCGGTGTCGGCGATCGCCGCGTCCACGGCCGCGCCCAGCGCGTGTTCGGCGTCCTCGGTGTACCGCGACGGATCGGGCGCGGTCGGCACCTCGCCCTCGGCCTTGCGCAGGATGTTGCCGATGCGCTTGTTGGCCGCGGCGAGCGCCTCGGCTTCCGGCAACTTCGCGAACTCGCGGATGGCGTTGAGGCGTGCGTCGAAGTCGGGCAGCGATTCGTGCACCGCATGCAGCACCGCGTCGAACTGCTGCACGGTCACGCCGCGCTCTGCGTAATAACCGCGCAGGCGGTCGTACACGAACTGGGTGACCTCGACGGCTTCGGCGAAGGAGGCGCCCCCGGCTACCGGCACGGTTGTCGCCGCCGCTACGCCGTGCGCCTGCGCGACCACCAGCGCAGCCGCGCGCTTCTTCGCCTCCTCGAACGTCTTGGCGAATGCGACCTGATCCAGCGCAGTGGCGAGCAGGCCGTGCAGGTTCACGTCGAAGCCACCTTCCAGCAGCGTGCGCGCCAGCCCCAGTGCATTGCGACGTAGCGCGAAGGGATCCTTGTTGCCGGTGGGACGCAGGCCGGCGGCGAAACCGCCGGCGAGCGTATCGAGACGCTCGGCGATCGCCAGAACCTGCCCGAGCTTCGATGGCGCGATCGAATCGGCCGCGAAACGCGGCATGTAGATTTCATCGAGCGCCTGCGCCAGTTCGTAACGCGGCACGTCGCCGACGTCGGCGAGCGATTCGTCGTACAGCGCGTAGTAACGCCCGGCGATGCCCTGCAGTTCCGGGAACTCGCCGACCATGCGCGACTGCAGGTCGTTCTTCGACACCTGGGCCGCGCGTCGCGCGAGCGCCGGATCGACATCGACTTCGGCAGCGAGCGCTTCGGCGAGCGTGGCGATGCGCGCGGCCTTGTCGGCCACCGTGCCGAGCTTGGCCTGGTAAGTCACCGACGCGAGCCCCTCGCCCATCGCCGTGAGGCCCTGTTTGAGGTCCTCGTCGAAGAAGAAGCCGGCATCGGCAAAGCGCGGCCGGATCACGCGCTCGTAGCCCTTGCGCACTTCGGCCTCGTCGCTGGATTCGATGTTGGCGATGCCGACGAAATGCTCGGACAGGCGATCGCTCGAATCGAGCACCGGGAAGAATTTCTGGTTGGATTCCATGGTGGCGATCAGCGCTTCCTGCGGCACGCGCAGGAACTCGCGCGGGAAGCTGCACAGCACCGCCTTCGGCCATTCGACCAGGCCGTTCACTTCCTCGAGGATGCCCGCCTCGATGCGCGCGCTGCCGCCGACCGACCGTGCCGCGCGCTCGACCTCGGCGCGGATGCGGCCGCGGCGCTCGTCGGGATCGACCAGCACCTTCGCGGTGCGCAGCGACTCGACGTAATCGGTCGGATCGGTGAACCACACCGGCTTGTCGAACATGAAGCGGTGGCCGCGACTCATTCGATCAGCGCTCACGCCCAGCAATTCGACGTCAACGACGTCGCCACCGAGCAGCACGACGAGCCAATGTACCGGCCGCGCGAAGCCGAAGTCGTTGGCGCCCCAGCGCATGGGCTTGGGAATCGGCATGCCCGCGACCGCCTCGGCCAGGATCTCGCCGAGCAGCGATGCGGTGGACGCCCCCGGTTTAACCGCGCGATGCACGAAACGCTCGCCCTTGGCGTCGGCCGTGCGCTCGAGTTGCGTCCAGTCGACGCCGGCCTTCTGCGCGAAACCATCGAGCGCGCGCGTCGGTGCACCGTTTGCATCGAGCGCGATGTTGACGTAGGGGCCGAGCACTTCGGATTTCTGCTCGGGCTGCGTGTCGGCCACGCCCGGCAAGGCGACGGCCAGCCGGCGCGGCGTGTAGAGCGGCTTCGCGCCGCTGCGATCGACCGCGATGCCGCGTCTGTCCAGCCCGGCGACGACGCCGTCGAAGAATGACTGCGCGAGCCCGGAAAGCGCCTTGACCGGCAACTCTTCGGTGCCCAGTTCGATCAGCAGCGGCTTCATTCGGTGACTTCCTTGGCGCCTTTCGGCTGCGGCACATAGAACGGCGCGTAGTGCGCGGCGAAAACCTCGAGCGCTTCGCAACGCTCGACGTGCGCCATCAGCGCGGGCCAGCGCGCGAGATCGACGGGCGCGGCGTGGCGGCTGTGCGTGACGTAGCAGGCGATGGTGATGTCGGCGAGCGTCATCGCGTCGCCGACGAGCCAGTTCCCGCCGCGCGCCGCACAGGCGGCGTCGAGCGCACCGAACACGCCCTCGATCTGCGACAGGCTGCGGGCGAGGAATGCCTGCGACTGCTGCGCCTCGGAATGGAAGATGCGCTCGAGCACCATCGCGACGCAGCGGTCTGCCGCGCCGCTGGCCAGCCCGATCAGGCGCATCGCTTCGCGGCGGTCGCGGCCACTGGCGGGGAGCAGTGGCACGCCGTCGGTTTCGTGCTGGATCCAGTCGAGGATCGACGACGATTCCATCAGCGCTTCGCCGTCGTCCAGCACCAGCACCGGCACGCGGCCGAGCGGGGAGTACTCGCGGATGCGGTCGAAGTCGGCGCCGACCGACCACGCGCGGTGTTCGAACGCGATGCCACGCAGCGCCAGCGCGATGGCGACGCGGCGGGTGAATGGCGAGTCGTACATGCCGATGAGGATCATGCCGCGGCCTCGTCGCGCTTCTTCAGCCCCGGGAAACCGAGCTTCTCGCGTTGCGCGTAGTAGGCCTGCGCCACGCCCTGCGACAGCTTGCGGACGCGCAGGATGTAGCGCTGGCGTTCGGTGACGCTGATCGCGCGGCGCGCGTCGAGCAGGTTGAAGCTGTGCGAGGCCTTGCAGACCTGGTCGTACGCGGGCAGCGGCAGGCCCAGGTCGATGAGCTTGAGCGCCTCGGCCTCGCAGGCGTCGAAGCGGTGGAACAGCTCGGCCACGTCGGCATGCTCGAAGTTGTACGTGCTCTGCTCGACTTCGTTCTGGTGGTACACGTCCCGGTAGGTGACGGGTGTGCCGTCCGGGCCGATCGTCCAGACGATGTCGAACACGTTGTCGACGTTCTGCAGGTACATGCAGAGCCGCTCGAGGCCGTAGGTGATCTCGCCGAGGACGGGGCGGCATTCCAGCCCGCCGGCCTGCTGGAAGTACGTGAACTGCGTGACTTCCATGCCGTTGAGCCAGACCTCCCAGCCCAGGCCCCAGGCGCCGAGGGTCGGGGACTCCCAGTTGTCCTCGACCAGGCGCAGGTCATGGATCAGCGGGTCGACGCCCAGCGCCTTCAGCGAGTCGAAATACAGCTCGACGATGTTCGCCGGCGAGGGCTTCATCACCACCTGGTACTGGTAGTAGCGCTGCAGGCGGTTGGGGTTCTCGCCGTAGCGGCCGTCGGTGGGGCGGCGGCACGGCTGCACGTAGGCCGCGTTCCACGGCTCGGGGCCGAGCGCGCGCAGGAACGTCGCGGGGTGGAAGGTGCCGGCGCCGACCTCGAGGTCGAGCGGCTGGATGAGCGTGCAGCCCTTGTCGCCCCAGAAGGCGTTGAGGCGCTGGATGAGCTGCTGGAACGTGGGGGCCGTCATGCTTCGTTCCATACCGGGCCGCGGAAAGCGGGCTAGTATAGCGACGGCGTTTTTCCCTCCTTTTTACGGGCCGTCACCGGCACGATCGCGACGCGCGCGTCGCCGGGCCGATGCCTGTCCCATGGCTCATCTGGCCCGACCGTGACCCGCCCTGTACTGATTATCGAAACCGGCCAGCCGGTCGCGTCGATGCGCCGCCACGGCGGCTTCTCCCATTGGATCCGCACCGCCGCCGCACTGCCGCGCGACGCCGCGGTGGTCGTCGACGTCGAACGCGGCGCGCCGTTGCCGGCGCACGACGGCTTCGCCGGCGTGATCATCAGCGGCTCCGGCGCGATGGTCACCGAGCGCCTCGACTGGAGCGAGCGCACGGCCGAGTGGCTCGGCGCCGCCGCCCATGCGGGCACGCCCCTGTTCGGCATCTGCTACGGGCACCAGCTGATCGCCCATGCCCTGGGCGGGGAAGTGGGCTGGCACCCGGAAGGGCGCGAGATGGGCACGGTCGAGATCGAGCGGCTGCCTCAGTCGGACGCGGACGTGCTTTTCACCGGCCTGCCGACGCGCTTCGACGCGCAGGCGACCCATCTGCAGTCGGTGCTGCGCGCGCCCGAGGGCGCCACGCTGCTGGCGCGCTCGGAGCACGATCCGGTGCATGCCTACCGCTGGCGGGAGCATGTCTGGGGCGTGCAGTTCCACCCGGAGTTCAGCGCCACGCACATGCACGGCTACGTTCGCGCGCGTCGCACCGCGCTGCAGCGCGAAGGGCTGTGTCCCGATGCCGCGCACCGCGGCGTCGGCGCCACGCCGCACGCGCGGCGCGTGCTGCGAAGGTTCGCGCACTACGCGCGGCATCGTCCGGAGGCGCGCCCGTGAACGTATTGAAGGTGCCGGTCTCGCGCGGGCTCGACTGGATGAAGGCGGCCGTCAACGTCGGCGTGCGCAATCCGCGCGCGGTGTTCGGTGCGGCCGCGTTGTTCCTCGCCACGCTGTACCTGTTCGCCGTGCTTGCGGTGCTGCCCGTCGCGGCGCGGCTGGAAGGTCGCACCGACATGACGCTGCGCGAGATCGCCACCACCGCGATCTCGCTGTTCGTCGTAGTCACGCTGGTGCTGCCGGTGCTGCTCGCCGGGCTGATCGGCGTGATGCATGCCGCCGAGGAAGGCCGTCCGGCGCGCGCGCGCGACCTGTTCAGCGCGTTCGGGCACGGCCACGCGCGCCCGCTGATGGCGCTGGGCCTGGTGCAGATCGTGTTCAACCTGGCCTGCGCCACGTTGATCGTGGTGCTGGCCGGCCCCGACTACTGGGCCGAAAGCATGAAGGCCGCCCAGGGCGCGATGAGCGGGCACGTGATCGTGCCGCCCAATCCCGAGCATCCCGCGCTCCTGTTCGTGCTGCAGCTCGTGCAGTTCGTCTTCAACTACTTCAGCGCCGCGCTGATGCTGCTGTGCGTGCCATTGATCATGCTGACGCGGGTGAGCCTGGTCGAAAGCCTGAAGCTGGGCTTCCGGGCGTCGATCGTGAACCTCGGCGCGAATTTGCTGGCCTCGCTGATCTTCATCGTGGGCTTCGTGGTGGCCGGGCTTTTCATCGGCCTGATCGCGACGGTGGTCGCCGGCATCGCGGCGCTCGTGAACCCCGCGCTCGGTGTCGCCGTGACGCTGCTGGTGCTCGGCGCCTTCAGCGTGACCGTGCTGGTGGTGCTGGTGGCCGGCAGCTACTACGCCTGGCGCGACATGTTCGAGCGCGCGGGCGACGACGACACGGTCAGGCCCGCCCTGGTCCAGATCGAAGCCTGAGCGTCAGCGCTTGCCGACCACGCGCGCGGCGATGATGCCGGCCTCGTACAGCAGGCACATGGGCACCGCGAGCATCAGCTGCGATACCACGTCGGGCGGCGTGATCACCGCCGCCACCGCGAAGATGGCGACGACCGCGTAACCGCGCCATTCGCGCAGCTGCGCGGTCGTCACCCAGCCGAGCAGCACCAGGATCACCAGCGCCACCGGCAGCTCGAAGCTGGCGCCGAAGGCGAGGAAGATGACCGACACGAAGTCGAGGTACTTGCCGATGTCGGGCGTCTGCGCCACGACGTCGGGCGTGAAGCGCGCGAGGAAGCCGAACGCGGCCGGCAGCACCACGAAATAGGCGAACGCACAGCCGACGTAGAACAGCGTCACCGCCGACACCAGCAGCGGCAGCGCGATGCGCTTCTCGCGGCGGTAGAGCCCCGGCGCGACGAACGCCCAGGCCTGGTAGAGCAGCCACGGCGCGGTGACGAACACCGCCGTCATGAAGGCGAGCTTCATCGGGACGAAGAAGCCACCGGCGGGATCGGTCGCGATCAGGTGGCCGGAATTGGGCAGCGTCTTCAGCAGCGGATGCGCGAGTTGCGTGTAGAGCTTGCCGGCAAACGGCATCAGCCCGAGGAAGGCGAGGATGACGCCGACTGCGCCGCGCAGCAGCCGCGCGCGCAGTTCGATCAGGTGATCGAGCAGGCGCGGCGTCTCCGGTGGGCGGTGCGCGTCAGCGCTGCTCATGCGGTGCGATCGGCGGCGTATCCGCGGCCGGGGCGGGCGCGGTCATCGACGCTTCGACGTCGGCGAGCTGCGCCTGCAGCGGTGTGGCGTCGGTGAGCGCCGGCTGCCCGGGCGGGTCCGGCGCATCGTGCGCGCGCGTCATTCGCGCTTCGACATCCGCCAGTTGCGCCCGCAATGACGCCTGCGCTTCGCGCAGGTCGTCGCGGGCGCCGAGGATGCTGCGACGCATGTCCTCGTCGGCGATCTCGTTTTCCAGTTCGGTCCTGACCGCCTGCCACTGCGAGCGTGCGCGGCGTATCCACATGCCGGCCAGGCGCGCGGCCTTGGGCAGGCGTTCGGGGCCGAGCACGATCAACGCGACGAAAGCGGTGAGCAGCAGCTCGGAGAAACCGACGTCGAACATGGCGCCGCGCGGCTGCTCAGCGACGGTCGCGGTCGGTATCGCTGGTGTCGCGGCTGCGCACGTCGAGGTCGTCGGTGCGGCGCTCGTCGCGCAGTCGCGGCTCCTCGTCGCCGTGCAGGCCCTGCTTGAAGCCGCGCACGGCGTCGCCGAGATCCTTGCCGGCGGTCTTCAGGCGGCTCGTCCCGAAGATCAGGACGACGATGATCAACAGGACGATCAGATGGCCCGCGCTCAACCCAAACATGCGTTTCTCCTGCCGTTGAGCGGACGCGCTCGAACGTGTCGGCTTTGGTGGAACGGAACCCGTGCGCGAGGGCTCTTCGCAATGCGCACGGGTCGGTCACCGCCGATGCGCGCGGCCCGCGGAACGGCCAGGGCCGCGCACGGACGCTCGCAATAACGGTGTGCTCAGGATAACGCAGCACCCGCGACGGGGTTTACGGCAGCGGTTCGGTCTTTACCGCGGGCTCGGCGTTCTGGAACGGCTGCGGCTTGGGATCGGCGGCGGCGGGCGTCGCGCTGGTGCTGGTCGCAGCGGCCGCGGCCGGCGTCGTCG
>NZ_VTRV01000116.1 GCF_008274655.1 Cognatilysobacter lacus | reverse complement strand
GGCCGACCGGCCCCTTCTACCGTCGATCCCGCCATCGCGGCACAGCAGCAGGCTATTGCCACTGGCCGCGCCTCTCGGGCCGCCCGCGAGCAGGCAGGCGCGGCGAAAAATGCACAGTATGAACATCGCCAGCAGGTTCTCCACCAAGCGGAACAGGACCGCCAGCGAGACAATGGTCGCGACGGCGCGGAGCGTTAATCCGCCGCTATTCCTGCATCAGGCCATCGAAGACTTCAAGCAGGGCATCTACGATGGCCTGGCCAAGGGCGTTGGCCGTTGCGGCAACTTCGTCTTCGCCGTGGTCACGCGTGGCGATGGCGAGATTGCCGCCTTCGTCAGCAACAATCGCCTTAGCCCGTTCAATTGCCCAAAGGGCGAAATCGCTGCGGCTGGAAATCGTTATCGTCTCGCTCTGCTCGTCCATGGCGTTCACCTTCCGTCTGGCCGCACAACTGGCCGTCTGTTTCGCTGATACTGAAACGCAGCCATATCGTTGGGCGCATATCGGGGGAACCATCTTCAGCATCTATCGACTGAATTCATTCGGAATTTCTACTCTGAGTGTTTGCACCGCGCCGCGTGATCGCCTAGACTCACGGCTGAAGCAGTCACGCGCTGCTTTGGGGCGTGGAAACCCCTCATAGCTAGGCAGGTGCCGCGACATGGCACCACTCTTCGACCTTTGCGGTCGGGGATCCTGCGGCGTATGCAACAGGTTCCTCGGAGCTAAAGGCCGTAGGGCCGTGCTATGCGGTTTCCAACTCCCCGATCACCAGGGGTCAAAGAGCAGAAGCGGGGGCGTACCGCGTTGCTCTGGGAGGAAACCGAGTGTCAGCAGCACCTTCCTTCACATTCTACACCTATTCGCCCACCTTCCAGTCGGCCGGGTCGCGTTGGCGTGACGATGTGGTCCGAAGTCCGTTTTTCGGTAGTGCGGAGAGTGCCCGCCAGGCGATCGTTGATTTACGCGAAGCGGTTTCAAGTGAACCGGATCACGATTTACCGCCAATGCATCTTGAGCGCGTCGTGACACTCCCGGTGACCAAGGAGGCAATGGTCGCGCTGCTCAATAGTGGCGTCGGGGCGATCGTCGATGCACTGGCAACCCGGCCGGCCTGCATCATCGCGGCCGGCGGCGATGGCACCGTCAACGCCGTGGCGCAACGCACCGTCGAGGCAGGCGTGCCACTTGGCGTGCTGCCCAGCGGCACGCTCAACCATTTCGCGGGCGACCTGGGCCTGCCTGATTCGCTGGAAGAGGCCGCGGCGGTGATCGCGCGCGGGCACGAGCGCACGGTCGATGTCGGCGAGGTCAACGGCAAACTGTTCCTGAACAACGCGAGCCTGGGCCTGTACGCGTCCATGGTCGTGCAGCGCGAGCGCCTGCAGGAGAAGCACGGCATCGGCAAGTGGCGCGCGCTGCTCCAGGCGGGGTGGTCGGTGCTCCGTCATCCGCACACGTTTTCGGTGGTGCTGCATATCGACGGCGAGGAATTGCGCCGGCGCACTCCGTTCGTGTTCGTCGGCAACAACGACTACGTGCTCCAGGGACCGCATGCCGGCGCGCGGAAGTCGCTGGACGACGGTTGCCTGTCGGTCTACGTGTTGCGACCGTGCGGGCCGTGGGGGCTCGTCGCCCTGGCACTGCGCGCGTTGTTCGGACGCATCGCCGACGGCCGCGACCTCGACGTCTTCCATGCGAGCGAACTGGTCGTCGAATCGACCCATGGCAGCGTGCGCGTCGCGCGCGACGGCGAAGTCGAGAGGACCGACGCGCCCGTGCGCTTCCGCCTGCGCCCGCTCGCGTTAAGAGTGCTCGCGCCGGAAAAACACCCCCAGGCGGAGACCGTTTGATGCGAACCGTGGTCCAGATTTCCGACCTGCACTTCGGCCGAGTCGACCCCGAACTGCTCGCCCCGTTGCGCGAGGCGATCGAAACGCTCCAGCCCGACGTGCTCGTGGTGTCGGGCGACCTGACTCAGCGCGCGCGCGAATCGCAGTTCAGCGATGCGGCCGAGTACCTGCAGACGCTGCCGGTGCCGCAGATCGTGGTGCCCGGCAACCATGATGTCCCGTACTACGACGTGGTGCGGCGCTTCCTGTCGCCGCTGGACCGCTTCCACCGCTACATCACCGACGACGCGTTTCCCACCTACATCGATGACGAGATCGCGGTGGTGGGGGTCAACACGGCGCGCTCGGCGACGTTCAAGGGCGGCCGCATCAACGTCGACCAGGTGCGCGAGATCGAGCAGCGTTTCCATGGCCTGGCCGAACACGTGACGCGCATCGTGGTCACGCATCATCCCTTCGACGTACCGCCCGGGGGCGACGAGAGCGACGTTCTCGGTCGCGCGCCGATGGCGATGGAAGAGTTTGCGAAGGCCGAGGTCGACGTGTTCCTTTCGGGCCATCTGCACCACAGCAATACGGGCACCACCGCGCACCGCTACCGCATCCAGGGCTTCGCGGCGCTCGTCGTGCAGGCCGGCACGGCGACATCGACGCGCGAGCGCGACGAGACCAACGCCTTCAACGTGTTGCGCATCGGCGACACCGACCTCACGGTCGAGACATGGCGCTGGGAAGTCGATGGCAAGCGTTTCGCCAAGGAAGGGCAGGCGGCGTACAGCTACGTGCACGGCACAGGCTGGCAGGCCGCCTGAGCTCAGCCGAAGCGGGCGAACTCGACGAAACCGTCGTCGTTCGCGACCAGGGCGCAGGCGGGTCGCCCGGAGCGAGCATGGAATTCATAAGCGACGCTCTCTGCGGCGCGCTCGGCCCAGTCGCGGGTGTCGATCCACTCGGCATGGCCGCCGGGGCGGCGCAGCAGCCAGCCGTCCTCGACGGGTTCGATCACGATTCGGTGCATGGCGGCGGGCGTTGTTGAACGTGCCGCCAGTCTTCCCGGCCTGCCGGGCCGGCGCAGTCGGCGGGAAGCGCGGCGCGGGGTGGGATTTCTCCGAAGCGCCGACCTAGTCGGCCGCCACCGTGCGGCCACGCGCCCAGTCGCGCAACGCCGCCACCTGCTCGGCCATCACCACCGACAGCGGGCGCGTGTTGCGCAGCTCCGCGCGGAGGGTGAAGCCCGACAGCGGCGAGCCCGTCGCATGCGCGGCATACAGGCCCGACACGATCGCCTGCTCGATCTCGGCGCCGGAGAACCCGTCGCTCGCGTTGGCGAGCGCGGCGATGTCGAAGGCCTCGATGTCGATCCCGCGCTTTTTCAGGTGCACGCGCAGCAGTTGTTCGCGCGCCGCGACGTCGGGCAGGTCGACGAAGAAGATCTCGTCGAAGCGCCCCTTGCGCAGCAATTCCGGCGGCAGGGCATCGATCTGGTTGGCGGTGGCGACGAGGAACACGCGCGACTTGCGTTCGGCCATCCACGTCAGCAGGTAGCCGAGTACGCGTCGGGACACGCCGCCATCGCCGTTGCCGTCGTCCGTCGACAGGCCCTTTTCGATCTCGTCAATCCACAGCACGCACGGCTCCAGCTGCTCGACCGATTCCAGCGCCTGCCGCAGGTTCTTTTCGGTCTCGCCGTGGAACTTGTCGTAGAGCGTGCCGAAATCCAGCCGCACCAGCGGCACCGCGAAGCCGGCCGCCACCGCCTTGGCCAACATCGATTTGCCGCAGCCCTGCACGCCCAGCAGCAGCACGCCCTTGGGCGGATCGAGGCCCGGCGGGGGCTCGGCGGCGAGGAACACCGCCTTGCGCTGCCCGATCCAGCGCTTGAGGTTGCGTGCGCCGGCAACGTCGTCCATCTGCGCGGCGTCGTACTCGTAGTGCAGGTGGCCGCTGCGGTTGAGCAGTTCGAATTTCAGCTTGGCGAGTTCGGGCAGGTCGTCCGCGTTGAGCGCGCCGTCGCGGAAGATCAGGTGGCGCGCGATGCGGCGCACGTCCACCGGGTCGAGGCCGCGCAGGTTGCGCACGATCTGCTGCGTTGCCTCCGCGTCGACGGTGACGCGACGGCCGCCGTTCTCGCGCGCGAAGTTCTCCGCTTCCTCGCGCACGATCCTGAGCCGCGCGTTGGCATCCGGCATCTGCGGGCGGTAGCGCACCGCGAGCGATTCGATGTCGGGCGGCAGCGCCACGCTCTGGCCGACCAGCACGATCACGTGCGGCTGGCAGCCGCGGCGCTGCACCAGGTCGCGCAGCATGCGCTGGCTGCCGGCGTAGCCCAGGTACGGATGCATGTCGAACAGCAGGTAGATACCGCGCTGTTCGGCGTCGCGCATCGCCTGGAACGTGCTCGACGCATCCGGCGCCACGTGCGGCGGGTCCTCGCGGTCGAAGTCCAGGCGGCGCAGGCCTTCGGTGATCGTCCAGCGGTAGAGCTCGCGCCAGACCTGCATCAGTGTCTGCCGGAACAGCTCGACCACGCGCGCTTCGTCGCGGGTCTCGATCACGATCAGCGGCGTGTTCGCGCGGATCAGCGCGACGAGGTCGTGCAGTTCACTCATTCGGCTCGGACCCGGCCGTCGCGTCCGGCGCCGGCGAACGCGGATGATACGGGCACGCCGCGACGTGTAGGCTCGAACGGCAGCATTCACTCCGCGACCACCGCGATCCGCCAATCTGACCTGCCAGGGAGCCCCATCGATGCGCGAAATCGTCCTTCTGCGCCATGCCCACGCCGAATCCCCGACCGCCGGGCAGACCGATGCCGATCGTCCGTTGTCCGCCGAGGGGCAGGCGGCGGCCGAAGCGGTCGGACGCTGGCTGGTCGAGAACGGCCACGTGCCCGACTGCGTGCTGCTGTCGCCGGCGCGGCGCGTGCGCGAGACCGCCGAGGCCGTCCTGCGCGTGACCGGGTACGTCGACCAGCGCGAGGAACCCGAAATCTACGAGGCGACGCCGGGCACGTTGATGGAAGTGGCCGACCGCTATCGCGAGTGCGGGCGCGTCATGATCGTCGGGCACAACCCGGGGCTCGAACAGCTCGCGGCGCTGCTCGAAAGTGGCCAGTCCGGCGACTACCGCGGCATGCCGCCGGCGGGTGTCGCCGTGCTTTCGCTGCCGGCGACGGCATTGCTGGAGCCGGGCGTCGCCACGCTCACGAACTTCTGGTGGCCGTGACCGGGCGCACGCCCTTCTTCCTGCTCGCGGTCCTGCTCGCGGCCTGCGGCGCCAGCCACGCGCAGGCGTTCGATCCGGCGCGTTCGAGGATCGATTTCGACGTCCACACGCGTATCGGCTCGCCGGTGCGCGGACGTTTCCCGGCGTTCGACGGACGCCTGGACACCCTCGCCGACGGACGACAACAGGTGCGCCTGCGCCTGTCCGCGCGCGACCTGGTAATCGGCACGTCCGCCCGTTACACGCGGCTGGCGCGCGGGCCGCAGCTGTTCGACGCCGCGCGCTACCCGTCGATCGACTTCGTGTCCGATCCGTATCCGCCCGCGCTCGCGCGTACCGGGGGCGCGCTCGAAGGGCGCCTGCGCATGCACGGCGTCGAGCGCCGCGAGCATTTCGTGCTCGCGCCCGCCACCTGCGACCGCCCGGGGCAGGGCTGTCCGATCCTCGCCATCGGGCGCGTCAGCCGCGATGATTACGGCCTCGATGGCTGGCGCTGGGCGCTGGCCGACAGCGTAGGCTTCCGCATCGATGTGCGTTTTGAAAACTGACCTGCGCCGCGCCGCACGCGCGCTGTTCGCCTGCCTGCTGGCCTGCACCCTGGCCGCCTGCGTGCAGCTGGCGCCTAAACAGGTGCGCGCGATCGATGCGCTGGTGGCGCAGGCGCGTCCGTCGGAAACCTCGTGCAACCAGCCCGACGCATGCGCACGGCCGTCGGACCTGCATGCGCTTGCCGGGAAGGCCTTCGCGGAGTCCACGCCCGACGCGCCGCGCCACTACACGCTTCTGCTCGATCGCGGCAGCGATGCGCTGCTCGCGCGCATCGACCTGATCCGCAGTGCGACCACGTCGATCGACCTGCAGACCTACATCTTCGACGAGGACGACGCGGGTCGCTTCGTGCTCGACGAGCTCATCGCAGCGGCCCGGCGCGGCGTGCGCGTGCGCCTGCTGATGGACCAGCTCTCGGCGCTCAAGCGCGTCGACACATTGGCCGCGCTCGCAGGCGTGCACGCGAACATGCAGACGCGCATCTACAACCCGGTTCTCGGGCGTGCGCGCATGACGTATCCCGGCTACGTCGTGGCCGCGGCCTGCTGCTGGCGGAGGCTCAACCGGCGCATGCACACCAAGCTCTTGCTGGTGGACGGTGCGCTCGGGATCACCGGCGGTCGCAACTACGAAGACGACTATTACGACTGGGACGCCGAATACAACTTCCGCGATCGCGACCTTCTGATCGCCGGTCCGACCGCGCGCGAGATGGGTGCCAGCTTCGACCGCTACTGGAATGATCGTCGCAGCGTGCCCGTCGAGCACCTGGTCGACGTGGGCCGCCGCCTGCTGCGCACCGGCGTGCCCGCCTTGCGCACGGACAGTTTCGAGGAGCCCGCGCGGCTGGTCGCCGCGAAGGCCGCGGTCGACGATCCGGCGTTCGTCGATACGCGCCTGCTGCCGCACGTGCTGCCCGTGGGCGCTGTCGACTATGTCGCCGACCCGCCGGGCAAGGGCGCGACCGAAAGCGTGCTGTCGCCGGCGAGCAGCACGCTACGCGACCTGATCCTCGGCGCGCACGAGCGGGTGATCCTGCAGACGCCCTACCTGGTGCTTTCAAAGCAGGCGCGCCAGATGTTCCGCGAACTGCAGCGCCGGCCGGATCCGCCGCAGGTGATCATTTCCACCAACAGCCTGGCATCGACGGACGCGTTCATCGCGTACGCGCTGTCGTACAAGTACAAACGCCGTTACCTGCGCGAATACGGCTTCGAGATCTACGAATTCAAGCCGTTTCCCAAGAACGAACCGATCGACGTCGCCACCACCGGTGCACTCGATGTCGACGGCGCGCCACCTGCCGCCATGGCGCGGGTCGAATGCAACCGCGACAGCGCGATCGACTGCAGGCGCGCACGCGAACTGGCGCAACGTGCCCGGCGGCGACCGCTCGAGCGCGAGTTCACCGCGCTCGCCTACGGCAGCCGCCGCAGCAATTCGCCGGTTCCGCTGAAGCGCGCCGGTGTGCGCATGGGGCTCCACGCGAAATCGATGGTGATCGACGAATCGGTGGGCGTGGTCGGCACGCACAACTTCGACCCCCGCAGCGATCGCTACAACACCGAGTCGATGGTGGTGATCCGCGATCCTGCGTTCGCGCGCGAACTCGCTGCGAGCATCGGACGCGACATCGAGCCCGAGAATTCGTGGGTGATCGCGCCGCGCGCGAAGCCGCCGGTGCTGTCGGGCATCGATTACACGCTGGTCAAGGCGTCCGAGCAGCTGCCGCTGTTCGACTTTGCGCCTCGTCGCTATGCCACGAGCTACGAGTTCCAGCCGTCGGCGCGTTGCCCGTTGCCGTTGTCGCCGCGCGATCCACGCTTCCGCGACTGCTATCAGGCCGCCGGCGATTTCCCGGAAGTCGCGCTGGGGTTCAAGAGCGTGATCACGCGCATCTTCACCGCGTTCGGCGCTGGGCTCGCGCCGATTCTCTGAGCACACGCCCACGGCGTCGCAAACGTTGCGCCGTTCGGGGTTGGATCGCTGCCGTCGTCGTCACGCGCGGCGCGGCGCGAGTGCCAGCAACACCACCCCGGCCGCGACCAGCGCGATGCCCGCCCATTCCCGCAACGTCGGGCGTTCGCCCAGGAACGCGAAGGCGAAGACCGCCACCAGCACGACGCTGAGCTTGTCGACCGGCGCCACCTGCGAGGCGTGACCGATCTGCAGGGCGCGGAAATAGCAGACCCATGACGCGCCCGTCGCAAGGGCAGACAGCACCAGGAACAGCACCGTGCGCGCGGAGAGATCGCGTGGATCGCTCCACTTGCCCGCCCATGTCACGAAGGCGCCGAGCACGAAGACGATCACGACCGTGCGGAACAGCGTCGCGAAGTCCGAGTCGACGCCCTGGATTCCGATTTTCGCAAACACCGCGGTGAGCGCGGCGAAGCATGCGGATGCGAGCGCCCAGGCGAGCCAGGCAGGGGAGGCGGTCATGGGCATGTCTGGAAGGGAGCTGGCGAATGATGACGGGCCCGCGGTGCAGCGCGTGTTTCGCGGATGCGGGCGCGCATCGGCGATGTGGGTGGCGACCTTGCCGTCGTTGAGCCGGGTTGCGCTACAGGCCGTGGCTGATGGTGGCGCTCCGCGCGGGCCGGCACCCACGGCGCTGACTCCCCCCTCGGGCCGAGTTCCCGCCGGGTTGCGGCAGAAAAGCAGCAAGAGGTGCCGTGGCGGCGGCCGGCCGCCCGGAAGTCCCCCAGCCGCCGTCGATCGCTAGTCCATCGGTGGGGTGACTTCCGGCCCATGCGATCCCGGCTAGGTGTTGTACTTTACCAACACACCGCTTCACCACCTCACCGAGATCACCGCCATGACCGCCACCGAACTGACCCGCCCGACCCCGAACCCGACGGCCACCACCGACTCCGCCCGCGTCGTCCCGTTCGACCTTTTCGCCCGCCCGGGCCCGCGCGAACGCGACTTCGGCGTCGGCTACGGCAAGAGCAGCGGCTACGCCAGCAACCGCCGCTACGTGACCGAGACCGCCGGCCGCACGTTCCGCGTCGCCTGATCCGTCCCGCCACGCCGCGAACCGAGTCCGTGATGACCCCGATCCTGCGCCGCCTCGCCGCTCCCGCCCTGCTCGCCGTCGCGCTGCCGGCTTTCGCCGCCGCCCGGCCTG
>NZ_VTRV01000115.1 GCF_008274655.1 Cognatilysobacter lacus | reverse complement strand
GGCGGCGACTACCGGTCGAGCGATGACGGCGAACCCTCCGGCACCGCCGGCCGCCCGAACCTCACCGCGATCGACGGCCAGCGCATCGACGGCGCCGTCGTGGTGGTCACGCGCTGGTACGGCGGCATCAACCTCGGCGCCGGCGGCCTGATGCGCGCCTACGGCGGCAGCGCGACCGCGTGCCTGCGCGCGGCGGAGAAGGTCGAGCGCGTTGCGCTTGCTGTCGCGCGGGTCCGGTTCGCCTTCGCCGATACCGGCCCCGTGCACGCCGTGATTGCATCGCTCGGTGCCGAACGGCTCGACGAACACTTCGACGGCGACGGCGTCGAACTCCTGCTGCGCCTTCCCGCCGATCGCCTGCCCGCCTTGAAAGCGCAGCTGCGCGACGCCACCCGTGACCGCATTCGACTCCTGGACACCGACGCCGCATGACCGACGCACTTCCCGCCGGCGCAGCGCCGGTTGCCCGTATCGCAGGCCTGCGCGCGCTCTGGCCGTTCGTCGCCCGCCATCGCGGGCTCTTCGCCAGCTGGCTCGTGGCGCTCGCCGTTTCCTCGACGGCGACGCTCGCGCTGCCGATCGCGTTCCGCCGCGTGATCGACCACGGCTTCGCGCGTGGCACGTCCTCGGCGATCGACACGGCGTTCCTGCCGCTGCTCGCCGTCGCACTGGTGCTGGCGGTGGCGACCGCCGCGCGCTTCTACTTCGTGTCGCTGCTCGGCGAGCGCGTGGTCGCGGATCTTCGCGATCGCCTGTATTCGCACCTGCTGGGCCTGGACGCGTCGTTCCACGACCGCACGCGCTCCGGCGAGCTCGTCTCGCGGCTGAGCGCCGACACGGAGCTCTTGCGCACCCTGGTCGCCTCGACGATGTCGATCGCGCTGCGAAGCGCGGTAACGGTGGTCGGCGGGCTCGTGATGCTGTTCGCGACCAGTCCCCGCCTCGCGTCGTACGCGTTGATCGTCATACCGCTGGCGGTTGCCCCGATCATCATCGGTGCGAGGCGCCTGCGTCGCATCGCGCGCGCCAGCCAGGACCGGATCGCGGATGCGAACGCGGTCGCCGCCGAGACGCTGGGCGCCGTCGCGACCGTGCGCGCCCATGCGCGCGAACCCTACGAGCGCCAGCGTTTCGTCGAAGCGTTGCGCACGGCAGTGGGCATCGCGCGCAAGCGCATCGGCGCGCAGGCGATCGTCACCGCCATCGCGATCTCGCTGGTCTTTGGCGCGATCACTGTGGTGCTGTGGGTCGGTGCACACGACGTCGTCGCCGGCCGCATGACCGGCGGCACGCTGGCGCAGTTCGTGCTGTACGCATTGGTCGGCGGCGGTTCGATCGGGGCGCTCGCCGAGGTCTGGAACGAGCTGCAGCGCGCCACCGGCGGCATGGGCCGCATCGCGGAGTTGCTGCACGAGCAGTCGCGCATCGTCGCACCGGCCGCACCGCGCACGTTGCCGCGTCCCGTACGCGGCATCGTCGATTTCGAGGACGTGAGCTTCGGATACCCCTCCGAACCCGAGCGCCTGGTGCTGCGCGATTTCAGCCTGCACGTGCGGCCCGGCGAGACGGTCGCGCTCGTGGGCCCGTCCGGGGCCGGCAAGAGCACGGTGTTCTCGCTACTGCTGCGCTTTTACGACCCGCAGTCCGGCGTCGTGCGCGTCGACGGCGAGCCAATCGCACAGCTCGACCCGGCCGATCTGCGCGCCAACGTCGCGCTGGTCGCGCAACACCCTGTGCTGTTCGGCGCGAGCGTGCGCGAGAACGTCCGCTATGGCCGGCTCGACGCGGACGATTCCGCAATCGAGCGCGCCATCGCCGCTGCGCATGCAACCGACTTCGTCGGTGCGCTGCCGCAGGGCCTGGAAACCACGGTCGGCGAACGCGGTGCGCGCCTGTCGGGCGGCCAGCAACAGCGCATCGCGATTGCACGCGCGGTACTGCGTGACGCGCCGATCCTGCTGCTCGACGAGGCCACCAGCGCGCTCGACGCACAGAGCGAGGCGGCGGTGCAGCAGGCACTCGACGAACTCATGGACGGGCGGACCACGCTCGTCGTGGCGCACCGACTCGCCACCGTGTTGAAGGCCGACCGCATCGTGGTGATGGACGCGGGGCGCATCATTGCCGAGGGCACGCATGCCGAACTCATCGCGCAGGGCGGCCTCTACGCGGAACTCGCGCGGCTTCAGTTCATCGATTGACGTGGCCGCACAAACGAAAAGGCCCCGCATGTGCGGGGCCTTTTGCGCGAACGCCACGCTTCAGGCGGGAACTACGCCCGTTGCCTGCATGCCCTTCGGTCCCTGGCTCACTTCATAGGTGACGCGCTGGCCTTCCTTGAGGCTGCGGAAACCCTTGGAGTCGATCGCCGAGAAGTGCACGAAGACATCGGCCGTGCCGTCTTCCGGCGAGATGAAGCCGAATCCCTTCGCATCGTTGAACCATTTCACGGTGCCGTGCTGCATATCCTTATCCACCTCGTGCTGGGAGCGTTGACGCGCCGCGATGCCGTGTGCCCGCGGCCGCCGGGCGAGTATGCAAACGACGCCAGCGGCTGACAATCACCCTACGACCGGGCTTCCGACCACCGGTCGAGCAGCGCGCCCAGCAGCCCCGGCAGGTGCGCGGAGGCGGCCGCGACGTTGTCCAGCACGTCCTGCAGCGTGATCACCTCGTCCACCTGCGGGCCCGCGCCGGCGGCCCAGTTGGCGACGATCGCCAGGCACGCGTAGTCGAGCCCCATCTCCCGCGCCAGCCCGGCTTCCGGCATGCCGGTCATGCCGACCAGGTCGCAGCCGTCGCGCCGCATGCGCGCGATCTCCGCCCGCGTCTCCAGCCTCGGGCCCTGCGTGGCGCCGTAGCAGCCGAAATCCACCAGCGGCGTGCCCGTCGTCGCGGCCGCTGCCAGCACATCGTTCCGCAGCGACGCGGTGTACGGCTCGCCGAAGTCGACGTGGAGGACCTCGCCACCCTCTTCGCATACCGTGGAGACGCGGCCCCACGTGTAGTCGATCAGTTGGTCCGGACACGCCAGCGCGCGCGGCCCGAAGCGGGCGGTGATGCCGCCGACCGTGTTGAGCGCGAGCACGCGGCGCGCGCCGATGGCCTGCAGCGCCGAGAGGTTCGCGCGGTAGTTGATCCTGTGCGGCGGCACCGAATGGCCCTCGCCGTGGCGCGCGAGGAATGCGACGCGATGCGCGCCCAGGTAGCCAACGCGCAGGGGGCCGGACGGGCGACCGAATCGCGTGTCGGGCTCGTGCGTCTCGATGTCGCGGAGGTCGGCGAGCCTGTACAGCCCGGTGCCGCCGATGACGGCGAGTGCGATGTCGCTCATGGTCGTTCCTCGGCGGGCGCCCGGCGCCGCGCTGCCCTGCAGTGATCGTTCTGGAAGCGCCACGGGGTCGCGTGGCGAGTGGAGTGCAAGCGTGGTCGCGCCGGGCGAGCCGCGCGAGGCTCAGAGCTCGCGCAGCGCCTCGTCGGTCAATGCGCGGATGACCGGAAGCGCGCGTCCCTGCTGCTGGAAGTCCATGCCGTAGCCGAAGACGTACCGGTCCGGGACGTCGACGCCCGCGTAGTCCGCGCGAATGCCGGGAACGCAGCGATCGTGCTTCTTCACTGCGAGCGCGGCGATGCGGACATCCGTTGCACCTTCGGCACGGCACCAGCGCATGATAGCGTCGAGCGTGTGGCCTTCGTCCAGGATGTCATCGGCCAGAAGCACGCGACGCCCGCGCAGTGGCGTCGCCGGCCGATGCTTCCAGGTCAGCGCGCCGCCGCTGGTTTCGCCGCGATAGCGCGTCGCATGCAGGTAATCGAACTCGAGGTCCATGCCGAGCGCGCCGACTTCCATCGCGAGCCGGCCTGCGAATGGCAGGCCGCCGTGCATCACCGTCAGGAACACGGGCACGTCGCCCGCGAAATCGCGAGCAATGGCCGGCGCCATCGCCGCGATCGACGCGTCGAGCGTGGCACGGTCGTGGATCAGGTCGCTGTTGGCGAGTGCCCAGGCGAGGTCGCGTGCCATGTCAGGCGAGTCCTTCGAGGCGTTGCTTCGACGCGTCGTAGCGGTCATCCGCGATCAGCTCGCGCCATGCCAGCGGGCCGCGACCGATCAGCGCAGCCATCGACGCCGTGTTGAGCCTGCGTCCCTGCACGGCTGCGAGCGATTCGGCGACGAGCTCCGGATGACAGACCAGCACGACGTCGCAGCCCGCGTCCAAATGCGCGTCGATGCGCGCCTTGATGCCGCCCGCCGAAAACGCCGCGGCCATGCCGATGTCGTCGGAAAACACCACGCCGCGGAAACCCATTTCCTTTCGCAGGATGTCTTCGATCCAACGCCGCGAATAACCGGCGGGATCGGCATCGACCGCGGGATATCGCACGTGGGCCATCATCACCGCGTCGGCGCCGGCGTCGATGCCCGCAACGAACGGTACGAGGTCGAGCGCACGCAGCTCATCGAGCGAACGGGGATCGACGGCGTCATCGAAATGCGTGTCTTCGAGCACCGAGCCGTGGCCCGGGAAATGCTTGAGCGTCGCCGCCATGTCGGCCGCATGCATGCCTTCGACATACGCGCGGGTGAACGCCGCGACGACGTGCGGATCCGGCGAGAACGCGCGGTCGCCGATGGCGCGATTCCCGCGACCCAGGTCGACCACCGGCGCGAAAGTGAGATCGAGACCGGAGGCACGCACTTCGCTGGCGATCAGCCACGCATGTTCATACGCGAGCTTGAGTGCGCTTTCCGGATCACGGCGGTAGATGTCGTCGAAGGTCGCGAGCGGCGGGAAGGCGGTGTAGCCGTCGCGGAAGCGCTGCACGCGACCGCCTTCCTGGTCCACGCACACCAGCTGCGGCCGCGGCGTGGCTTCGCGGATCGACTGCGTGAGCTCGGCGACCTGCTGCTTCGACGCGACGTTGCGCGAAAACAGGATCACGCCACCGCAGGCGTCGTTCTGCAGCCAGTCGCGCTCCTGCGCATTGAGTTCGGTGCCGGCCACGCCGATTACGAGCATGTCGGGACTCCAGTTTCCGGGTCGGGCGGGCATTGTGCCCCGGACGCCGTAAACGCGCAGCGGCGGCTACCAGGTGGAGTACGGCCGGCTCGCGAGCGCGAGGTTGTAGTAGCGGGAGTCGTGGGTCACTTCAGCGCCGAGCCAGTCCGGCCGCTGGTACACGGCATCGGCGTCGTCGAGTTCGAGTTCGGCGACCACGAGGCCGGCGTTTTCGCCGAGGAATTCGTCCACCCCGAAGGTGTGGCCGCCAAAGACCACGTAATGACGCACCTTCTCGATCCTGCCGCCGACGGCCAGCTTCAGCAGGGCGCGCGCATCGTCGACTGGAATCGGGTAGTCGAACTCCTGGCGCGTGGTGCCCAGCTCGCGCGACTTCATGTTGAGGAAGGCTTCGGTGCCCTGCAGCCGCACGCGCACGGAAACGTTCATGGCGCCGGCGTCGAGCGTGGCGAGGTCATTGAGATAGGCCTGGGCCATTTCGACCTTGCCGCTGGCCTGCGTGCGCCAGGCGTCGCCGGTGACGAGGAACTTGCGTTCGATTTCGAGGGGCATGGCGCGTCCTTCGGAGTGAGGCGGGGTGGACGGTGGCGGGTGCGGGCGTCGCGAACGGCTGTCGGCCACCCGCTGTCGACGACGCCGCTCGCAATCACCGCGGTTCGAACACCGCGATCGACTCCACGTGCGCCGTATGCGGAAACATGTCCATGACGCCCGCCGACTTCAGAACCCACCCTTTCTCGTTGACGAGAAAGGCAGCGTCCCTTGCCAGCGACGCCGGGTGGCAGCTGACGTAGACAATGCGCTTGAACTGCTTGAGTGGCAGGTGTGCCAGCACGAAGTCGGCGCCGGAACGCGGCGGATCCAGCAGCAGCTTGTCGAACGATTCGCGCATCCAGGGTTCGCGCGAAAGGTCCTTGGCCAGGTCGGCGGCGTGGAATTCCACGTTGGTGATGGCGTTGTGGGTGACATTTTCGCGCGCCCGTTGCACCAGGCCGGCTTCGCCTTCGACGCCCACCACTTCCCGCGCATAACGCGAAAGCGGCAGCGTGAAGTTGCCCAGGCCCGCGAACAGGTCGAGCACGCGCTCATCGCGCTGCGGATCCAGCAATTCGATGGTGCGGCGGATCATGTGCTGGTTGAGGCCCGCGTTCACCTGGATGAAATCGAGCGGCCGGAACTTGAGTTCGACATCCCATGCCGGCAGGCGGAACGCGAGCTTCGGCTCGTCGTCGCCGAGCGGGTGCACGCTCTCGATGCCGCCGGGCTGAAGGTAGATCGCGAATCCGTGGTCGGCGCCGAACGCGGCAAGCCTGTCGCGATCGCCCGGGGTCAGCGGCATCACGTGGCGGAAGGTCAAAACGACCGCCTCGTCGCCGGCGATGAACTCGATCTGCGGAATGTCGCGGCGGCCGTCGAGGCTGTCGACCAACGCCGAAATCGCGCCGATCTTTTGCCCGATCGCCGGGATGACGGTGTGGCATTCGGAAATGTCCGCCACGAAGCGCGGATCGGACTCGCGGAAGCCGACCAGCGTGCGGCCCTTCTTGTCGACGCGACGCACCGACAGCCGGCCCTTGCGGCGATAGCCCCACGCGGCGTCGACCAGCGGCTCCAGCACCGACTTCGGCGTTACATGCCCTATGCGCTCGAGATTTTCCTGCAGCACGCGCTGCTTGGCGATGATCTGCTTCGCTTCGTCGAAGTGCTGCAGCGCGCAGCCGGCGCAGGTGCCGAAGTGCGGGCAGCGCGGTTCGACGCGCTCGGAGGATGCCTCGACCACCTCGACCGTTTTCGCTTCGTCGAAGCTGCGGTGTCGCGCGGTGCGAACGGCGACCACCTTCTCGTCCGGCAGCGCGCCGGCGATGAAGATCGCCTTGCCATCAGGCAGCCGCGCGACACCGCGGCCGTCGTGCGTCAGGCCGGTGATGTCGGCGGGAAACGGGGTCTGGTCGAGTCGGGCCACGGGTGCGGTACGCGGTAACGGCCGCGCATTGTCGTCGAAATCCGGCGGCCGGCTCGCGTCCACGGCTCCCGAAAAGGCGGCGGCCCGCCGAAGCGGGGCGCCTCTTCAGGATCGTTACTTCTGCTTCCAGCTGCCGCCGCTCTGATACCACCACCCGCTGCGGGCGCTCGCGATCCATTGCTGCGCGAAGACCTCGCGGATGCGCGGCTCCCATTCGGGGTGCCCGTTCGCAACGGCGATCTCGCGATAGACAGCGGCACGGTCGCGATTGTCGTCGGCGACGGCCTGGTTGACGGACACGCGGTCTTTCAGCCCGAGCTTGGTCGCGTCGCGCACGGTGATCATCCCGTCGGCGGTGAAGCCGAGGGCGCCGGCGTCGAAGCCGCCACGCAGCGCGCCGTTGAAGCGCTGCTCCATCCGCGCCTGGATCGCCTGGATCGCGGGCGTCTTGAGCGTGATGTCGGGCTGGCCCTGGGCCTGGGCGGCGCCGATGCCGAGGACAGATGCGAAGTCGACACGTGCGAGCGTCGCAGCCATGCGTTCGTTCCACGGCGAATCGATGGACGCGCTGCCGCCGCCGGGCTTGGCGGGGTCGACGGTCTTCGCGCCGGGCTCGTTGATCACCTTCTCGACGAACTGCTTCGCCGCCTCGCGTGCTTCGGCGGCGGGAAAGTAGACGTTGATCGTCACGCAGGCGGTCAGCGCGACGGCGAAGGGCGGAAGCATCATCCAGCGACGCATGGGTATGTCTCCAGTCGGTTGAAGGGATCGTGCCGAAGAATGCGTGAAGCGGAGCGAAACATGAACAGGCGCGCGATTACTTCACGACCGGCTTGGCCTCGCCCTTGCCGACGGCGACGAGCCGCTCGACGAGCGTAGGCCAGTCGACGCGCCGATGGATGCCGATCACATTGAGCCACGGTATGCCGCCGCCGCGCACGATCGTGTAGCGGTCCGGGCCGGAGGCCGCGAGGCCGCCCATGTCGCAGACCTCGTCGGCGAGGTGGCAGTCGATACCGATCGCCGAATAGCCGAAGTCGTCGAACAGGCCGAGCAGCCGCGCCTGCAGCCCGCTCGCGAATGACGAATCGCCCACGCTCGACAGGTCCTGCACCGCGCGCTGCGAGATCCGCTGGCGCACGCCGCGGTGCTTGTCCGTGCGCAGGTGCGCGTCGAGGGCGACCGGCTGCCAGTCGACGAGGCGCAGCCCGGCGATGCGACCGTCGAGCTTGCCGGTGATGCTGCCGAAGCCCAGCACGCCGGTCAGGGACATCAGGTCCAGGTCGTCGAAGGCGATGTCGGCGCTGAGCGTAGGCGCGACGCCGAACGGTCGCTCCATCGAGAGCGAGGACACATCGAGCCGGCCGCCGAACAGGTCCATCGACAGGCCGCCGTCGAACACCAGTTGCTGCGCCGCATAACGCGCGCTGGGGATGCGCCCCGACAGCTTGCCGGCAAATGCGGGCATGCCGAGGGCCTTGGAGAGCTCGCCGATGTCGAGATCGCGCACGTCGAGCCCGAAGTCCGCGCTGGTGCCGACGCCCGCGGCGGCCGGCTGGATCGCGAGATGGTCGAACATCACGTGGCCGCCGAGCATCGGCAGGTCGACCGGTGCGGCGAACGCGAGGCGGCCCCGCTCGCTGCGCAGCGGCATTCTGGTGGCGCCGAAGTCGAGGCCGTAGACGCGACCGGACTGCCAGCGCAGGGCGCTCTCGACCGGTGCATCGGCCGAGAAGCGCACGTCCCCGGCAAGGCCGTGGAAGGCGAAGCGGCCTTTGGGATCGTCGAGGTCGAGCCCGCCGAGCGCGGCGCTGGCCGAGCGCAGGGACCCGCCGCCGATGTCGACATGCGCCGCGAGCG
>NZ_VTRV01000114.1 GCF_008274655.1 Cognatilysobacter lacus | reverse complement strand
GCACACGCCTTCGCCGCCGGGCCTGCCCGGTGTCGATGCTCCAGCCCGACGCATGCGCACGCACGCGGCGCTCGCACGCAGGTCGCGCGCGTGACCCTGCGGCGCGGCGGGCGCGGATCGATCCGCCGCCAGCTGGTGGTCGGCGTGGTGCTGCTGCAGGCAGTGCTGATGACAACGTTCACCGCGCAGACCGCCCTTCGGCAGCGCGCGTCGCTTCGTGCGGGGCTCGACGCGCACGTCATGCTGGTAGCCACCCGGGCCATGACTCCAGTTACGCAGGCGCTGGCGCGTCACGACGATATTGCGCTCGAACGGGCCGCCACCGCGCTGTGGGACGCGGGCGACATTGCCGGCATCGAGATACGCGACAGCGCCGGCCGCCTGCGCTGGCGCCGTGGCGACCTCGCCGATTCACCCACGCTGCTGGTCGCCAACAAGGGACAACTGCGCATCGCGCCCGACCATGCGTCTGTCGATGCCGCAGTGCGTGACATGGTCCGCACGGGTCTGCCGTTCGCATTTGCGGCGCTTGCACTCGGCGCCATGCTCGCGATGGGGCTCGCGCACGCGGTGACGCGTCGACTGCATGGCCTGCTCGACGTCGCCGACGCCGTGCGCGAGGGTCGACACGACGTTCGCGCGCCACCGAGCCGCGTCCACGAGGTCGCGCGCCTCGTCGATTCGTTCAACGCCATGCTCGATGCGCTGGACGAACGCGAACACGCGCTTGCCCGCCTCAATGGCGAGCTCGAGGCGCGCGTCGAAGAGCGCACCGGCGAGCTTGCCGAGAGCATCGCTAACCATCGCGCGATCCTGGAGCAGGCCAACGATGCCTTCGTGATGCTGGACGAGGAGGGGCGCATCGTCGAATGGAACCGCGCCGCGCGAACGGCGTTCGGCTGGACGCGCAGCCAGGCCTACGGCCGACTGTTCTCCGAGGTGATCCTGCCCGAGGACGAGCGCGGCGCATTCGACGCCGACCTTGCCGGCTTCATCGCTACCGGTGCGAGCGAGCGCGTCGGCCGTCGCGTCGAGCTGCTGGCACGCACGCGCGACCAGCGCGAGATCCCGATCGAGATGAGCATGCGTTCGCGCTGGCGCGGGAATCGCCGCTATTTCGACGCGTTCCTGCGCGACATCAGCGAACGCCGCCAACTCGAAAGCTCGCTCGCGATGCAGGCGCTGCACGATCCGTTGACCGGCCTGCCCAATCGTCGGCTGCTGCTCGAATCGCTGCCGCGCGCGACCCAGCGCGCGGACCGCACCGGCAAGGCGATGGGTGTCTATTTCATCGACCTCGACGGCTTCAAGCACGTCAACGACACCTGCGGGCACGATGCCGGCGACGACGTACTGCGCGAGTTCGCCTGCCGCATCCGTGACACCGTGCGTGCGGTCGACATGGTCGCGCGGCTGGCGGGCGACGAGTTCGTGGTGGTGTGCGAAGCGTTCGCGGACGCGCAGGCGAATGCGGAATTGATCGCGGCCAAGCTGTTGCGCGTGGCCGATGCGCCTTACGCCGTCGGTGCGCAGCAGCGCCGGTTGTCGTCGAGCGTCGGCGTCGCGATCTATACGCCGGGCGCGGGGTTGTCGCCGTCCATGCTGCTCGCGCGTGCGGACCAGGCGATGTACGCATCCAAGCACGGCGGCAAGAGCCGCGCCACGCTGTGGACCCCCGCGCTCGCCTCGGCACGCGCGCTCGCCGAATCCTGACGCATGTACCGCTACGCTGCGGCACGAATCCGCCGGAGCCGACGATGAGCCTGCCACCCACCATGACCGCCATCGCCGTTCGCGATGGCGCCGGTCCCGCCGACGCGCTGCATGCGGTCACCGCCGATCGCCCGGAGCCCGGCCCGGGCCAGATCCTTATTCGCGTCCACGCCGCGGGCGTGAACCGCCCGGACATCCTGCAGCGCGAAGGGCGATATCCCCCGCCGCCGGGTGCGCCGTCCACGCTCGGTCTCGAGGTCGCGGGCGAGGTGGTGCGGGGTGCAGGACGCTGGCAGCCGGGCGACCGCGTCTGCGCACTGCTCGGTGGCGGCGGTTACGCGGAATACGCGGTGGTCGACGCGCGCCACGCATTGCCGGTGCCGGCGGGCCTCGACGACGTGCATGCGGCCGCGATTCCCGAAACCGCGTTTACCGTGTACGCCAACGTGTTCGAACACGGCGGCCTGCGTCCCGGTGAGACGCTGCTGGTGCACGGCGCGACCTCCGGCATCGGCGTGATGGCGATACAGATGGCGAAGGCGCACGGCGCGAAGGTGATCGCGACGGCGCGGGGTGCGGACAAGGCCCGCATCGCGCGCGAGCTCGGTGCCGATGTCGCCGTCGACACGCGGGTCGACGACTTCGGCGCGATCGCGAAAGCCGAAGGTGGCGTCGACGTCGCGCTGGACATGGTCGGCGCGCCGTATCTCGCGGCCACGCTGGATGCGCTGAACACGGGCGGGCGCATCGTCTACATCGCCTCGCAGGGCGGCGACATGCTCGAGATCCCGGTGTGGGCGCTGATGCGCAAGCGCGCCGTCATCACCGGCTCGACGCTGCGCCCCCGCGATGCCGACGAGAAGGCGCGGCTCGCCGCTGAAGTCGAGCGCGTGGTGTGGCCGTGGCTCGCATCCGGCGCGATCCGCGTGATGGTCGATCGCGTGTTCCCGCTCGCCGACGCGGCGCAGGCGCATGCCTGGCTCGAATCCGGCCGGCATGCGGGCAAGGTCGTGCTGCGCGCCTGATCAGTGCGCCATCGACGCCTGGATGTCTTCGAGCCGGGCGCCGCGGGTCTCGATGCCGTGGCGCAGGATCATCAGCATCGATATCGCCATCGGCACGGCGATCAGAACGGCCGACAGCGTGAAATGCTGGAAGAAACCGTACACGCCGAGCCCGGCGCCAATGATGCCGCCGAGCTTGGAACTGGCCGCGACCACGCCTGATCCGGTGCCGCGCAGGTGCACCGGGTAGATCTCGGCCGCGTACGGGATCAGCATCGCGATCACGCCGCTCACGCTCACCAGCAGCGCCACCACGGCGGCGATCACCGCGGCCTGCGCGTGCACCTGCAGCGCGGCCATCGCGGCGAGCGCGAGGAGCGACAGCACGGTGAGCCCGATGAACAGCACCAGCGCGCGGTAGCTGCTCCAGCGGTGGTAGAGCCACACGACCACTGCGATGCCGGGAAGCGCATAGATCGCCGACTTCGCGAGCAGCGCGCTGGTCGCCGTGGGGTCCACGCCGAGCGCGGTGAGGTTCACAGGCAGCCACAGCAGCACGCCGAAATTCACCAGGCCCCAGCCAATGCCGCAGACCATCAAGCCCGCGCTGATCCGTGCATGCCGCCCGCGCAACAGCACGCGTACGCCGGTCGTCGCGTGCTGCTCGTCGATCACGGGCGGTCCGGGATGGGCGTCGTCATCGCGCTCGATCGCGTCGTCACGGCCACCCGAGAACCGGCGAAGCACGGTGCGCGCGACATCGTCCAGCCCCATGCTCGAGAGGAACCGCGGCGACTCCGGAATGAACCGGTTGAGGAAGATGATCGCCGCGCCGGTCGGCAGGCCCAGCAGCCAGAGGACGCGCCAGCTGAACAGCGGTTCCAGCACCGCAGCGGCGCCCGCAGCGAGCAGGTAGCCGGCGGACGTGCCGACGCCGCCGAGCGCGACGAGCAGCCAGCCGCGTTGCGCCGCGGGAATCGTTTCGGCCATCAGCGTGAACGTGATCGGCAACAACCCGCCCGCCGACGCGCCCATCAGGAAGCACATGGCGAGGTTCCAGCCGAATGCCGGCATCGCCCCGCAGATCGCGGTGCCGATGAACATCAGCGCCGACAGCAGGATCGCGGCGCGCCGCCCGTAGACATCGGCCAGGCGTCCCCACACGACCGAACCGACGGTCGTTCCGGTGAGCGCACACAGCGCCAGCAGGCTCGCCGTCGGCTTGGCGATCTGGTATTCGGCACTCATGCCGGGCACCACGAAGCCGAGCGTCGCCGGCTTCATGACGTCGATCGCGAGCGTCACCGTGAGCACCACGACGAGCTTCCAGTGTTCGACGTTGAGCGGCACCCCGTCGGCGATGTGGAAAGGCAGGGGCCGTCCACCGGCCACCGACACGCCGCCCAGCCCTGCCATGCGCGGCTTCAGTCCGTGGAACGCGAATACCAAGCCGAGCGGGATCGCGAGCATCCCCAGCACCATGCCGGCCGTCATCGGCATGCCGACCATCTGCCACTGCGTGTAGCGGCCCATCAGGAACATCGGCACGTGCGCCGCGACGCCGCCGGTGATGAACAGGCAGCCGAGCCAGAAGGCCCACGGATGGTGGAACGAAATGCCGCTGGACTTCATCGGATCCCCCGTTTGAGCGGCGGAGTCTACGTGAGGCGCTGCCCGTTCAGCCGAGCGCTACGACCGGGTCGCCCATGCGCAGCGTGCCGGTACCGCGCGGGATGAGGTTCATGCCGAAGGTGACGCCGGCGGGCGTGCGACGGTAGCCGGTGAGCGTGCGCAAGGGCTCGCCGTCCGGATCGCGCGTCATCGTGGCTGGCTCGACGGTGGTGAACACGCAGCGCGTGCAGGCCTTCACGGCGTCGAACTCGATGTCGCCGATGCGCACGCGTGACCAGGTGTCCTCGGCATGCGGCGCGCTGTCCGCGATCACGACGTTGGGACGGAAGCGCGTCATCGACACCGGCGTCGGCAGCCGCGCGTTCAAACCGTCGAGTGCCGCCTGGGAGATCACCATCAGCGGATAGGCGTCGGCGAACGCGACCTCGTCGCCGGGTGCGGCGAACGCCGGGTCGACGGCGCGACGGGCGGCGTCGTCCATGTGCACGAGGCGCGCTGTGGTGCCGAGATAGCGCGTAAGCCAGTGCGCGGCAGCGTCGCCCGCGTCGGGCACATCGACGCTGTCGCGCCAGATGGTGACGCGGCGTCGCGGTGCATGTGCCGGGACGGGCACGTGGAGCGTCGGCAGGTCGCCTGCATCGAGTCGCAGGCCGCCCGCGGCCGGCACGGCGCGGATGCCGACCAGCCTCGCGTGCTGGCGCGCGGTCATGAAGCGGTGGTCGCCGTCGACCACGAGCCAGCGGCGGTCGCCAGCCGGGCCGCGCGGGGTGATCTCGAGCGACGCGGTGTCGAGCTGCGCGCAGGACTTGAGCGGATACAGGTGGAGCGAGGCGACGTGCATGCCCGCATTGTGCCGCAGCGACTCAGCCTTGCGCCTTGACCGCCTGCATGCGCTCGAGTTCGATCTGCTCGCGCTTTTCCTGTTGCTTGCGCAGCTCTTCCTTGCGCAGCGTCTCGACTTCTTCCGGCGACGGCGCAGCGTCCAGCGACAGCGAGATCGCCGCCGCCTGCGCGGGCTCGCCACGTTCGCTCTTCAGCTTGATCGCCAGCCTCAGTTCATTGGCCGAGTCCGCGTTGCGGATCGCTTCGTCGTAGCCGATCGTGCCTTCGTTGTAGAGCTCGAACAGCGCCCAGTCGAACGTGCGCATGCCCAGCTCGCGCGACTTCGACATGATCCCTTTCAGTTCGTTGAACTCGCCCTTGAAGATCTTCTCGGCGATCGACGGCGTGTTGATCAGGATCTCGATCGCCGCGGCGCGGCCCTTGCCGTCCTGTGTGCGCACCAGTCGCTGCGAGACGATCGCGCGCAGGTTCGCCGACAAGTCCATCAGCAATTGCGCTTTGCGCTCTTCCGGGAAGAAATTGATGATGCGTTCCATCGTCTGCGATGCGCTGTTGGCATGCAGCGTCGACAGGCACAGGTGGCCGGTCTCGGCGAACGCGATCGCGTGCTCCATCGTTTCGGCATCGCGGATCTCGCCGATCAGGATCACGTCCGGCGCCTGGCGTAGCGTGTTCTTCAGCGCGTGGTGCCAGCTGTGGGTGTCGACGCCCACTTCGCGATGCGTGATCAGCGACTTCTGCGAGATGTGCGCGTATTCGACCGGATCCTCGACCGTGATGATGTGCCCGGCCGACGTGCGATTGCGGTGGTCCATCATCGCCGCCAGCGACGTCGACTTACCCGAGCCCGTGCCGCCGACCACGAGGATCAGGCCGCGCTTGGCCATCACCAGGTCCTTCAGCACCTCGGGCAGCTTGAGCTTTTCGAAGTTCGGGATTTCCGCGGCGATCGTGCGCAGCACCATGCCCACGTGGCCCTGCTGCATGAACACGTTGACGCGAAAGCGCGACAGGCCGGCAATGGCGATCGCGAAGTTGCATTCAAGGTCGGTCGCGAACTCGGCGCGCTGCTTGTCGTTCATCAGCGCATGCGCGAGCTTCGCGGTGATCGCACCGGTGAGCTTCTGTGGACTCAGGGGCGTCATCTGGCCGTGCGCCTTCATGCTCGGCGGGAAGTCGTGCGCGATGAACAGGTCCGAGCCGCCGGCTTTCGCCATGGCCGCAAGGAGCTTGTGCATGTAGTCGCGGGCCTGGTCTTCGGTCAGCTGTGTCATGGGCAACGTATCGCGGTCGGCACAGGGAGTAACGGCCGGGACACGTCAGGGTGAACCCGCGGTTGCGAGGCGTGCGTGTCGGCCTCGACATCGCGCATCCGCGCCGGGCGCGACACTGCCGCATGCGCGCTGGGAGCCGGCAGTGGAACCGATGACGTTCAAACAGGCGGGCGAGTGGATAAGCATGGCCGTCGACTCGGCCGGCGTGCTGGTGATCGTGGTGGGGCTGGCGTGGGCGACATGGGGCTTCGCGACCGGTCGCAGCGCAGGATCCGGAGGCGGCGTGCGCGCGGGCAGCCCCGCGGAAACCCGTTACCGCCGCCTGCGGCAGGACGTGGGCCGCGGCATCCTGCTGGGCCTGGAATTCATGGTCGCCGGCGACATCATCCGCACGGTCGCGGTCGAACCGACCGTCAACGGCCTGATCGTGCTCGGGGGCATCGTGCTGATCCGCACGTTCCTGAGCCTGTCGCTCGAGGTCGAACTGGAAGGGCGGTGGCCGTGGCAACCGCGCGAAGCGGCAGTGCACGCCGAGGCCGTGGCGCCCGGTCGGCCGGCCGCCGTCGCGGCTCAGCCGGCGTCCGGCACCAACAGGTAGGGCTCGACGCTACCGCGCAACTTCAGGGTCATCGGCTGCCCGCGGCGGTCGCGCGCACGGCCGGCGGCGACGCGCACCCAGCCTTCGCTCACGCAGTATTCCTCGACGTCCTGCCGCTCGCGGCCGTTGAATCGGATGCCGATTCCGCGCTCCAGCAGGCCTGCGTCGTGGAATGGGCTTTGCGGATCGGTGGCGAGGCGGTCGGGGAGGGTGTCTGTCATGGCGGAGGCGGCGCACGGTAAGCGGGCCGGCATTATGGCGCGCCGGCCCACGCGGGGAGAGGGTTTCAGCCGACACGGCGTGTCGATCCGGAGGCGGACCGCGCCTTCGCGACACGGCGCTACGCCGCTCGAAACCACCGGCGGCCTGAAGAGGCGACAGGCGGACATTGCTTTTGGTGGACGCAGGCTCTACGGTAGCTGCGCTGCTCCGGGGGTCACCGTGACCTGTGACCCGATGCTGTAGATCGCTGATCCGCTACATCGTTGCTAGATCACTCCTTGTGAACAGCACCATCGCCGCTTCGTGCGGCACCTTCAAAGATATGTTCCAGGAGTTACACAATGTCCCGTGAAACCGGCACCGTGAAGTGGTTCAACGACGCCAAGGGTTTTGGCTTCATCAGCCGCGAGAATGGCGAAGATGTGTTCGTGCATTTCCGCGCTATCCAGACCCAGGGCTTCAAGAGCCTGAAGGAAGGCCAGAAGGTCTCCTTCACCGTGACGCAGGGCCAGAAGGGCCTGCAGGCCGAGGCCGTGCAGCCGGAGTAATCCTCCCGCTGTGACCGCCAGGTCGCACACATCGAAAGCCCGGCTTCGGCCGGGCTTTCTTTTTTTGTGCGGTCGACGCCCCGATCGACGCCGCGCAGCGCCGCGTCGAGCTTTAGCCGTTTCGCGCGCCGCGGTGCCTTGCGGCCCGGCGACAGGCACTGGCGGCTGCTGCTCCGGAGCGCATGCCGCACCAATTCGATGTCGTCCCGGATTCGTCGACGAGAACCCGCCGCTGCGTGCCCGACTCCGCAGCGTCCGCGGAACCGGCCGACACGCCGCGCCTGTTTGGCCGGCGCGGAAATCTTCCCGATCGCGAACTCGTCCCTTTCCGACGCGTGCGACAACGCCGGTCTTGCACGCGGTCGGCTCGCGTCCGGTCACCTTGAGGCGACGAGGATCGGCATCCTGCGACCAGCCAGGCGTCGACCCGCCGGTTCAGTGCGCCCGCGATGAAGGCGAGCTTCCGTTCGCCCCCGAGCCGGCGTGCACGCCGAGTTCGCCGCGGTCGAGTGGCCGCACGGCGATAATCTGGTCGAGAAACAGGTCGACCCATCGGGCCTGCTCCGGCTGCTCCATCGCGGGCTGCTCGATCCGCACGATCCCGTTGGTGCCCTCGTGCCCGTCGGGGTCGAAGAACTGCATGGCCACGGGGCGCCCGGACACGACTCCAACGAACTCGCGGCCGTCGTCGAGCGTGAGCTGGACATGGCGATCGTTGGGTAGCTCGGAGATCAGCGCCTGCAGGCGGTCGATGTCGGCCTGGTCCGTGTAGACGCGGGGAGCGATTCGCATGGTGTTCTCCTGGTGCGCCGATGGTGGCGTGGAACCGCGGAGCCCCCGGTGAAAGCCCGGGCTTCACACGGCCGCTAACGGCCGCTGTCAGCATGTCGCTACGTGAAGGAGGTCCCATGCTTCGATACTTGCTCGTCCTGATGATTGGCGCGCTGATCGGCGCGAACGTGGCCTGGTACGCGGCGCGAACGCAGGCGCCCTGCGCGACGCCGGCGACCGTCGCCGCGCCGCCCG
>NZ_VTRV01000113.1 GCF_008274655.1 Cognatilysobacter lacus | reverse complement strand
CGACGCCTGCGGCCGTTCGACCACCGGGGCGGCCTCGACCGCTGGGGCCTCAACCGCCACGTCAGGACCCGCCGCAACCGAGCCGGGCTGCGCCAGCGTCGCCGAATACTCGCGGACCAGCTTGCCCTGCCCCCAGTCCACCTCGACCAGGAAGTCCAGCAACGGCTGAGTCACCGGTTGCGTAGTGGTGATGCGGATCAGCGGGTGACCCTGCGCGTCGCTGCCCACCGTGAAGTGCAGGTCCGCAACGATGCCGTAGGGCGGCTCGAGCCCGACGCGCGTGAACGTTTCCGGCGACGCCAGCCCGGCGTCGAGGTCGACGAGTTCCGAGGCGTCGCTGCTGATCACCGGGATTTCCGCCAGCAGCGGCTCGCCGAGGCGCGACTTCACCTGGATCTGGCCGAGCCCCAGCGCCTGCGCGGAGCCGCTCGCAAGCGCCAAGGCGAGCAGGCAGGCGGATCTCAGCGTTGACCTCACAGGTGTCTCTCCCCTCGTTCGGCGCGACTCTAGCAGGCCCGGCGCGAACCGCACACGCGAACCGGCGCGCGAAACGGCCTCATTCTGCGATGACGAGTTCGGCCAGCTGCACGGCGTTGAGCGCGGCACCCTTGCGGATGTTGTCGGCGACCACCCACAGCGACAGCCCACGCGGATGCGAGATGTCCTCGCGGATGCGGCCGACATAGACCGGATCGTTTCCCGACGCATGCGTTACCGGCGTCGGGTAGCCGCCATCGCGACGCTCGTCCACCACTTCCACGCCCGGCGCGCTTTCCAGCAGCTGGCGCGCCCGCGCGGCGGTGATCTTGTCGCGCGTCTCGATATGCACCGCCTCGGAGTGGCCGTAAAACACCGGCACACGCACGACGGTGGGATTCACCTGGATCGACTCGTCGCCGAGGATCTTCCGCGTCTCCCAGACCAGCTTCATCTCTTCACTGGTGTAGCCGTTGTCGAGGAAATCGCCGCCCTGCGGAATCACGTTGAACGCGATCTGCACCGGATAGACCTCCGGCTTCGGATCCTGGAAGTTGAGCATCGCGGCGGTCTGGCGCCCGAGCTCCTCCAGCGCGCGACGCCCGGTGCCGGACACCGACTGGTAGGTGGCCACGTTGATGCGCTGGATGCCGGCTTCGCGATGGATCGGCGCCAGCGCGGTCATCAGCTGCATGGTCGAGCAGTTGGGGTTGGCGATGATGCCGCGCGGCCGAACGCGCAGCGCGTCCGGATTGACCTCCGCGACTACCAGCGGAACATCGGCGTCGCGACGGAACGCGGACGAGTTGTCGATCACGACCGCCCCTGCCGCTGCGAACTTCGGCGCGAATTCCTTCGACACGTCGCCGCCCGCGGAGAAGAGCGCGATATCGACGCCGGCGGGATCGAACGTCGCCAGATCCTTCACGGCAAGGTGGCGGCCCTTGAACACCACCTTCGCGCCGGCCGAGCGCTCGCTGGCGAGCAGATGCAGTTCGCCAACGGGGAAGTCGCGCTCTTCGAGCACTTTCAGCATGGTTTCGCCAACCGCGCCGGTGGCACCGACGATCGCGACGTTCACGGGGTTCTTCATTGGATTCTCGATCAGGTGGGTTCGCCGCGCGGCCCCGGGGCCATTCGCGGTAGTGGAGCGTGCGTGGTTCGATGACATGCCGCGCGAAGCATTGCGAGTGGCCGTCTTTATCGCGCGGGGTGGACGTCGCCGCATTGCGCGCGATGACGCAGCGCCTGGTCCATCAGCACCAGTGCGACCATTGCCTCGCAGATGGGCGTGGCGCGGATGCCGACGCAGGGGTCGTGGCGACCGGTCGTCACCACGTCGACTGCGTTGCCGGCCACGTCGATGCTTTCGACGGGCAGTCGCAGGCTCGATGTCGGCTTGAAAGCCACCGAGCAACGCAGCGCCTGCCCGGTGCTGATGCCGCCGAGCACGCCGCCGGCGTGGTTGCTGTCGAAGTCGGGAGCACCGCCGGCACCGGGCCGCATCACGTCGCGATGCACGGACCCGCGCATGGGCACCGCGTCGAAGCCATCGCCGATCTCGACGCCCTTCACCGCGTTGATGCTCATCAGCGCGGACGCCAGTTCCGCATCCAGCTTGCCGTAGACGGGTTCGCCCCAGCCCGCCGGCAGGCCGGTGGCGACCACGTCGACACGCGCGCCTACCGAATCGCCGGACTTGCGCAGGGCGTCCATGTAGGCCTCGAGTTCCGGCACCTGCGCCGCATCCGGCCAGAAGAACGGGTTCGCTTCGACGTCGGCCCAGTCGGGTGTCTCGGGACGCGACGAACGGATCTCGCCGATCTGGGAAAGGAACCCGCGAACCTCGACGCCGTCGCCGGCCAGCCACTTCTTCGCGATGACGCCGGCCGCGACCCGCATCGTCGTCTCGCGCGCACTGGAGCGCCCGCCGCCGCGCGGATCGCGCAGGCCGTACTTCGCCCAATACGTGTAATCGGCGTGTCCCGGGCGGAACTGCGCGGCGATCGCCGTGTAGTCCTTGCTGCGCGCATCGGTATTGCGGATCAGCAGCGCGATCGGCGTACCCGTGGTGACGCCCTCGTACACGCCGCTGAGAATCTCGATCTCGTCGGCCTCGTGCCGCTGCGAGGTGTGGCGCGTGCGCCCGGTCGCGCGGCGTTCGAGGTCATGCGCGAAATCGGTGGCCGCGAGCGGCAGGCCCGGGGGACAGCCGTCCACCACGCAGCCGATCGCCGGACCGTGGCTTTCGCCGAAGGTCGTGACGCGCAGCAGGTGGCCGAAGGTGTTCATGGATCAGTCGCGTGCGTCGGCCAGCGCGCGGATGCTCGCGTGGTGCTCGGCGAGGTCCTCGCGGCGTGCAACGAAGATGCCCATCTGCCCGACCTTGAATTCCACCCAGGCCAGCGGAAGTTCCGGCAGCAGCGTCGACAGCGCGCGCTCGGCCTCGCCCACTTCGCAGATCAGCACGCCGTGTTCGGTGAGGTGGTCCGGTGCGTCGCGCAGGATGCGCAGCGCAAGGTCCAGGCCGTCGTCGCCGGCGCGCAGCCCCAGGTCGGGTTCGTGCGAATACTCGGGCGGCAGCGCGTCGGTCTCGTCGTTGGTGACGTAAGGCGGGTTGGTCACGATCAGGTCGAAGAACTCGCCCTGCAGGTTCTCGAACAGGTCCGACTTCGCGAACTTCACATTCGCGACCTGCAGGCGTTCCTTGTTTTCCTCGGCGAGCGCGAGTGCATCGTCGCTGACGTCGATGCCGAGCACGTCCCAGTTGGGCTGGTAGTGCGCGGTCGCGATCGCGATGCAGCCGGAACCCGTGCAGAGATCGAGCACGCGCTCGACTTCAAGGTCGCCGAGCCAGGGCTCGAAGCCCGTCGTGATCAGCTCGGCGATGGGCGAACGCGGCACCAGCGCGCGGCTGTCGGACTTGAAGTTCAGCCCTGCGAACCAGGCTTCGCCCGTCAGGTAGGCGGCTGGCATGCGCTCGTCGATGCGTCGGCGGAACAGGTCGAACACGCGACGCATCTCGTCCTCGGTGACGCGCGAGGCGCCGTACACCGGGCTGAGGTCGTGCGGCATGTGCAGCGCGTGCAGGACGAGCTGCGTCGACTCGTCGAGCGCGTTGTCATAGCTGTGGCCGAAGGTCAGGCCGGATGCATTGAGGAGCGAGCCGCCGTAGCGGATCAGGTCGATGATCGAGGCCTGCTGGAAGGTCGGTAGACCGGCGTCCATTGACGTCGCACGCTGGGAAGGCCCGCGATTATAGCGGGCGCCGGTATCATCGCCGGTCCCGTCGGGCCCGGAGCCCAGCATGTTCAACCGGACGACGCTGCTCGTTCTCGCCGCCGCGCTCGCTGCCGGGCTCGGCCTGCTCGCCGCGCGCTTCGCGTTCGCGCCTCAAACAACGCACGCGCCGCCCATGAAGGCGGTGCACCTGATCGACCCGCCGCGCGCGGTGCCCGCGTTCAGCCTTCGGCAGTCCGACGGAACGCCGCTGGTTCCCGGCGAACTCAAGGGCCACTGGACGCTCGTGTTCCTGGGCTTCACGCATTGCCCCGACCTCTGCCCGACCACGCTCGCGGAGCTCGCGCGCGCGCAGAAGCAGTGGGAATCGCTGCCGGAAACGACGCGGCCCCGGGTCCTGTTCGTCTCGGTGGACCCGGACCGCGACACGCCCGATCGCGTGGGTGAATACGCGCACGCATTCCATCGCGACACGATCGCCGCCACCGCCGACGTGCCGACGCTCGAACGTTTCGCGCGCTCGGTCGGCCTGGTGTTCGCGAAGTCACCGCCCGCTGCGGACGCGCCTGCCGATGCCTATGCGGTCGACCACAGCGCGACGCTGGTGGCGCTCGACCCGGACGGCCGCATGGCCGGAATCGTGCAGCCCCCGCTTGACGCTGGGGCCATCGCGTCGGATTTCACCCAGTTGACGAAGGCCGCCCCATGAGTCTGGTTACGCGCATCACCTACGCCCTGCCCCACAGGCTGTTGTCGTCGATCGCGCGGTCGCTCGCATATTCGAAGCATCCAGGCGTCAGCCGCTGGCTGATCGACACGGTGACGCGCAAGTTCGGCGTCGACCTCGCCGAAGCAGCCGACGCGGACCCGCGCAACTACGACTCGTTCAACAGCTTCTTTACGCGTGCATTGAAGCCCGGCGTGCGCGTGCCGGACGCCGACCCCGCAGCCATCCTGATGCCCGCAGATGGGCGCATCAGCCAATGCGGGCCGATCCGCGGCGGCGAGATCTTCCAGGCCAAGGGGCGCAGCTTCACGGCGGCCGAACTGCTCGCCAACGAGACGGATGCCGCGCCCTTCGCCGATGGCCTGTTCGCCACGGTCTACCTGTCCCCGCGCGACTACCACCGCGTGCACATGCCGTGGACGGGCACGCTGACCCGTACCGTCCACGTGCCCGGGCGGCTGTTCAGCGTTGGCCCCAACGCAGTGCGGCTCGTGCCGAAGCTGTTCGCGCGAAACGAGCGCCTGGTCTGCCACTTCGACACGGACTTCGGCCCGATGGCAGTCGTGATGGTGGGTGCGCTGCTGGTGTCGGGCGTCGAGACCGTCTGGAGCGGCATAGAGATTCCGCAGTACGGCCACAAGGTGACGGAGAAGCGATTCGAGCGCGGCGTCACCCTGGAGCGTTTCGCCGAAATGGCGCGCTTCAACTACGGATCGACGGTGATCGTGCTGCTGCCGCCGGGCGTTGCGGCGCTCGACCCGTCGCTGCAGGCCGAGTCCGCGGTGCGCCTCGGGGAGCGCCTCGCGCGACGGATCGTTCCCTGACGGGCGGACGGCCAGGCGCGCGGTTCGCTCGTAACATCGAGCCTCCCATCGCGAAAGGAGACGCCATGCGCACGGTCACCCCATTGTCTGTCACGGTCGGATTGCTCATCGCCGGACTTGCCGCGGCGCAGGTGCCGCATCCGAAGTCGCACGGCGCGACGCCGCCGCCGCGCATGTCGAACAGCAGCGCGGGCCACGCGACCCCGTCGCCCGCGCTCATCGTCCAGGGCGGCATTTCGCCGCAGCCCGGTTGCTCACCGCAGTCCATGGGCGGCTACGCCCACGAAGCAAGTGCCGCGATCGGCCCCAAGCAGGACGACCCGGTGGGGCCGCGCCCGACGCAGGGGAATTCGCCGACCGCCATGGCGTCGGGCGCATCGCTCGTCAGCATCGGGCCGAAGCAGGATGATCCGGTGGACCCGCATCCGAACGGACACGCGGCGTCCACTGCCGTGGCGTCGTCGCAGGGCGCGGTGTCGCTGGGACCCAAGCAGGACGACCCGAGCCCGCCGCCGCCGGCCGACCTGTCGAAGTGCATGCCCGCGTCGCACTGAGCTGTCGGCGCAGCCCCGGACTGCAGAAGGCCCGCCATTCGGCGGGCCTTCTGCATCGTCGATCGCCGATCGCAGCGGAAACGTCAGCCGCCGCAGCCGTCCAGCCGCAGCGACTGCCCGCGGGTCAGCTGCCCGGCCGCCGGGAGGCCGTTCGCCTTCGCCAGCCCTTCGACCGAACAGCCAAACTTGCGCGCGATCGTCGGCAATGATTCACCGTCCTGCACCTGGTACTGGCGCGCGGTCACCGGTGGCGTAGGCAACGCTGACGCGGTGCTCGTCCAATCACCCGCGTTTGCGGACACCGGCCCCGCCGAAACCGACGCCTCGGCAGGCGTGATCGTCTGCAGCGGACCGGTACGCACCACCGCGCGGCTCGGGTCGCTCACCACCAGCGTGCGCGCGAGGTCGGCGCGCGCGCCCGAGGTGCACCAGCGGTCGTAGAGCCCGACGACTCGCGTCGTCGCATTCAAGGTGGTGCCTGCCGGCAGGAACGTCTCGGGCTGGTAACGCGGATTCAGGTTGCGCAACGTGCGCATGTAGCCCTCGCGCACGCCCTTGTTGCCCAGGCAGATGCCGAGCTGGTAGATCGATGCGGGCTGCGTCAGGCGCAGCGTCGCGGGCCTCGGGTCGACTTTCGGGAACGTGAGCCCGTATTCCTTCGGATGCAGGAACAGCCACGACGCGGCGACGACCATCGGCACGTAGTCGCGCGTTTCCGCGGGGAACTGGTTGTACACGGACTCGTCCCAGAACGAACGCGCCGCCGTGCCCTGGTAGACGCGCAGTGCCCTGCCCTCGCCGCCGTTGTACGCCGCCAGCGACAGCTCGATATTGCGGTTGAGTTCGCCCATCCGCTCGTTGAGGTACTCGGCACTCGCCTGGGCGGCGGCGCGCGGGTCGTAGCGGGTGTCGAAACCGGTGCCGTCGTCGCCGAGGCCGAAGCGCTTGCCCGTCGCATACATGAACTGCATCGGCCCGGCGGCGCCGGTGCGCGACGTGGCGTGAACCTTGCCGTTCGATTCCTTGGCCATGATCCCGAACAGCAGCGCTTCGGGCAGCCCGCGCTTCTGGTACTCGGGCCACATGAGGTAACGCATGTACTGGTAGTTCTCCCAGCTGGAGATCAACGATCCGCGCATGTCGGTCAGCCAGCGGCGGATCGCCTGCTGGACGGCCGGGTTGTACTCGACCATCCGGTCGAACCGGTGGTCCTGCGAGAGCAGGTGCGCGGCGTGCGCGGACTCCGGCACGTTCGCAGCGGCGCCTTCGTGCCCGATGCCATCGGCCGTTGGCGCGTCGTCGGCGTCGTCATCGGCCGCATCCGCGTCGATGGCGTGCTTGAGCAGCCGGTTGTACGTCGCCAGCATGGTGTTGACCGGGCAGCCGCGCTGTCGCACGCAGGCGGCCATCACGTCTTCCATGTCCTGCAGCGCGGCGTCGCTCTCGCGCTGCGCGTCGGGTTCGTCGTTTCGAACGGCGATCGCGGCGCGCGTGAATCGCTGCTCGGCGGCCTGCATCCGGGTGGACAACGCGTCGGTGGTGACGGGCGCTTCGCGGCGCGCGGCGATCGAACAGACGGGCAGGAGGAAGAGCGCAGCGAGGCAGGCCCTGAACAGCCGGTGGCGAGGAATGCGGGGGATCATGATGACGGCCGGGACTGCGGGGGGCGTTCGAGCGTAGCCGTCGCGTCCGTGCAGGGGCAAGGACGCATTGCGCCGTTCCGGCCGATCAGCGGTGCGTGGTTAGAATCGGGTCATCCCCCGACGCGGTTCCCCGATGACGCCTTCCATCCTGCTCGGCAAGACCGCCCCGCCCGAGCTCAAGCCGATCGAACTGCCCGCGCGCGCCGGAAATCGCCACGGGCTGGTCGCGGGCGCCACCGGTACCGGCAAGACCGTGAGCCTGATGACGTTCGCCGAAGGTTTTTCGCGGATCGGCGTGCCGGTGTTCCTCGCGGACGTGAAGGGCGACGTCGCGGGCCTCTCCATGCCGGGCACCGCGAACGAGCGCGTGCAGGCGCGCCTCGACACACTGGGCATTACCGACCACGCCCCGCAAGCCAACCCGGTGATCTTCTGGGACCTGTTCGGCAAAGCCGGCCACCCGGTGCGCGCGACCATCTCGGAAATCGGCCCGATCCTTCTGGCTCGAATGCTGGAGCTCAACGATACGCAGGCCGGCGTGCTCGACATCGGGTTCCGCATCGCCGACGACGAGGGCCTGCTGCTGCTCGACCTCGAAGACCTGCGCGCGGTGCTGTCGTACCTCGCCGCGGAGCGCCAGGCGGTATCGGTGAAATACGGGCTCGTGAGTGCGCCGTCGATCGCCGCGATCCAGCGCGCGTTGCTGCGGCTCGAATCGGACGGAGGGCTGCAGTTCTTCGGCGAACCCGCGCTCGAGCTCACGGACCTGATGCGCACGACGCCCGAGGGGCGCGGCGTGATCGGCGTGCTCGCGGCCGAGAGCCTGGTGCTGACGCCGCGGCTCTACTCCACGTTCCTGCTTTGGCTGTTGTCCGAGCTGTTCGAGCGCCTGCCGGAAGTCGGGGACATGGACAAGCCGCGGCTCGTCTTCATCTTCGACGAAGCCCATCTGCTCTTCGACGATGCGACGCCCGCGCTGCGCCAGCGCGTCGAGCAGGTGGTTCGGCTGATCCGCTCGAAGGGCGTCGGCGTCTACTTCTGCTCGCAATTCCCGGACGACGTGCCGGGGGAGATCCTCGGCCAGCTCGGCAACCGGGTGCAGCATGCGCTGCGCGCATTCACGCCCCGGGACCAGAAGGCCGTGCGCGTGGCCGCCGAGACGTTCGTGCAGAACCCGAAGATCGACATCGAGACCGCACTGACGCAGCTCGCCATCGGTGAAGCGCTGGTCTCTCTGCTGTCCGCCGATGGCATTCCGGCGCCCGTCGAGCGGGTGCTGGTGGCGCCGCCGCGCTCGCGCATCGGCCCGATCACGCCGGAGGAGCGGCAGCAGGTGCGCGCGTCGAGCGCCGTTGGCGCCAAATACGACCAGACGCTGGACCGCGACTCGGCGGCCG
>NZ_VTRV01000112.1 GCF_008274655.1 Cognatilysobacter lacus | reverse complement strand
GCCACGCGTGTCGCCGGACGCTTCGGCCAGCAGCGCGCCGAGGCGTCCGGCGATGGCGCGCTGTTCGGTCGATGCCTTTGCGAGGTCGCCGCGCAGCGCGTCCAGCTCGCGTTTCGCTGAAGCGGTGTCGCCGGCATCCAGCCTCGCTTCGACGCCCAGAAGAAGAACGTCGACGCTGCCGCGAAGATCATCGCGCTCGCGGAAGAGCTCACGGGCCTGCGCCACGTTCGAGAGTGCAGCCGCGACATCGCCCCTCGCCAGCGCCACTTCGGCCAGGTTGCGCAGACCGACCGCCGCTTCCTCGGCCATTTGCCGTTTGCGCGCCTGCGCGAGCGCTGCCTGTTGCGATTGCCACGCGTCGCTCCAGCGCCCGCGTGCCGCCTCCAGCAGCCCCAGGTTCTGCTGCGTGCGGATCGCGCCGGTCGCGTCACCGAGCTGGTGATACGCGTCGGCTGCGCGCTGCCAGTACGTCTGCGCGTCGTCGTAGGCGCCCAGCTGGTACTGCGCGAAGCCGATGTCGTTGAGCGCCTGTGCAACGCCGTGAGGATCGCCCGCCCGCTCGAAGCCCTGCAGGGCGAGCCGGAATGCATCCAGCGATGCCGCGTAGTGCCCGCGTTCCTCTTCCAGCAGGCCGCGCTCGTTGTCGACGGCGGCCAAGCCGGCGCGATCGTTGAGCTCGACGTTGATGCGTCGCGCGTCGTCGAGCGAGCTTGCCGCTTCGTCGAACGCACCGCGCTGGCTGAGCAGGTTGGCGAGATTGCGCAGGCTGGTCGCAACGCCACGCCGGTTGCCCACGGCGCGCCGCAACGCCACCGCGCGCCGATACTCTTCCTCCGCTTCGCGCGTCTGGCCGAGCCGGCCGTAGCCGACACCGAGTGCGTTCACCACCTCGGCCGCGCCGTAGGCACTGCGCCCGCGGTTGAACAGCACCTGCGCGCGCACCAGGTAGTCGTCCACGGCGGGCCGCGCGTCACCCTTGAGGATCGACAGCTTCCCGAGTTCGAACCAGGCGCGCGCATCCTGCGCATCGCGTGAGGTGATGTGCTGGAGCGTCGCGATCGCCGTGTCGAAGTCGCCTGCCGCGCCCTGCGAACGCGCGAGCTGCAGCTCGACCTGCGTGTCGGACGGCGAGCGCGCGAACAACTGGCGCCATGCGCGAGCGGCGGCTTCCGAATCCCCGTCGAGCGTCGAATGCATGGCGGCGAGCCGCTGCGCCAGCCGTGGCGAGGATGCGCCGGTGATGCGCTGGGCCTGCGTCACCGCGGTTGTCGCGATGTCGTCCTCGCCCACGGCCTGCGCGACCTCCGCCAGGCGAATCCACGCACCAACGTCGGTGCGGTCGTTCGCGGTCGCCTGGCGCAGCGTGGCAAGTGAAGCGTCGTAATGGCCCGACCGCCGTGCGATCTCGGCCGCGCCGCGCAGCGCCACGACGTCCGCCGACGGCACGCGCAGGGGTATTGCTGACGTAAGCCCGAGCGCATCGATCGCCGAGGGCGTGCGCAGCCACTCGCGCAGCGCATCGCCGGCTGTCGCAGCGCGTGGTCCCTGCAGACGCTCGTCAGTGCCGCCGTCCTGTTCGCCAACCACACGCCACGCGCCGGCGACCGGCTGCACTTCCAGCCGCACGACGCGGCTCGCGGCACCGGCGCGGCGCATCGATTCGAGCGTGGGACGCCCCGTCGCATCCAGCTGCCCGAGCGCCTGGAGGGTGCGATCGACATCGACGCGCGCAAGCCCCGGCGCGTCTGCAAGCGCGTCGCGCAAGACCGATTCCAGTCCCACGCGTTCTGTATCCGACAGCGCCGCGCCCTCGAGCGGCATCAGCAGCACGCGGTCGAGCGGTCGCGATGGTGCGGGCGCGCCGTCGGTAGGTACTGCGTGATGCGTGCGCCAGAACGCGCCGCCCGCGATCGCCAGCATCAGCACGACCGCCGCTGCGAGCCACGGCCACTGGCGATGCGGATCACGAGGCAGTTCGCGTCGATCGATCGCCCGCACCACCGCCGCGGCGTCGGGAAGCCGGTGCGAGGGCTGCGGACGCAGCAGGCGTTCGGCTAGCCGCGCCAGCCACGACGGCGTGTCGGCGCGTCGCGTGGTGACCAGGGGCGGGCTGCGCACGAGCCGCTGGGCGAGCGCTTCGGCCGCCGTCGCCGACGCGAATGCGCGTTCGCCTGTCAGCATTTCGTGCAGGATCAGCCCGAGCGCGTAGAGATCGCTGCGCGGGCCGACGGGATCGCCGCGCGCCTGCTCGGGCGACAGGTAATCCGGCGTGCCGACGATGCTGTTGGTCGAGCCGCGCGTGCTGCTGGCGATCGAACGCGCGACCCCGAAGTCGGTGAGGTACGCATTGCCGTCGGCATCGATCAGGATGTTCGCGGGCTTCAGGTCCCGGTGCACCACATCGCGCGCATGCGCGGCCTCGAGGCCGAGCGCGACCTGGCGCGTGATCCGCACCGCGTCGTCGACGGCCAGCGGCCCGCGATCGATGCGATGGTCGAGCGGCTCGCCCTCGATGAGGTCCATGCTGATCAGCCAGCGGGCCTCGCCATTGGCGAACTCGTGGCGGGCGATGTCGTGGATGCGCACGACGTGCGGGCTCGAGACCTGGCGCGCAAGCAGCAGTTCCTGCCGGAAGCGTTCGAACGCATCGGCGCGCTGCGCGACTTCGGGGCGCAGCAGTTTGACCGCGACAGGCACGCCGAGCGCTTCGTCGAGCGCGCGGTATACGACGCCCATGCCGCCCACGCCGAGCAGGCGCTCGATACGAAAACGCCCGGCAAGCAGTGTGCCGGGCGCGAGATCCATCTGCGCGTAGAGACCGGTGGAGGTGGCGTCGCTCATCGCGTCGGCGCGTGCCCCGCGAGCATCTCGGTCCAGTCGTCGGTGGATGGCGGCTCGGTCCTGCCGAGTACTTCCCCCCGCGCCGCGAGCCAAAGAGCGCAGCGCTCGGCGAAGGCCTGCAGGAGTTCGACGTCGAGCGTGGTCAGTGGCGGCCCGGACTCGCGGCGGTCGGCATAGATCGCGCCCAGCGCAGCGGCGCCGTCCAGCAGCGGCAGCGCGACCAGGGTGCGCAATCCCCCGCGCACCACGGATTCGCGCGAAGAAAGCCACGCGTCCTGGCCGACGTCATTGAACACGACCGGCGCCCGCGTGCGCAGCGCCTGCGCCACGGCGCCCAGGCTTCCGGTGAACTCCGTCCCCGTCGAGAGCGTGGCGTCGAGCGCGACGGACGCCGCGATGCGGTAGCGACCGCGCTCCGCGACAAGCACGAAGCCGCGCGTGCACTGCGCCAGCTCGAGCACCGCGCGCATGCTGTGTTCGAGCAGCGCGGGCGTGGCGAGCCCGTCCTGCGGCTGCGCCATCGCGTCGATACGCTGGGTCAGGTGCGTGGCATACGTGCGCCGCTCCGCCCAGCGCGCGGCCTGCGCTTCGGCGGCGATCGCGTCGAGCAGTGCGAATTCGCAGTGGACGTCTCCGAACCGCAACCAGCCACTGCGTGCGATGGTGGTCTTCGACACGCGCGCACCGTCGACGAACGTGCCGTTCTTGCTGCCGAGGTCGACGAGCCGCCACGCGCCGTCGCCGAGCGTCTCGAGTTCGGCATGGCGGCGCGACACGGAGCTGTGTTCCAGCACCAGGTCGGCGTCGGCGGCGCGCCCGATGCGCAGCCGTCCGCCTGAAGCGACGATCCGGGCAATCGCGGCGGCTTCGGGGACGTAAGCGATGAGGCGTGCCTGCATCGGGCGATCTTAGGCCTAGTCGCGGACGGGCAGGGAGCGCGGCGCGGAAATGAAAAGCCCCCGGCGCGTTGGCGCCGGGGGCACGGTCGAAGCGATATGGATGCCGGGCAGTGGCGGGTCTCAGTGCCCGAAGTTGCGCAGGTAGGCGATCGAGAACTTCGCGGTGTCCACCCCGGAAAGGATCTCGCCGGCATCGTTGGTGGAACCGCCGCCGGCGTTCCAGGTGTTGCGGACGGCAACACCGGCACGTGCGTCGGTACGCGCAGCTAGAGCATCGAGGCTCGCGAGCGCGTCGTCGTAGCGGCCCTCGGCGACGGCCTGCGCGGCCGCCGCGCGGTACGCCTCCAGCGGCGCGGCTTCGGCGGGCGCGAGGGTCGCGATGCGCGTGCGCAGCCGTTGCAGCTTCTCGTCCACCACGTCGCCGGTGCGGCGCACGTCGGTGAGGATCAGGAACTGCGAGAAACCGCCGGTGGTGCCGCGCGCGCGCACGCTTCCCTGTGCGACTTCGCTGGTGATGTCGCGGAACGCTCCGCCGATCGGCGCTTTGAAGAGGCGATAGCTCGTGCCGTAGGTGTAGGTGAGCGCATGCGTATGGATCTCGACATGTACCAGCCGGTCGAACGACAGGTCGCCGGCGGGAGGCTCGACGGTCACCATGAGCGGGAACGAGGCGTCGAACGAGGTGAGGTTGCCGGGCAGCCGCGCCAGCAGCGCCGGGTCGGTCGTGGAAACCAGTTGCGCGTTGATGCCGAGATTCGCCGCGGTGAGCGCGTGCGGGCTGTCGAAGGCCAGCGTCATGTCGGCCAGCGGCGACGTCTGCGAACCGATCACCACGGTAGCCGTATTGCCGGATACCGAAACCTGCACGGGCACGGACTGCGCCGAGGCGAAGGGGGCGGCCACGAAGAGAAGCGCGAAGGCGATCCAGCGGAAGATGACGCGCGGCATGGTGGCTCCGGTGTGGACGTAAAAACCCCGTGATTGGGAGGACGCTAGAGCGACGTTTGTGAAGCATTCGTCGTGGCGACCCCGCGGCGAGCCTGGCCTGCGGCTGGCTGGCGTTCCAGCGCCCCGTGGACTGCGCTGGCTGGGTGTTTACCCCTGCCTCGCGTGGTGGCATTCCCGGATGGGACTGCACGGCGCCAGGTGGGAAAACGTAGGTGCCGCCCCCGTTGGGCATCTCACCCGAGGCTCTCCCCATGTCTGCCCCGCGCTCCCTCCCGATCCGGATCTCCGCCCTCGCGCTCGGCCTGCTCGCCAGCGGCGTGGCCCTCGCCGACGCCCATCTCGACCCGCAACTCGTGCAGAAGCTCGGCGCCGCCGCACCGAGCGACGAGCTGGCAGTGGTGGTTACCTACAACCAGTCCGGCCCGGTCAATGCCGTGCAGCTCGCCGAGCTGAAGGCGCTCGGCATCGAGAAGGGCCGCACGATGCACACGCTGCCAATCGCCGGCGTGCTTGCGACGCCGGCGGAGATCCGCGCGCTGGCGGCCGAAGGCGACGTGGTGTCGATCTACTGGAACGCACCGCTTCGCTATTTCGACGTCGAAGCCAACCAGATCAGCAGCGCGACCCGCACCGTTTCCAATCCGGGCGACTACGGCCGGGCGATTCCGTTCAGCGGCAAGGGCGTCGGCGTGATGATCAACGACTCCGGCATCGACGCGACGCACGACGATCTCAAGCTCGGCACGCATGTCGTGCAGAACGTGCTGGCCGCGCAGAACGTGCTGGCGTCGGTCGCGTCGGATACAACGCCCGGCATCGTTCCGATGACATATCTGGAAAACGTGCCGAATTCGGACCTCAGCTCCGGCCATGGCACGCATTGCGCCGGCATCGTGGGTGGCACCGGCCAGCGGTCGAACGGGCTGTATCGCGGCGTCGCGCCCGGCGCTTCGCTCGTGGGCTACGGCTCGGGCGCCGTGCTCTTCATCCTCGACGCCGTCGGAGGCCTGGACTTCGCGGCGACCAACCAGTTCAGCTATCGCGACCCGATCCGCGTGACGTCCAACTCGTGGGGCAGCAGCGGCACGTTCGACCCGACCAACCCCGTCAGCATCGCCACGTACGAGCTTTCCAAGCGCGGCATCGTCAGCGTGTTCGCGGCCGGCAACGACGGCCCGGGCGAGGACACGCACAATCCGTACGCGCAGGCGCCGTGGGTGATCTCGGTCGGTGCGAGCGAGAAGGACGGCGTGCTCACCGGGTTCTCCTCGCGCGGCAAGCGCGGCGAAACCGGCACCTTCACGATGCCGGACGGCAAGAGCTTCACCTACATCAACGAGCCGACCATCGTTGCGCCGGGCGTCGACATCGTCTCGACCCGCGACGTTGCGGGGGCGCTGCCGCCGCTGGAAGCACAGCACGATTCGGAGACGCTCGATCCGGCGTACCTGCCGTTTTACACGCACATGAGCGGCACCTCGATGGCGACGCCGCACGTGGCCGGCATCGTTGCGCTGATGCTCGAGGCCAACCCGAACCTCACGCCGGCGCAGGTCAGGGACATCATCCGCCGCACCGCCACCAACATGACCGGCCGCCTGTCGTGGGAAGCCGGCGCCGGCCACATCAACACGTATGCGGCGGTCGCCGAGGCAGCGGGCGTGCGCGGCGGCTGGGGCGCCACGGTCAATGCACTGCGCACGTTCAACTCGAACGCGGTGCTGGCGCCCGGCTCGGCGCCCAAGCCGTTCTCGCTGTTCTTCTCGCCAGTCGGCACCGTCGACACGATGGAGTTCGACGTCGGTCCTGAAGTCGCATTCGTCAGTGCGCGCTCGACGGTCGACAACACCGTCGCGCTGGTGCTGATCGATCCGGACGGCGAGCGCTACGGTTCGTCCATCGCGCTTCCGGTCGAGAGCGACACGATCACCGTCGGCGCGCCCGGCAAGCCCGGCAAGTGGAAGCTGACCGTGCGCGGCGTCGGCTCCGTGTCGGGCCAGGCGCTGGATCCCGCGAAGGTCACCAACGGCTACGGCGCGCCCGGGCAGGTGGACGGCGAGGTCAGCTTCCTCAACTCCGGCGGCTACACCGGCCTGAATGACATCGCGAGCCACCCGGCGCGCCAGGCGATCGAGTTCGCAGTCGCCAATCGCCTCGTCGACGGCTACTCGGACAAGCAGTTCCGTCCGGACCAGGTCCTCAAGCGCATCGAGCTCGCGCAGTACCTGTCGATGGGCCAGAACGTGCGCCAGTCGCTGCCGTTCAACGGCACGTCGAGCTTCAGCGACTTCTCGGCGGGCAACACGGGCTACGCCTATGCGGAGTCGGCGGTTGCCCGCGGCGGTGCACTGCGGGATCTGGCGCAAACGCAGGACGGCGTCATGGGCACGGTCAACGGCGCGTTCCGGCCGACCGACTCCGTGACGCGCGTGTCCCTTGCCTACTCGCTGGTGCAGAGCATGGCCCTGCAGCCGCAGGCCCAGGCGTTCAGCGGCGACATGACGGTGGCATACAACGGCAATCGCGTGCCGCTGGCGGACGCGGCGTCGATTCCGGCGCCACTCCGCGGCTACGTGCAGTACGCGCTCGACCTCGGCCTGATCAACGCGCGCTTCGCGGTGGAGCAGGGGCCCTTCGACCTGCAGCCGACGCTCAAGGCGTACTTCGACCCGGGCAAGACGGTGACGCGAGCGGCATTCGCGGTCGCGGCCAGTCGGTACCTGTCGGCCTACCGCGCGGCCGAGGACTGATCGCTCCGAGGTAAGACGGCCAGACGACACCGCCCCCCAAACGCCCCGGAGCTGATCCGGGGCGTTTTGGTCTGTGGCGATACCTCGGGCTCAGCCTTTGCCGCGCTCGAGCTTCTCGGCGTCGCGAATGGCCTTCGTATCCAGAGGGCGGATCTGTTCGATGCGGCACGTAATGCCGCTGCTGCCCCCGCCGATCGGCTGCACGCGGTCGAATCGGGCGGAAACGCGGCCGACCGTATTGCTGATCCGGATGCCGTGCGCCCACTCGAGGTCGGTGCAGCCAGGCACGTCGAGCAGATAGGCGCGCGAAGGCGACACCCACACCGCCAGCGCGTCGCGACCGAGCGGCGTCCACTGCGTGAGCGTGCGGTAGTACGGGAAGTCCGGCACCGGCGGCCCGGCGTGCGCGCTATATAGCGCCAGCTGTGCGGCCGGTTGCATGGCGGGACTGGTCGCGCAACCGGCAAGCAGAGCGGCTGCGACCAGTGGGACGAGGACTGACGGGCGCATGGTGGCCTCCAAGCCGGAGCGGTGTCTCCTGCGATCTTGCGCCCGCGTCTGCGAGTCGCAATGGCGTTCGCAACGCCTGTTCAGGACGCATGCGGCTTGCCAAGGCGTCCACGTCCACCTAACATGCCGCCTCCCGCGTGGCCGGGTAGCTCAGTTGGTAGAGCAGGGGATTGAAAATCCCCGTGTCGGGGGTTCGATTCCCTCCCCGGCCACCACGACATGCCGCGGTCGCGCGGCGTCGAAGCGGATTCGGGGGCGATCGAAGTTTCGCCGGCCCGTCGCGAACGTCCGCGGTTTACCCGCAGGTTTATACCCATGACATCGAAGAGCCGACCCATCGAGGCCGGCTCTCTTGCGTTGCGGCGTTGCGACGGCCACGCGCTACGGTTTCGCGCACGCGACTGCCAGTTGGTTCCGTGTCGTCGCGAAACGAATTCTGGAGGACGCGGTGCGACTTGATTGCCGAGACGGTTCCTCTCGACGGCGATAGCGCGCTGCCCGATAGCGAGATGGAATTTGAAGCGCGTGCGCGTTGCTGTCGACTCCGTATTCCTGACCGGTCCGCTGTTTGTGCAGCTGAAAGCTGTCGAAAATCCAACGGGAAGTCTCGTGCCAGAGCAGCCGTTCTGCGGAGCCAACGGACAGTGGTCCCGGTCCGTCAGATTGGAGTGGACAGGCCGTTCTAGGTTTCAGCCGAAGCCAACCGAGGACCTGATGCCGACCGGAGCTTTATATCCGAGTAGCGTACCCGGTTAGCGATTGGCAGTGCTGACCGTTGCGGTTGCCCTCGGTGTATTGGCCGCGGCGCTCTGCGACGCGGCCATTCGCTGGGCGATCTATCGGTACAACGGGCACGGTTCCTGCGTACCTAGCCGCGCAGCACGCTGCCGGCCACGGTAATCGCCGCCGGCGACCGACAGTGGAGTCCACCCAAACTCGGACTGCGCTGACGGACTAAGGCGTTCGAGAAGCCGCGCCCGACGGGGGCGCAGTCGGCGTCCCGGTCGAAGGTGCCGGCGCCGTCGGCGTAGCAGCGGGGGGCACCGGCGCGGTCGGCATTACCCCTGTAGACGCGCCGACAGGCGCGGCGCCTGACGATCCAGTAACTGCCGGAGCCGTC
>NZ_VTRV01000111.1 GCF_008274655.1 Cognatilysobacter lacus | reverse complement strand
TCGATGTCGGCCGGCGCAGATGCGGCCGCGTGCAGTCGGCGGACAGGCGGCGGCCGGTGGCGGCATCGACATCGAAGTCCTCGCGCCCGGCGTTCCATGCACGCGCGAGGCGTTCGGGAAGCGTCGGCGGCACGGTGCCGTCGAGCGTCGATGCGGTGAGTCGGCGGTGGCAAAGCGCGACGGGCTGCGCAGCGGCGGCGGTTCCGAGCGGCCAGCAGATGTCGACGCTGCGCACCGACGCCGGCGCACGCTCGATACCCGCGGTACGCGAGCGCGGCAGGCTATCGATCACTTCGAACATCAGCGGCAACGCGGTGACCACGCCGTACTGGCCGGGCATCGGCGTGCCGTCCGGGCGACCGACCCACACGCCCACGGTGTAGCCGCGCGTCGAACCAATCGCCCACGCGTCGCGGTAGCCGTAGCTCGTGCCCGTCTTCCACGCGACCGCCGCGTGCCCCTGCGTGTCGAACAGGTCGGCGGCGGTGCCGGGGCGCGGCGTGCGCTCGAGGATGTCACGCACGATCCATGCTGCGCCTTCGGACATCGCGCGCCGTTCGACCAGAGGATCGCGCGTTGTGTAGCGCACGCGCGCGGCGATGCCGCCCCGTTGCAGCGACGCGTACGCACCGACCAGGTCCTCGAGCTTCGCGCCGGTGCCGCCCAGGATCATCGACAGGTTCGGCGTGGCGCCGTCCGGCCATTTCAGGCGGATGCCCGCATGCGAGAGGCGCGCGTCGAAGCGCGCGGGGCCGACGCGATCGAGAAGGTCGACGGCGGGCACGTTGAGCGAGAGCCGCAGCGCGTCGGCGGCCGCGACCGGCCCGTTGAACGCGGCGTCGAAATTGCCCGGTCGGTAGTCGCCGAACGATTGCGGTGCGTCGACCAGCAGGCTCGATGAATGGATCAGTCCGTCATCGAGCGCCATCGCGTACAGGAACGGCTTGAGCGTCGAACCGGGCGAGCGCCACGCCCGCACCATGTCGACATGGCCGAGCCGCGCGGCGTCGTCGATGTCGAGCGAACCCACGTAGGCGCGCGCCTGCATCGTCGCGTTGTCCACCACGAGCAGCGCTGCCGAGGTGCGGGCCGGCAGGCTCGAGAAATAGGCGGCGAGGCGATCCTCGACAACGCGCTGCACGTCGAGGTCGATCGTCGAGCCGATGCGTGCCTCGCCCGGATAGGTGTCGCGCAGCCGCTGCGCGAGCAACGGTGCATAGCGCGGCGCCTGCAGCGAACGCGCCACGACCGGCTCGACGCGCGCATCGTCGACATCGCGACGCGACCATGCGCCGATGCTCGCCATGCGACGCAGCACCTTGTCGCGCGCCGCGCGCGCAGCCTCGGGGTGACGGTCGGGGCGCAGCCGGCTCGGCGACTGCGGCAATACCGCGAGAAGCGCGGCTTCGGCCTGCGACAGGCGCGATGCCGGCTTGCCCAGGTACGCCCAGCTGGCCGCCTCGACGCCTTCGATCGCGCCGCCGAACGGCGCGCGGTCGAGATAGAGCTGCAGGATGCCGCGCTTGCCCGCGTGCACCTCGAGCTGCAGCGCGCGGAACACCTGCCACGCCTTGCCCCATGGCGTGCGCGAATGCGGATCGAGGATGCGCGCGACCTGCATGGTCAGCGTCGAGCCACCGGACACCACGCGCCGATAGCGCAGCATCTGCCAGCCCGCGCGCCCCAGCGCATACGGATTGACGCCGGGATGCCGCCAGAACCAGCGGTCCTCGTACTGGATAAGCGCCTGCAGATAGAGCGGCGACACGGCCTCGGCACGCACCGGGTAACGCCACACGCCGTGGCTGTCGGCGAACGCGCGCAGCGGGGTGCCCTGCCGCGACAGCACGACGGCGCCGGCGTCGCGCGGATCGGGCATCGGCAGTGGAAAGGCGAGGTCGAGCAGCATCGCCACCACCAGCACCGCTTCGGCGAGCAGCACGGAAAGCAGGAGGCGCCGATGCCGTGCCCGGTTGCGATGCACCGACGTCACCCGCTCATCCCGATGCGGTCAGCGACCGGGCTCGACCACGGTGATCCGCGCCGGCACCGCCTTTCCGACGCCGCGAATCCATGGCCGGTACATGTCCTCGACCAGCGGCGGCGGCACGGCGTAGTTGCCGGGCGTGACCGCGCGCACCAGGTAGAACACGCGCGCCGTCTCGCCCCCGCCGAGCTTCAGTGCGGCGACGTAGCGGTCGTCGCGGAATTCTTCGTGGCGAATTTCCGCTGCGTCCTTGCGATCGGTGAGCGCGATGCCGTCGATGCTGACGTCCGCCCACTGCTTCTGATCGCCGAGGTTGAAGTTCTCGATCTCGAGGCCCGCAGGCAGCAGGTCGGTCAGCAGCGCATCCGGCACGTCGTCCTGCGCGGTGACCGCCACTTCGACCAGCAACGCATCGCCCTCCTCCAGTCGGCCGCCCTTCCACTCCGTGCCGTCGGGCGTGTACCAGGAGCGGACGATCCCGATCGTCGAATCGTCGAACGGCGGCGGATCGCGCGGAATGCCGGCGACGTCGACGGTCGCGTACACCGTGCCCGTACCGCCCGGAACGAACGACACCGCCGAACGCAGCGCGGCGATCCCGAACAGTCGCGCCTGCACGTTGGCGACAGGCGCATCCGTCGCGACGCCGGCGACCCGCCACTGCCCGCCGACCTGCCGATGCATGTCGAGCATCAGCTGCCGCCCGAGGCGCGCGACCGCAACCTGTTCCTGCGTGCTGAGCCACAGGCCCCAGGCATTGCGGCGCGCGTCGATATCGCGACTCAACGCCATCAGGCGCGTGTCGAACGCCTTCGGCGCGACGCCGTGCTTGCGCGTGAGCGCGAGCATCAGCGCGTCGTCGCGGATGCGGCTGCCGTAGTCGTAGAGGTCACCGGGACGCTTGCCGGGATCGCGGTCGAAGCCGTCCTGGATCGCGCGCAGCCCACGCGCGCGATCGCCCTGGAGCGCGAGCGCAAGCCCGAGATGCACGAGCGGCAGGCCCGTGAGCGACTGCGCGCGGTCATGGTCGTACAGGCCACGCAGCGTACCGAGCGGTGCACGGTTGACGCGCGCCAGCACGTAACCGGCATAGGCCTGGTAGGCGAACTTCAGGTGCTCGCGATGCTCGCGGCCGTAGAAGTTGTTGCTGCCGCCGAGCAGGTCCTCGTTGAGCGCCTTGAGCGCCTTCTGCAATACGGCGTCGGGCACCGCGAAGCCGGCGTCGCGCGCATCGAGCAGGAAGTCGGCAACGTAAGGCGTCAGGCTCGGGTCGACCGTGTCGCCGCCATCGCCCCACATCGAGAAGTGGCCCGATGCCACCTGCATGCCCGACACGCGCGCGAACGCGCCGTCCATGCGCGTGCGGCGCTTTTTCGCGTCGAGGCCCTTGACGCCGAGCATGGCTGTCGTGGCGTCGTCCAGGATCAGGGCGGCGTAGCCCTTCGACGTGGTCTGCTCGATGCAGCCGTAGGGATATTCGAGCGCGCCTTTCAGCGCGGCCGCGAACGGGATGGGCGGGAACGCACTCACGGTGAGCCGGGCCTCGACCGAGTCGGCAACCAATCCGTCGGCGATATCCGCCGGCAACGCGATCGCGGCGGGTGCCTGTACGGACGACGTGCGCGTGCGAACGACCTGCGGCCACGCAGGACGCACCGGCAGGTCGAAGCCGCGATCGGCACTGAAACCGTTGCCCGCCACCTTGATGCGAACCCGGGCGACGCCGAAGCCCTCCTTCGCGCTCAACGGGAACGTGAGCGAGGTCTTCTGCTGCGGCGCCAGCGCGATGCTGCGGCTGCCGCCCTCGATCGCGAGTGGCCCGCTGCTGCCGACGTCGACGCGGAACGTACCCGCGCGGCCCGTGAAGTTCTGCACGTCGAGCGTGACGCGGCTGGCGTCACCCGGCGCGAGTACGCGCGGAAGGCTGGGCTCGGCGAGGATCGGCGCGCGCACCGTGGTCTGCTTGGCGACGCTTCCGTAGCGTCCGCCCGAATACACCAACGCCGACACGCGCAGCGAGCCGTTGAAGTCGGGCACCGCCAGGTGCAGGTGCGCGATGCCCTTCGCATCGAGCGCGACCGGACCGGCGAACAGGTCCACCGTCTGCACGTTCGCCGTCGGGCGACGCGCCTGCGGCAGCGCCGGCAACGCCATGTCGCCGCCGAACTTCAGCTTCGCCGTGCCGCCCTCGAAGCTCTCGATCACGCGTCCGTAGATGTCGTACGCATCGACGCCCAGGCGCCGCTGCGCGAAGAACTGCTTGCCCGCATCCGGCACCGGGAACTGGGTGATGTTGAGAATGCCCACGTCGACCGCCGACACCACCACGTTGGCGCGCTGCCCGGCGAGCGCGGGCACCGCGATCGTTACTGGCAGGTCGCGCTCGGGGCGCATCTGCGCGGGCACCGAGATCCCGACGGCGACGTTTCGATCGCCCCGCTCCATCGGCACGTGGGCGACGCCGACCGCACGTGCCGGCGTGATCTTGCTTGTCGCGCTGCCGCCCCGGAAGACGAGCGCGGTGACGTAGACATCGTGCCGCTCCCAGTCGGCAGTGACCGGGATCTCGAAGCTGCTGCCCGCCTTCACGTCGACCGACTTCACGTAGAGCATGTGGTCGGACTCGACCATCAGCAGGCCGCGGCCCGGATTGGGCGGCGTCAGCGTCACCTTGAGCGTGTCGCCCGCGCGATAGCCGGTCTTGTCGATCGCGATCTTGACCTTGTCGGGACGCGCGTCGAGGCCGCGGTTGTCGTCGTTCCAGCTCCAGCCCGCGGTGAATGGATATCGCGAGGTGAGCCGCGTCTGCGGATCGTAGATGTCGACGCGGTACTCGCCCCACTCCACCGGGAAGTCGATCGGCGCCGCGTCGGTGCCGACGTCGACCGCGCGCGTCTGCACGTTCTCGAAGCGACGGGTGAAGGCGTAGTCCCAGCCGCTGTCGGCGTCGTAGTCCCAGTGATAGTCGCGCCGCTCGCGCACCAGGGTGACGCGCAGGCCGCGCGCGGGCCGCATGCGTCCAGCGGCGTCCATGCGCACGATCTGGAAGCGCGCGTTCGTGTTCGCACCGGCCCCATCCTTCGCGTCGAACAGCGGGCGTACACCGACCAGCGCATCGGCCGGCCACAGCACGCGCTTGAGGCTGCGATTGACGGTGCGTCCACCGGTTTCGTAGACGCTGCCGCTCAACATCGCCGCCACCGGGCTGACCGGGCGCACGTCCTTCGGCAACGGCACGTCGACATCCAGCCGACCGTTCGGATCGAGCGTCTGGTCGACGACGTCGACCGCCTTTTCGGGCAACGCGAGCGTGGCGTCACCGAAGAAATAGCCGGGCAACTGCTCCAGCGGATGCTGCTCGACCGCGACCGTGAGCCGCGCGGTGAACCGGTTCCCAGCCGCGGGCGCGCCGTAGAGATAGTCGGACTGCACGTGCAGCTTGAGCGGCTGGCCGGGGCGCAGCACGTCGGGGGCGGTGAGGTCGAGCTTCAGGCGCTCGGGCAGGAACTCCTCGACCCGCAGCGCCATGCCCTGCACCGCTTCCTTGCTGCCGGGATCGGTGCGGAACTCGACGCGCCAGCGGCCTGTCGGTGCGTCCGCCGGGATCACCTCGTCCTGGCGCACGTAACCCTGCGCGTCCGGCTGCAGCCGCGTTTCGATGAGGGTCTTGCCGTCGGGCTGCACGTAGCGGACGTAGAGCGGCTGCGAGGCCTTTCCGGCGGGCGGGGCGATCGGGCGGCCGTCGTAATCGCGCAGGAGCGCCGACAGGTGCACGGTTTCGCCGGGGCGATACAGGTCGCGGCCGGACCACGCGAACACGTCGAACCACGCCTGCTCGCGGCCAGCGACGGTGAATTCGGAGAGATCCAGTGCCGGCTGGTTGAACGGCAGCATGGTGACGTCGCGATCGCGCCGTGCGACCAGCACGTGGCCGGCGTCGAGGCGGTAGTCGAGCAGCGCATTGCCGTTCGCATCGGTCGCGCCCTTGAACACCGGCTCGCCCTTGGCGTCGAGCACGCGCAGGTCGACGTTGCCCACGGCCGCGCCATCGAGCAGCGAGGCCACGTGCACGAACAGCTTGTCCTTGTAGGCACGCGCGTGCAGGCCGAGGTCGCTGACAGTGAAGAACGACGTCTCGAATTCGTCGCTGAAGGCACCCGCGCGCTTCATCACCGCGAAGTACAGGCCGGGGGCCTGCAGCTCCTTGATGTCCTGGATCGGCAGGTAGGTGAGCACGCGCTCGTTCGACTTGCCGCCGAGCACGAAGCGGTTGACGTAGACCGGCTCGGCGATCCGCTCGAGGTGGCTGCGATCCTTGCCGCCGAGATCCCAGCTGCCCCGACGTCCGCCCCGCTGGTATTCGGCAAAGAATTTCGGCAACTCGCCGTCGCGCACGCGCAGGAACTCGACGTCGACTTCGGGCACGTTGATCGACACCACCGGCAGGCCGCGCGTTTCACGCGCAGGCAGCACCGAGCCCTGCGACGCGAAGCCGACCACCGGGTCGAGCGCGCCGGTGTAGACCTTGCGCTCCTGCTGCCGGCCAATGCGGCTGCCGTCGGCGGCGGTGAGGTCGGGATACAGCGTCACCGTGTAATTGCGATTGGGCTCGACATGAGGAAAGCGAAGGATCTTCGTGTTCTCGTCGAGCACCCAGCCACCGTCGACCTTGCCGCCCTTCTCGTCTCGCACCGCGAGCAGGTGGTCGAACTCCTGCGTCGACGCCAGCGGTCGGGTGAATTCGAGCGCGATCGCGGGCTCGTCGCCGTCCTTGTCCGGATACGCGGACGCGAGGGCGAAACCGCCGGGCACGGCGCGTCGCGCATGGATCGCCTCGCCGCTGGGCGTGGGCAGGTCGCCGTCGGTATCACGACGGCAGGCGGGGAGCAGGAGGGTCGTGGCAACGATCGCCGCGAATACGAAACGCGCAAGGCGCGTGGATGCGGCTCCGTCCGCCGAATGCATGCGCTGCATGCCGATCTCCGTTAACGATGCGTGAAGTATACGAAGCGCCTCCGGGTTTCAGAGGCCAGCCGACGAGTGGTTGGAGCACGGCTTGTTCGCGGTGGCTAATCGCCTTCGTGCGTTGCGGCAGGAGGTACCTCGAACGCACGGGCGTCGATGGTCGAACGCGCATCAGGGCACGGATGCCGGCAGCAGCGTCGCAGGCGCGCGACGCTAACGCGCTGCGGCGCGGCGCGTCGAACATGCGGTGCGCAGTGCTCGAGAGCGCTTGCCGGGGCGGTCGCTGCAGCTGTTCCCGCGCCCCGGCGACAGCCGGCGGCACCGGCCACAACACGGCTCGCATGGCCTGCGACAGCGCCACCGCCCTGCACGTCGCGTAGAGATCGGGCGTGACAGCCTTGAAGTCCCCGCGCGCGAGTACGCCATGGTCCGCAATCCAAGGACACTGATGATGTGCAGCCTGCTCGCGCTGGCGACGGGCATGGCACTGGGCAGCTGGCTGGCGCCGAGCGGAAACGCCGTGGCGCCAACGCAGGTGCCGACGTTGCTGCCGCAGCTTCTGGAACGGCTGCATGCGGGCGAGCAGTCCGCCGACGCGATGCCGTCGCGGCCTACCGAGGCACCCGCAAACCTTGCTGCCGATGCGAATACTTCCAGCGACAGCGGGCTCGAGGGCAACCGCCAGCCGCGCATGCCGCGCGCGCCGCGTGACGCCTCCGAGCGCCCGATGCGCTGAGTCGCCTCAGACGCGCAGGTCGTGTCCGTTCGGAAACACCGCCGGCACGGGCGAGGTAGCCTGCAACAGCAACTCCAGTGCGCCTCGTAGCGGCTCGTCCGGGATCATGCCGTCGGCCGTTTCCGGTGCCATCGCGGCCTCCGATTCGCGACGCCATTGCGGCACCACGACGTCGCGCACGTAGGCATAGCGCGCGAGCAGCAAGTCGTCGTACTGGCGCACGAGACGCATATGCGCGACCACCACGTCCCAGGAACCCACCAGCATGGTGAGGTGGTCGAGGCGACGCTCCATCGCATCGGGCCGCGCACACGCGTCGAGCGCGAACGCGCCGAGGGCGTCGCGGCCACGCTCCGCGGTTTCCCACAGACGCGCGCGCTGCCGCACGACGTGTCCGATCGCCTCGTCGAGTTCATGCACGTGGGCGACCACGTCCTGCGCTCGACGCTCGGCGAGCTGCAACCGGATGCGGATGTGCTCGTGCGCCTGGCGGGCGCGGGCCTGCGCGGGCAGGTCACGGCCCAGCAGGCGGCCGACGATGCCGGCGCGACGACCGGCGTTACGGGTCCCGGCGACTTCGAGTGCCTGCACGATGCCGGCGAGCTCATCGAGCAACGCCGACGTGCTGCGCCTCTCGATCAGCGCGCTGGCACGGTCGAGGTCGACCATGCCGATGATTTCGCGGTCGATACGGCCGACGGGATCGGCTTCGCTCCGGGGCGGGATGGGTGCTTCCAGCAATTGGGACGGCACGGGGGCTCCTCTAAGCACCTGCGGTCACCGGCCCCCAACCGGCGAGAACGTGCGCACATTTCGTGACGACGCGCACGGATTGGAGTGTACGCGGTTCGTCGCGCGGTTGAGCGGCATCGGCCGCAGTCCCGGACATGCGCCGCCCTGCCCGACCGTAAGGTCTCAGGCCGCCGCCCGCCTCGGCGCTTCTGCGCGCGCTCTCAGCCATGCCCCGCCTCCGACGCGCGGGTGCCGCGTGCGACCGCAGCCTGCACCGACTCCACGCTCACCGGCTTGGTGAGGTGCAGGTCGAAGCCGGCGTCCGCCGACTGCAGCTTGTCGCCCTCGCCGCCCCAACCGCTGACCGCGACGAGCAGCATCGCTTCCGCGCCCGGTAGCTGGCGCAGGCGACGCGCGAGCTCGTAGCCGTTCATGCCGGGCATGCCGATATCGAGGAACGCGATTTCCGGCAGCGCCGCCTCCGCCGCACGCAAACCTTCCGCGCCGCCGAATGCCGCCTGGGCGTCGTGGCCCTCGAGCTCCAGCATCATCGCCAGGGTGGTCGCCGCATCGTGGTTGTCGTCCACCACCAGCACGCGGCGGC
>NZ_VTRV01000110.1 GCF_008274655.1 Cognatilysobacter lacus | reverse complement strand
ACTGAACCCGCATTACGGGGCCTAACACCTGAGTTAAGCCGCGCCGCGAAGCGGCGTCGGCTTGGACGAATTGTTAGCTGCCAGACGACAGCAGCGGGTTGCGCTCATCGAAGCCGGCTGAGAGGTCGGGCATTTCACCGGCGAAGAAGCCCTCAAACACCAACTGAAACCGCTCTTTAGCCTCGTAGAGCTTCTCGGGCTCCATGTTTTGGATGGTGTAGACATCGTTCGGATCGAGGTGTGCGGCGAAGAGGCTGAAAGTAGCGCTGAAGAGCCGAAATGCTCGCCGGCGTAGCTCCGGATCGGAGCCGACCGCGCCGACAAGTTGAAACAGCGCCCATTCCACTTTCCAGTACTCGTCCTGTGACCAGGTTGCATCCTCGTATAGGCATGCCCTGAAGGAAGTTTCGTCGAACTCGCCGGACCACGGGTGGTTTCTCGCAATTACCGTGTAGGCATCCATGGCAGCTAACACCTGAGTTAAGCCGCGCCGCGAAGCGGCGTCGGCTTGGACGAATTGTTAGAGCCCGTAGTTCGTCACTCTAAGGGCCCCATGAACTTGGTACGCCACGATATCGCCAATACGCCCAATACTGCGATGTTGCCGACGCAGATGGCGCGGAGCGACCAACGGAGGGCGCGTGACAGCGCAGAGCCGTTAGGTGACCAAGCTAGACGCCAGATGCCCCGGAAACATCCATAGCTCCAATCCACGCGGCTTATCCCGACCTGCGCAAGCAAGGATGGATGGGTCGTCATCAAGGCTCGTAATTGGCTGCTTACCCAGTAGCCAAGGGCGACATAGGCGACGAGTGCGATTGAGGCTGCCGCATCCACGATGTTGCTCATTAGGGCGCTAACACCTGAGTTAAGCCGCGCCGCGAAGCGGCGTCGGCTTGGACGAATTGTTAGGCCCCGGCCCTGGCTAGGTACTGCACGGGGAGGAGCCAACACCTGCAGCTGATGCTACGGCAGGTGAGACCACAGGGGCCAGTACAGCCGAGAGGTCCGGCCGCCCGAAGCGTTTGCCTCGGCTCGCTCGGGATCTGATGCCGAAGCCTCCGTTGCGGCCGAAGGCGGGGAGAGCGTGCAGGAGTGCAGTCGCGGCGACGAAGCCGGATTGGAACTGCACCGCGCATGGGAAGCTCAACCTGCGCACGACGCCCAAAATCTGCACTACGGGGCCTAACACCTGAGTTAAGCCGCGCCGCGAAGCGGCGTCGGCTTGGACGAATTGTTAGGCCCCGGCCCTGGCGAGGTATTGCACGAGGGAGAGCCAGCACCTGCCACGCATGCTACGGCAGGTGAGACCGCAGGGGCCAGCACAGCCGAGAGGCCCGGCCGCCCGAAGCATTTGCCGCGGCTCGTTCGAGATCTGATGCCGAAGCCTCCGTGGCGGCCGAAGGCGGGGAGAGCGTGCGGGAGCGCAGTCGCAGCGACGAAGCCGGATTGGAGCTGCACGGTGCAGGGCGGGCTCAACCTGCGCACGACGCCTTAAACCTGCATCACGGGGCCTAACACCTGAGTTAAGCCGCGCCGCGAAGCGGCGTCGGCTTGGACGAATTGTTAGGCGTGTAGCGAGCGAACAACAGTTGCCCGACCCAGCAGGCGAGCGGGACGACGACGAGCGCGGTAGCCGCAATGGCGATAGCCTGGGGGCGGCCCTCTGGAACGACCTGGAGCAGCCCGAGCCAGTAGACCGACGTGAGATAGGGCAGCGTGGCGGACGCGACCGCCCACCGGAAATGCCGAGTGCCGAGCCACGCGATGAAGATGCCCAGCGGCACACTGACGAGAACGCTGGCGAGCGCGTCGGTGGGGTAGAGCACCCACCCGTAATAGGGTGATACGGGACGCTGGCCCAAGACCGCATGAGCGATTGGGTTCGCCGCCTGCCAAAACACCCAGAAAAAGTCGACCAGCCGAAGGTTGATGTATCCGGCCAAGGCCGCGACAACGATTACAGCGAGCTTTGATTCCTTCAAGCGCATCGTTTCTTCCCTCTCACGCCTAACACCTGAGTTAAGCCGCGCCGCGAAGCGGCGTCGGCTTGGACGAATTGTTAGGCCCCGGCCGAGATGCTCAGCCTGGCCGCTTTGAGGCGCGATCCTTCCTGTATGCCCCAATCGCCAACACGAGCGCAAGCACGAGAACGGACACGCCAATGAGTGTGCTCCGCGGCAGGGTCATGCTGCCGACCAGCATCGCGCATCCGGCCGCGATGGCGAGCTGCTGGGCGGTGAGGTTCTTGTAGTGTTCCATGGGAGTTCCACCAAGACGTGGTACGCAGCCTAACTGCAACACCAGACGCGGTTGCGTGGCGAAAGTAACAGGCAGAGCCCTCGGGCACGCCGACACGGCATGGAGCGACCTGGCACGGGCATGGATCTGCGTGCGGGGCCTAACACCTGAGTTAAGCCGCGCCGCGAAGCGGCGTCGGCTTGGACGAATTGTTAGGTGCCGCCGCCGGCCACTCGCTTGATATCTTCCGCGAACACTTGTTCGTAACGTTCTGCGAGCTCGCGGCAGTGCCGAGCGTACTCTGGGAGATGATCCTTTGAAACGATGCGGACGACCGCGCGGTTGTAATGCTCCCAATACGCACTGAACTCGAACGAGCTGTGGGGAACTTCAGCAAATCGCTGCTCCCCCTCCGGACCTTCGGAGTACTCATAGATCGGTGTGCTTACCACAATGGTTGGGAAGCCAAAGGCGAGGGCTGAGTCTTCATCCTTTACTACAGAAGCCGCGGCCTTAAGCGCGCCGATTGACGCTGTATAGGCTTGGTCGGACTGGCCAGCGAATGCTTGCTTCAGGGCGTAGCCGCCAACGGATGGACCGAGGTGGTCTTCGTAGGCTAGGAGATAATCCTTAATGCGCGGTCCTATCGCGTTTCTGGCCTTCTGCGACATTGTCGCGATCCAGAGCGCGCCGAAGCGCGTGTACTGGTGGCGATTCGTGAGTACCACCCATGGCTTGTCGCTTGCCTTGCACTCAACGGCAAAGAAGGCGGCAAAACATCCCGTTGGATCGCGCTTGTACGCGAGTAGATCTATCTCTCGCCCTTTGCTCGTTTCGGGGTCGATATAGACGGCCGAGTGCTCAACCGCGAATCTGGCGCGAAGAAACGCCCGTGCCGATTCGATCTCGAGTGGAAAACCAGTCGAGTTGAACCAGCTTTTCAGCTTCTCTTCGAGGGCGTTGTCGCTCATAGCGGCACCTAACACCTGAGTTAAGCCGCGCCGCGAAGCGGCGTCGGCTTGGACGAATTGTTAGGCGCCTGCCGATGATGGCAGCATGGCACCGTACGGCTGATACAGGAGGCCAATTAGGGTGGCGAACATCAGCCCAACGAAGGCCGAAAGGCCTACCGCACCAAGCACCCCTAAAAACACGAGCGCGGACTTTGATGCGCGCCTGGGATGCGGACGGGCCGCGAACGCCCAATAACTCAACGGTAAAGTCGCAAGCGCAGCGAGACCAGAGAACACTAGGTGGTTCACCACTAACCGCTTTGCCGCAAAAGCGGCCGTGGGAGGCGCCAGAACACCAAGAGCACAAATAACGAGCACGCGCAGCCAGAAGCTAGACGGCGACAGTCCGAGTTCTTCGCGATGTAGTTGCGCTGAGGGAGCTTCGTACATGGCAGATTCCTAGAAGGTCGCTTCAGGCGCCTAACACCTGAGTTAAGCCGCGCCGCGAAGCGGCGTCGGCTTGGACGAATTGTTAGGGCGCAACCCGCGGCACATCATTCGCACCCCACGCCATCATTATCGCGATCCAGTTTGGGAGCGTATCCCGGATCTCCACGACGCACCGGCGCGGCACCAGCCGCACGGGCCTCGGAGCAGTTGGCGAACGGACGTGAGCGGCCAGCGCCCCGACTAGCCGGTGCAAAACTCTGTCCGGGTGCATGTGATGGGCCGCGGCTGGAGCCGCTCCCGCGATGGCAGTGGTACTCGCCGGTCTTGCGATTGTTGTGACACCCCTCGGCGTTTAGACCGCCCGGGTGAGACAACGCAAGCGCCGGTATTAGCAGGATCGAGAGGAGCGCGGTGAGCTGTACAGCCAAACGCATGTCACCTCCCATTGCGCCCTAACACCTGAGTTAAGCCGCGCCGCGAAGCGGCGTCGGCTTGGACGAATTGTTAGCCGTCTTAGTGGGATAGCTCGACGACGAAATCAGCGTTTCCAATCGGGTCATAGTTCTTCTCGTACGCCACGACGTACTCATGAGTGTTGTCACGGCTCGACGGGCCATGGTTCAGCACGTAAATTGTGAATGCAGCCGCGTGCGCCACTTGGGGCAGCAACTGAGCTATCGCGGCGCCTTCGACGAATACAGGCAATCCTCGGCTAACTCGGTGCGAAATTGCGCGACGGAGCTCTGACTCCCGATACGAGAAGCCTTTGCCGAGCTTCAGAAAGAAGTCTGTCTCGATCAACGCGATATTGAAGTGCCAAGCCAAATACCGCCCTAGGGTGGTCTTGCCTGAACCCAGCCGACCGTCGATCGCGACTAACGTCGGCCCGCGTGGCTTAAGCAATGGTCGGAGGGCTGCAACAACATCCTTGTATGAGCGCGACGAAATTGGCATTGACGGCTAACACCTGAGTTAAGCCGCGCCGCGAAGCGGCGTCGGCTTGGACGAATTGTTAGGCCTTATTCCACGCGAATACGAGTGCATTGGACGCTTTGACCTCACCGCCTTGGGCGCAGTACAGAAAATGGCCGTTCATCAGAAGCTTCGACTCGGCGCTCTCTACGTAAAAGAGCATGGCGACTCCATCCAGATGCCGATCAGAGACGGGCGTTGCAGTAGCCATTAGGTATCGATCGCGGACGATTCCATGAACGTGGTAGTTCGTGGCATGCCCCTCGGCGCCAGTAAGGGTGTAGGTGCCGGTGATGACGTCGGCGCGTTGCTGCAACGCGAGCCCGATCTTGACCATTGCCGCATCTACCGGCGAGCCGTCTAGCTTTAGTAGCCGCCAGGTCCCGTCGAGTCGTACGCCACGGTAGAGCTTATCGGTGTACCAGGGGAGGACGATCCTTCTCGCGATCTCAGCTAAGACGAGGAAGATAGCCGTAGCAAAAAGGCTGCTAATGATTCCGACAACCAACGAGAGCAGAGTACTTTCCATAAGGCCTAACACCTGAGTTAAGCCGCGCCGCGAAGCGGCGTCGGCTTGGACGAATTGTTAGCGGGCAGCGGCGTAGATATCCGCAACGTACCGCTCCATGAGAGTCTCAGGGCGTTTCGGCGAAGTAAACCCAAACTGGGCATACAGCTTATGCGCATCCGACGTGGCCAACATGAAGCGCCTAAGACCTTGCAGCTGTGGGTGGCCGAACACCGCCGCTAGAAGGGTCTTGCCGTAGCCCTTGCCGCGGTGTTCGGGCAGTACGAACACATCAACCAGGTTGCCGAAGGTTGCGTAATCAGAGATGACCCGGGCAAATGCCACTTGATCGCGCCCGACAAATCCACCAAAGCACAGCGAGTTCTCAATGGAGCGTTCGACGATGTCGCGCGGAATGCCCCGCGCCCAATACGACTCTTCACTCAGGAAGTGATGGATGAGATCGCGATCGAGTTCGTCTCTATCGGTCGTGACGCGAAATGTTTCCATGCCCGCTAACACCTGAGTTAAGCCGCGCCGCGAAGCGGCGTCGGCTTGGACGAATTGTTAGGTTGGCAGCTGGAACACTGGACGGCTAGCGCGCGAGCCATGCGGCAATCTGACTCACGCCACCCACTGCCAATTCGACCCATATGCCGACCACGAGCAGCACAATACCGAACGCAAACGCGGCGCGGGCGGTGGACGTGGAGAGTTTGCGTGCGATTAACTGGTAGGCAAGCCCGGCACTGAAGAGAAGGGCACCCATCACGAGAAAATCCGACCCGCTCCAGTGCCAACCTTCACCTAGCGGTTTTTCGCGATCGAAGAAGGTCATAGCGAGAGGCACGAGCAATACGGCGCCCGCCAACGCGGCGGGCCGTGCAAGGACAGTGGTTTTCATCTCACGCTCCGGAACGTCGACTTAGGAGCCGCAAGCCTGAATGCCTTTTGTGAGGCAACGATGAAGTCGCCCGGACGACCTAACACCAGAGTTGACCCGCGCCGCGAAGCGGCGTCGGGTTGAACGACTTGTTAGAGCCCACACGCCCGGATACGAGCCTGCTGCTCCACGGAGCCAAAGTGTTGCACGAAAGGCGATGCTGGGAATGCCGCGGCGAAGCCGGAAGCTGACGAGCGCAACAACAACGGCCTGGATCCCGCGAGCGGTTCGCTGCGAATGCGAACAAGCGCCTTGTCGCTGCAAAGCCAAGCCGCCCGAGATGCGTCCCGCGAACTTGCCCGTAAGCCACGACGGGTCAGACGGCACGCAACCACTCAAGCGCCGGATTGCTTCCCGGTGTGGGCGCTAACACCTGAGTTAAGCCGCGCCGCGAAGCGGCGTCGGCTTGGACGAATTGTTAGGCGGCGCGCCGGCTTCTTCGAGGCCTGCCATAGCGCTTCCCGGGAACCCCGACATACTGGTCAACAGATTGGCGGCCATCTGTGGTTTCGACCGTGACGACGAAGTGTGGACCTTCGACCGGGTCGGTGCCAAACCGCGCAGTCATAGCGGCGATCTCTGCGGAGTCTAGGCCGTGCCGCCGGGCGAGCTCGGGGAGATGTTGGGCATAGCGCTCAATGGCGGCCTTTAGCTCAGGTGACGCCGGGCTGCCCGATGCCGTGCCCGCTAAGAAATCCACGGTGATGTGCCCGACGGGTGACGCTGCCGCCTCTCCGTGGATATCAACGCCAAGGACACCCACCATGAAGCAGATGCCGCTGGCGAGGGAGTCCGCGACGTTATGGGCGAAAGACGAGAGCTTGCCGATGTTCAATGCAGCCCTCCTTGAACTTCCCATAGCCGCCTAACACCTGAGTTAAGCCGCGCCGCGAAGCGGCGTCGGCTTGGACGAATTGTTAGAGCCCACGCGCCGGGATGCTGGCCCGCTGCTCCACGTGATCGGATTCTGGCACGAAGAGCCGGACCGCGAGACAGACGGAGCGGGGCGCTGCAGGCGCGCCGCACGACGGGGACGGTGAAGACGTGGGAAACCGATGTGGCCGGCAAGTTGGCGCCGCCGTTCGGCCACTGACCGTGGCTGAGAAATTGGAGCGGCGCGAGCTTGCAGCACTGAACCTGCAAGCCGATGTGGCCGTGAGCTATGAAGTACGAGGAGCGATTAGCCCGACAACCGAAGAGCATCCCGGCGTGGGCGCTAACACCTGAGTTAAGCCGCGCCGCGAAGCGGCGTCGGCTTGGACGAATTGTTAGACCCCATCGCCGTACTGCCGGAGCGCCGGCTCGTAGACGCTGATGAGCGTTACGCAGGGGCCGGCATCTGACACTACCAGCCACTCACGCAGCTCCGGAATTGCTGAGGTGACATGGAAGTAGTTCCCGGCCGCGCGATCAATCCAGCCGCCGGAGACAACACGATAGACCGAGTGGGTGCCAAGCGGACGACCCGGGCTCCAATACTCCAGCATGTCCGAGTCATCGAGGACTTGGAATGCCTTGGCAAACGGGACGTGCACCTCCAAGAAACGGTCTTGCACGCCGCCGGCAGCCACTACGACCCGTAAGCCCGAAAGAGTGTTTATAACCTCGACGGTGGACGACCCCGGATACCAGGCGAGAGGCTCTCCGACGGGTTCTAGGATTGTGTCCATGGGGTCTAACACCTGAGTTAAGCCGCGCCGCGAAGCGGCGTCGGCTTGGACGAATTGTTAGGCGGCTGGCCACTCATGGCGCCGCCTTCGCTGCGCGAGCTTCGGCCACAAGAGCTGCGACGGCAGCCTGATCTAGCTTACTGAGGTCATCGAAGGCTGGCTGCGTGGCGGACTTGGCCCCGGTGCCTTCTCCATAAAGCCGCATAGCGCCGTCTGGCTTGACGTAAAAAATGAAGTAGAAGGGTATGGCGGGGTTGCCCTGATCCGAGACCACCACGGCGGAGCGACCGTCGTCGCAGGCATACACCAGCCAAGCATTCCCGCCGTATGTCTTCTTGGCTGGACCGGCTTCGCAATTAAGCGGCGTCGGGCGCTCCTCAGCGCCCGAAGCCGGAGCAACAACTGCGAGCGCCGAGGCGGAAAGAAGAGAAAACATCACATTGCGCATATCTTGTTCCTGCCGCCTAACACCTGAGTTAAGCCGCGCCGCGAAGCGGCGTCGGCTTGGACGAATTGTTAGGCCCCAACCACGCGAACCACGGGTACTTCTTGCGCGGCAACATCAATGATGTGGTTCGCACACAGCACCTCGAAGTGCCGGAAGGGCCCTGGATATTCTGCAGTAGCAAATGTGCCATTAGCGACGAAATCCAGGAACTTCGACCGCGAATAAACGCGAAACCCCGCGCCCTCCCATTCTTCATCGTCGTCCCAGTCGCAGTAGGACTCATTACGGACCGCGTAGCTGATGTAGAGGGGCCAGTAGAGCTCAAAGGTTCGGGACTGGGCGGTGACGTCGATGGGGATAACCCCTTCAATCGAACCCGAGCCAACTTTCAATGTCTGCGGCTCGCCAGCGCGCCGGCCTTCCTGGACCAACAAGCGCAGGCTGTTCTCTTCCGGCTCGGAGATCCCAGCAAAGAAGAGGTACTCACAGGCATTGAGTTCTTCGAGCGCGGTCTTCGCTGCCATTGGGGCCTAACACCTGAGTTAAGCCGCGCCGCGAAGCGGCGTCGGCTTGGACGAATTGTTAGGCCTCACTCTACGTTGAGCTCTTCGACGACGCCATTGCTGACGCGCCGGACGTTGCCAAAGTTGGACAGGTAGGCAGAGCAGGCTCCCGCTTCTCGGGTACCACGGGCGGCGCCGGCTGTGGCAAGGCACTCCCCTTGACATTGAGAGGAGTCAGTACACGGGCGACCGACATCGGTGCTCCTTAAATCGCAGCGCTTCGGCGCGGACGGTCCGGGCAGGCCCAGCACGGTCCAGTCACCACCCCGAGTCGCGCACTCGGCCTCGGTACGCGGAATGCTCGGCTTCTTCACCGGCGGCGCCGAATCCTCTGCACAGCCGATCAGGAGGGCGACGCCCAGACAAATAATCAAAACTGCGAGGATTTTCACAGTGAGCCCTAACACCTGAGTTAAGCCGCGCCGCGAAGCGGCGTCGGCTTGGACGAATTGTTAGGCGCCACCTAGGGCTACCCA
>NZ_VTRV01000011.1 GCF_008274655.1 Cognatilysobacter lacus | reverse complement strand
AGGCGCCCCCCGGCGCGACCGCGACCACCGGCAGCCCGGCCGCTGCCGTCGCGCCCGCCAACGAAACCGCCGACCAGTTCATCGCGCGCGTCAACGACGAATACCGCAAGTCGTACCCCGAACTGACCTCCGCGCAGTGGCTGTCGTCGACGTACATCAACGAGGACAGCGAGCTCGTCTCTGCAAAGGCGAACGAGCGCTACCTCGCGCAGCTCAACGGATGGATCGAGCAGTCGCGCAGGTTCGAGGGGCAGAAGATGTCGCCCGACACCGCGCGCGCGATCTCCCTGCTCAAGCTGCAGGCGGCGATGCCACCGCCGAAGGATCCTGCGAAACTCGCCGAGCTCACCGCCATCGCGACGCGGATGGAAGGCGCGTACGGCAAAGGCGAGTACTGCAAGGGCGAAGGCCCGGCGAAGAGTTGCCGACAGCTCGGTGACCTCGAGGACGTGCTGGCCAAGAGCCGCGACTACGACGAACAGCTCGATGCGTGGCAGGGCTGGCATTCGACCGCCACCTCGCAGCGCAAGGACTATTCGCGTTTCGTCGCGCTGATCGACGAGGGCGCGCGCGACCTCGGCTACGCCGACGCCGGGGAGCTGTGGCGCTCCGGCTACGACATGACCCCCGCGGAGCTGTCGGCCGAAACCGATCGCCTGTGGGGCCAGGTCAAGCCGCTGTACGAGCAGCTGCATTGCTATGCCGGCACCAAGCTCGACGCCAAGTACGGTGCGCAGCGCGGACATGTCGCGGGCCACATGCTGCCGGCGCACCTGATGGGCAACATGTGGCAGCAGGACTGGAGCAACCTCTGGGACCTGATGGCGCCGTATCCGAACGCGGGCAGCCTCGACGTCAACGCGGCGCTGCAGGCGCAGTACCAGAAGAACCTGTCGGCCGAGAACGCGAAGATCACCGGCGAGCGTTCGCCCGCCGCTCTCGCGGAGGCCGAACAGACCGCGCTGCTGGCGACCGCCAAGCAGATGAACGAGCGCGCGCAGGATTTCTACACCTCGCTCGGCATGCCGAAGCTTCCCGCGAGTTACTGGGAGCGCACGCAATTCATCAAGCCACGCGATCGCGACGTGGTCTGCCATGCGTCCGCGTGGGACATGAACATGGCGGGCGACGTACGCACGAAGACGTGCACCAAGCCCGCCGAACAGGACTTCACGACGATCTACCACGAGCTCGGCCACGTGTATTACTACCTGGCCTACAACAAGCTGCCGCCGCTGTTCCAGGCAGGTGCGCACGACGGCTTCCACGAGGCGATCGGCGACACGATCGTGCTGTCGATGACGCCGGCCTACCTGCACACGATCGGCCTGGTCGACCAGCCGCAGGTAAGCAACGAAGCGGTCCTCAACGCGCAGATGCGGATGGCGCTGACGAAGGTCGCTTTCCTGCCGTTCGGCCTGATGATCGACCGTTGGCGCTGGGGCGTGTTCGACGGCTCGATCAAGCCCGACCAGTACAACAAGGCGTGGTGGGACCTGAAGGCGAAGTACCAGGGCGTGGCCCCGCCGACCCCGCGCGGCGAGGACTTCTTCGATGCCGCAGCGAAGTACCACGTTGCGGCGAACACGCCTTACACGCGCTACTTCCTCGCGAACATCCTGCAGTTCCAGTTCTACAAGGCGCTGTGCGACGCGTCCGGCTTCAAGGGCCCGCTGTACGAGTGCAGCTTCTATGGCAACCCCGAGGCGGGCCGCAAGTACTGGGCGATGCTTTCCAAGGGAGCGAGCCAGCCCTGGCAGAAGACGATGAAGGAGCTCACCGGCGGCGAGAAAATGGATGCCTCCGCAGTGCTCGAATACTTCGCGCCGCTTCAGCAGTGGCTCAAGCAGCAGAACGAGGGCAAGACCTGCGGTTGGCAGGCCGATGCGGCGACGTCCGCCCCGCCTGCGCCGGCGGCGTCCCCCGTGGCGCCGGCACCGCCGAAACCCGCGGTGCCCGCGAAAGCGTGATCCCGAAGGGCCGGCGAATCGCCGGCCCTTTTTTGGCCTGTCAGGTAGGCGGCAGGTCGGCGCCGTCGCAGCGGAACCCGTTGCGACGGGACACGGCGACTTCCCATTGCCAGAAGCCGAACGCGACGAGCGTCATCGCCGACGCCGCATAGGCAAGCCAGCGCACGTGGTGCGAGATCAGCGGCGACAGAACCCCCGCCACGAGCGCATTCATGACCAGGCTGGTGAACGCCTGCAGGGACGACGCCGAACCGCGCTGTCGCGGATACATGTCGAGGATCGCGAGCGTCAGCACCGGGAACACGAGTGCGATGCCGAACGCATGCAGGCTCATCGGCACCAGCGCCCAAGGGACGCTCGGCACGGGCACCACGATGTTGTAGATCACGTCGTAGAGCATCGCGATGCCGCTGGCGGCGAATCCGATGCGCACGAGGCGATCGCCACCGAGCCTGCCCGCCGCCCGTCCCGAGACGAACGCGCCGAGGATCATTCCGCCGATCGTCGGCACGAAGAACCACGCGAACTGCGTCTGGTCCAGATGACGACCGCGCAGCCGCAGCAGCTCCAGAACGAACACCGGCGCGGACGCGATGTACAGGAACAGCGCGGAGAAGTTGAACGCCGCCGCCGCGGCCAGCCGCTGGAAGCGCGGGTTGACGAAGATCGCCGCGTAGTCCCGCAGGAGGGAGCGCGGCACCAACGGCAATCGGGACGCAGGCGGATGAGTCTCCGGCAATACGAGCCACGCTGCGGCAACGAGCACCAGCGCGAACACGACAAGGAACCAGAAGATCATCGGCCAGCGGCTCCAGCCCAGGATCCAGCCACCGATGACGGGAGCGATCGCCGGCGCGATCCCGAAGATCATGGACACCTGGCTCATCAGCCGCTGTGCGTCGTGGCCTTGCAGCACGTCGCGGATCACGGCCCGTCCGACGATCAGCCCGACGCCGGACGACAGCCCCTGCAGTGCCCGGAACGCCAGCAGCGTCGGCAGGTCCCTCGACAACGCGCAACCGGCCGATGCCGCCGCGAACACGAGCAGGCCACCCAGGATCACGCGGCGTCGGCCGACCGCGTCGGACAGCGGTCCGTGCACGATGCTCATCAGTGCATACGCGATCAGGTACACGCTGATCGTCTGCTGCATCGCCACTGGATCGGCGCCGAGTTGCACGCCGATCGACGGGAACGCCGGGAAGATGGTGTCGATCGAAAACGGGCCGAACATCGCCAGGCCCCCGAGCAGCAAGGCGAGACGGCGCGTCGAGAGCCGGGCGGCGGGCGTCATGGGGCGGCGTCGATACGGCGGGCTAGGGTAAACGCAGCGACCTCGTGCCGCCCGGTTAACGCCGTCCGTGGAACGGGCCATCGGCTCCGCGCGGGTTGTTCGGGTGGCAATGCGGGCTTACGTTGGGTGGATGACTTCTCCATCCCCCCTGAGCGTCGCCGCGCGCGGCACGCAGCGCAGCGACCTCGGCATCCTCCGCGCCCTGCTGCCCTACCTGAAGCCGCACGTGGCGCGCATCGTCTTCGCGATCGCCTGCCTGCTGGTGGCCAAGCTGCTCGGGCTCACGGTACCGATGCTGCTCAAGCACATCGTCGACTCGCTCGACATCCAGCCGAGCCTGCGCGCGCTTCCGGTGCTGCTGCTTGTTGCTTACGGCGCGGCGCGCGTCGGCGTGAACTTCTTCACCGAGCTGCGCCAGGTGGTGTTCGCCCGGGTGATGGCACGCACCGCGCGCGAGGTGACGCTCAAGGTGTTCCGCCACCTGCATGCGCTGAGCCTGAAGTTCCATCTGTCACGGCGAACCGGCGGCGTCTCGCGTGACGTCGAGCGCGGCGGAACCGCGATCACCGACCTGCTCGACTGGACGATCTACACCATCATCCCGACGATCCTCGAGGTGTCGCTGGTCACCGGTTATCTCGTTTATCGCTACGGATGGACGTTCGGTGCGATCACTCTGCTCACGCTGGCCGGTTACATCGGCTGGACGTTCGCCGTGACCGAGTGGCGCACGCGCTACTACCGCGCGAAGGTCGAGGCCGACACGAAGGCGAACGCGCGCGCCGTCGATTCGCTGCTCAACTACGAGACGGTCAAGTACTTCAACAACGAAGAGCACGAAGCCACGCGCTACGACGAGAACCTGCGCACCGTTGAAGAGGCGACGGTGATGAGCCTGAAGTCGCTCGCGGTGCTCAACGTCGGACAGACCATCGTCGTCTCGCTCGGCGTCACCGCGCTGATGTGGCGTGCGTCCGCCGGCGTGGTGGCCGGGCAGTTCAGCATCGGCGACCTGGTGCTGGTCAACGCCTACCTGCTGCAGCTGGCGGCGCCGCTCAACTACCTCGGGATGATGTATCGCGAGATCAAGCAGGCGTTCACCAACATGGAGCGCCTGTTCGGGCTGCTGGACGAGAAGCTCGACGTGCAGGACAGCCCTGGCGCGGTGCCGCTCGCCACCCGCAGGGCGCACGTGCGCTTCAACGACGTGCATTTCGCCTACGACCCGCGACGCGAAATCCTCAAGGGCGTGGACTTCGAGATTCGTCCCGGCCAGACGGTCGCCGTGGTGGGCCATTCGGGTTCCGGCAAGTCGACGCTCGCGCGGCTCCTGTACCGCTTCTACGACCCCGACGGTGGTGGCATCAGCATCGATGGACACGACCTGCGCGATCTCACGCAGGGATCGGTGCGCGCCGCGATCGCAACGGTGCCGCAGGACACCGTGCTGTTCAACGACACGATCTACTACAACATCCTGTACGGGCGCCCCGATGCGACGCGCGAGGAAGTCGAGGCGGCCGCGCAGGCGGCGCACATCCACTCCTACATCATGGCGATGCCCGACCGCTACGAGACGGAAGTGGGCGAGCGCGGCCTGAAGCTATCGGGCGGCGAGAAACAGCGCGTCGCGATCGCCCGCGCGTTGCTCAAGAACCCGGCCATCATGATCTTCGACGAAGCCACGTCCGCGCTCGATTCGCGTTCGGAAAAGGCGATCCAGGCCGAACTGGAACGAATCGCCGAAGGCCGCACGACGCTGGTCATCGCCCACCGCCTTTCGACCGTGATGAACGCCGATCGCATCCTGGTGATGGATGCAGGGCGAATCGTCGAGCAGGGAACGCACGAAGATCTGGTCGCGTCGCTCGGGCATTACGCCCAGCTCTGGCAGCTGCAGTTGCAGGCGGCCGACGAAGCGGCAGCCTGAACCGCTTCGTCAAACGCACGGAGACCTGAACCGGGCGCGGTCGGGCTGCGGCCGGCCCGGTGGGCGGGCTACAATCGGCGCCGAAGCAACCGGTGGGAGAAGCGGGTTCGCCCCGCTGCCGAAGGCGCAATCGCCCGGAATCGCTCAGGCCCCCACACCGCCGGCTGCACACACTCTGGAGAGATCGGCCTGCCCTCGGGCAAGCGCCGGCGCCGAAGGGGCAAGACGCGCGGCGTTCTGGCGCGTCCAAACTCTCAGGCAGAAGGACAGAGGGGGCAAGCGGGGCTTTCCAGCAGCGTGAGCTGCGCGCCCGCGAGCGCACGTCGGCCGTGAGGCCGGCGGGCTGGTGGTCGACGTGCGGCGCAGGCCGTGGCGATCACCTAGGCACCCCCTCCCGCGGCCGCAGCGCCGTGCCAAGACCTTCGCCATGACCAAGCCCGCCTCCCTTCGCACACTCGAGCACCACGACGGCTTCATCGAGCGCCACATCGGCCCGAACGATGCCGAGATCGCGCACATGTTGCGCACCGTCGGTCACGACTCGCTTGAATCGCTCACCGACGCCATCGTTCCCGGCTCCATCCGTTCGACGCACCCGCTCGCGCTCGCCGAGCCGATCACCGAGGTCGAGGCGCTGGCCGCGATTCGCCGCATCGCCGACCGCAACACCGTCTTCCGCAGCTTCATCGGCCAGGGCTATTACGGCACGCAGACGCCGAACGTCATCCTGCGCAACATCCTCGAGAACCCCGCGTGGTACACGGCATACACGCCGTACCAGGCCGAGATCTCGCAAGGACGAATGGAAGCGCTGATCAACTTCCAGACGATGGTCGCCGACCTCACCGGCATGGAAATCGCGAATGCCTCGCTGCTGGACGAGGCCACGGCGGCAGCCGAAGCGATGACGCTGGCGAAGCGCTCGGCCAAGTCGAAGTCGAACGTCTTCTTCGTGTCGAACGGCGTACACCCGCAGACGATCGAAGTGCTGCGCACGCGCGCCGAGCCGCTGGACATCGAACTGGTCATCGGTGACGACGCGCAGGCGATCGACACGGACGCCTTCGGCATCCTGCTGCAATACCCCACCACGTTCGGCGAAATCCGCGATTACCGCGCACTTGCCGACGCTGTGCATGCGCGCGGTGGGCTGGTGTCGGCGGCAACTGACCTCCTCGCGCTCACGTTGATAGCGGCACCTGGTGAATGGGGGGCGGACATCGTCGTCGGCAACAGCCAGCGCTTCGGCGTGCCTTTCGGGTTCGGCGGTCCGCATGCGGCGTTCATGGCCTGCCGCGACGCGTTCAAGCGCTCCATGCCGGGCCGCCTGATCGGCGTCTCGCTCGATGCCGAAGGCAAGAAGGCCTACCGCCTCACGCTGCAGACCCGCGAGCAGCATATCCGTCGCGAAAAGGCGACCAGCAACATCTGCACTGCACAGGTACTTCTGGCAGTGATGGCGAGCATGTATGCCGTGTATCACGGTCCGGACGGGCTCACGCGTATCGCCCGCCGCGTGCATCGTCTCGCCGCGATCCTGGCCGCGTCGCTGCGCGCGGCGGGCCGGAGCGTCGGCGGCAACTTCTTCGACACCCTGCACGTCACCGACGTGGACGCGAACTCGCTGCATGACGCGGCGGTCGAGGCCGGCATCAACCTGCGCGCGATCGATGGCGGCAGCGTCGGCATCAGCCTCGACGAAACCACGACCCGCGAGGACGTCGTCGCCCTTGCCCGCCTGTTCGGCGCGGAGATCGCGGATATCGACGCGCTCGATGCCGCGACCGACGATGCGCTTCCGCAAGCCCTGGGGCGCACCTCTTCGTTCCTCTCGCATCCGGTGTTCAACACGCACCACAGCGAGCACGAACTGCTGCGCTACATGCGCATGCTGTCCGACAAGGACCTCGCACTCGATCGCACGATGATCCCGCTGGGCAGCTGCACAATGAAGCTCAATGCCACCGCGGAGATGATCCCGGTGACGTGGCCGGAGTTCGCGAACATCCACCCGCTGGCGCCCGCCGACCAGGCCGCCGGTTACCTCGAGCTCATCACCACGCTGGAGCAGATGCTGGTCGAGATCACCGGCTACGACGCGGTCAGCCTGCAACCGAACTCCGGCGCGCAGGGCGAGTACGCGGGCCTTCTGGCGATCCGTGCCTACCACCGCTCGCGTGGTGAGCCGCATCGCGACATCTGCCTGATTCCGGAATCCGCGCACGGCACCAACCCGGCGTCCGCGCAGATGTGCGGGATGAGCGTCGTCGTCACCAAGTGCGATGCCAACGGCAACGTCGACGTCAACGACATCCGCGCCAAGGCCGAGAAATACAGCGATCGCCTTGCCGCGATCATGATGACCTACCCGTCCACGCACGGGGTGTTCGAGGAAGACGTGGTGGAAATCTGCGAGATCGTGCACCAGCACGGCGGGCAGGTTTACACCGATGGCGCGAACATGAATGCGCTGGTTGGCGTCGCCAAGCCCGGCAAGTGGGGATCGGACGTCAGCCACCTCAACCTGCACAAGACGTTCTGCATTCCGCACGGCGGCGGCGGCCCGGGCGTCGGCCCATGCGCTGTGAAGTCGCATCTGGCGCCGTTCCTTCCGCGCGTGTTCGGTGGCGATGGCGATGTCGGCATGGTGTCGGCGGCGAGCTTCGGCTCCGCCTCCATCCTTCCGATCAGTTGGATGTACATAACGATGATGGGCGCCGAAGGGCTGCGTCGCGCGACGCAGGTGGCCCTGCTCAACGCGAACTACATCGCCAGGCGCCTCGAGCCGCACTACCCGACGCTGTATTCGGGCCGCAACCACCTCGTTGCGCACGAATGCATTCTCGACCTGCGCCCGATCAAGGACGCCACCGGCATTTCGGCGGAAGACGTCGCCAAGCGCCTCATCGACTTCGGTTTCCACGCGCCGACGCTGAGCTTCCCGGTTGCGGGCACGCTGATGGTCGAGCCGACCGAAAGCGAGTCGCTGCACGAGCTCGACCGATTCGTCGACGCGATGATCCAGATCCGCGATGAGATCCGCGCGGTCGAGGACGGACGCATGGACAGCGAGGACAATCCGCTGCGCCACGCCCCGCATACCGCGACGATGGTCGCGGGCAGCGAGTGGACGCATGCATATCCGCGCGAACTCGCGGCATTCCCGCTGGCGGTACTTCGCCAGCACAAGTACTGGCCGCCGGTGGCGCGCGTCGACAATGTCTACGGCGACAAGAACGTGTTCTGTTCGTGCGTGCCGATCGAAGCGTTCGATGGCGAACCGGAGGCGTTCAGCGAACCGAACGTCATGTAGGCTCGCACGGCGCGAGTGGAAAAGCCCCGCAGTGCGGGGCTTTTTCTTGCGTCGCGATCGGTCAGTGATTGCCGCCATGTTGTTCACCACTGCGACCGCCTTGCTGCGGACTCTTGGGTCCGCCACTGCGCGCGGCTTCGCCGCCCAGGCGGCCGATCTCGGACATGTGTTCGCGGTCCTGGCTCACCGCTTCGCCGCCCTTGCGGCCGGCCTCGCGTGCTTCCTTCGAATCGAATTCGTGGGCGTGGCCGCTTTCATGCGCGGCGCGGCCGCCCTGCGACGCGATCTCGCGCTGGCGTTTTGGATCCATGCTGCCGAAACCGCCACCCTTCTTGCCGCCCTGGTTCTTGTTGCTGGCCATGATCTGATTCCTGTGCTGGGGAAAGTCGGTCGCGGAAGTCGAAGCACTGCTTCCGCCGGGCACCGGCACCACCCGGGCTGTTGCCGGTGATCGTCCTGCTCCCGGTGCTGCTGCGCGATTGCTTGACGGGAGCTCGATCAACGCTATCCACGCCGTTGTTATCGGCATGGCAACCGCGCGTGTTCATTTGGCCAAAGCGTCGGGACGCAGCTCATCGTGGTCGCGCGTGCCGAGCGCGTGTGGGCACTACCCCGCGGCGCCGATGCCGGCTTTCCTCGCGCGTACATGCGCTCGTTCCGGGAGTTCGAGGTGGCGGGCATCCCACGTCGTGCAGGTACCCGGCCACAACCGCAGTTGCCCGAGCCGGCAACCGCCGGTCCGCGCCCCGTGATGCGCGATGCGTGTGCCTAGAGCGACGGGTCGCGCGCCCGGTCCGACTGTGGCAAACGTCGTCGCCGCATCCGCTCTCAACGCGCGCGTGGCAACACCCATGCGCGACGCCCGCACGGAATTCCGCCGCCTGCACGCCCCAGCAGGTACCCTTCCAGCCCGCTTCGGAGGCACGAATGGCCGGTCCACGTCACGACCTCACGCAGGGGCCCATCGCCGGCACGCTGTTCCGCTTCGCCTTGCCGATCCTCGGCGGCAACGTGCTGCAGTCGCTCAACGGCTCGGTCAATGCGGTGTGGGTCGGGCGATTCCTGGGCGAGCAGGCGCTTACCGCCACCGCCAATGCGAACAACGTGATGTTCCTGCTGCTCGGTGCCGTGTTCGGCATCGGCATGGCGGCGAGCATCCTCGTGGCGCAGGCCATCGGTCGCGGCGACCTGAAGCAGGCACGCAGCGTGATCGGCACGAGCGCCACGTTCTTCATCGGCCTGTCGATCGTCATCGCCGCGATCGGCCTGCCGCTGTCGCGACACCTGCTCGCGCTGATGGACACGCCGCCGGCCGCGCTGCCGTTTGCCGAGGCCTATCTCAGGATCATCTTCCTCGCGCTGCCGTTCCTGTACGCCTTCACCTTTATCACGGCGATCCTGCGCGGCTCCGGCGACACGCGCACGCCGTTCCTGTTCCTGCTGCTCACCGTCGCGCTCGACATCGGCTTCAATCCGGTGCTGCTGTTCGGACTCGGCCCGTTCCCGCGCATGGGCATCGCCGGCGCCGCGACGGCCACGCTCATCGCGAACGCCGTAAGCCTTGGCGCATTGCTGCTGTGGCTGCGCCACAAGAAGCATCGCCTGTGGATCAGCCGCCACGAACGCGGGCTCTACAGGCCGAATCTCGCGGTGCTGAAGTCCCTCATCGTCAAGGGGATTCCGATCGGCTTGCAGATGATGCTGATCTCGGTCGCCATGCTGGCGATGATCACCATGGTCAACAAGCACGGAGTCGACACCGCGGCCGCGTACGGTGCTTCGTTGCAGCTGTGGACGTACGTGCAGATGCCGGCCATGGCGATCGGCGCGGCCTGCTCGTCGATGGCCGGACAGAACGTGGGTGCGGGCCGCTGGGACCGCGTGCATTCGACGGCCAAGTCAGGCGTGCTGTTCAACTTCCTGATGACGGGCGCGCTGATCATCCCGCTGATCCTGTTCGACCGGCACACGCTGTCGCTGTTCCTGCCCGACGGCAGCCCGGCGCTGGCCATCGCGATCCACCTCAATCCGATCGTCGTCGCCTCCTTCCTGTTCTTCGGCGTCACGTTCGTGCTGTCGGGCGTGGTCCGCGCTACGGGCGCCGTGATCCCGCCGCTGATCATCCTGGCGATCGCGCTCTGGGGCGTCCGGGTTCCGTTCGCCTCGCTGCTGCAGCCCCGCATGGGGGCCGATGCGATCTGGTGGAGTTTCCCCGCGAGCGCGATCGTCGCGATGCTTGGCTCGGTGGCCTACTACGTGTTCGGCGGCTGGCGGAAATCACGGATGCTGCGCCCGGGTCCAAATGAAGTCGCCGTGCCCACCGAGGTGCCCGGGCAGGCCCCGTCACCGATCGCCGACGTTGCCCGTTGCGACGAACCGGCTACGGGCGCGCGCGGGCCATGACCTCGGCGAGGTAAGGCGCGGTGCGGCTTTCGGCACGCGCCGCCAGTTCCGCGGGCGTGCCGCACGCGACGAGCTTGCCGCCGTCGTCGCCAGCGCCGGGGCCGACATCGATCACCCAGTCGCTCTGCGCCACCACGCGCATTTCGTGTTCGACCAGCACCACGGTGTTGCCCGCGTCCACCAGTCCGTGCAGCTGACGCATAAGGCGATCGACGTCGGCGGCGTGCAGGCCCGTCGTCGGTTCGTCCAGGACGTAGAGCGCGCGGCCGCGCTGGTTGCGCTGCAGTTCGGTCGCCAGCTTGATGCGTTGCGCTTCGCCGCCCGATAGCTCCGTGGCCGGCTGTCCGAGCCGCAGGTAGCCCAGCCCGATCTCGCGAAGGAGCTCAAGCGGCCGCCGCACCGCCGGGTGGTTGGCGAAGAATTCGGCCGCCTCCTCGACGTTGAGCGCAAGTACTTCCGCGATGTTCTTGCCGTCCAGGCGCACCGCCAGCGTCGCCTCGTTGTAGCGGGCGCCATGACACGTCGGGCAAGGCGCGTAGACGGTCGGCATGAACAGCAGCTCGACGCTGACGAAGCCTTCGCCTTCGCAGGTCGCGCAGCGACCCTTGGCGACGTTGAAGGAGAAGCGCCCCGCATCGAAGCGGCGCTTGCGTGCATCGGGCGTCGCGGCGAACAGCTTGCGCACATGGTCGAACAGGCCGGTGTACGTCGCGAGGTTCGACCGGGGCGTGCGGCCGATCGGCTTCTGGTCGACACGCACCAGCCGGCGGATCGCGTCGAGGTCCCCGCGCAGGTGACCCCGCGTGCGTTGCGCGAGGCTGGGTCCTTCGTCGGCCTCCGGCTCTTCGTCCTCGGGTTCGTGGCCGAGATGGCCGCACACGAGGTCCACGAGCGCCTGGCTGATCAGGCTCGACTTGCCGGAACCGGATACACCCGTGACCGACGTGAGCACGCCCAGCGGGATCCGTGCGTCGATCGCGTGCAGGTTGTTGCGATGCACGTCGCGCAGCTCGAGCCAACCCGTCGGCGGGCGATACGCGCGCGCCGGCGGCGACACGTGTTCGAACAGATAACGCGCGGTTTCCGACGACGGGATCGCCTCCAGTCCGGCCGGTTCGCCGCTGTAGAGCACCTCGCCGCCGCGCTCGCCTGCGCCCGGGCCGACGTCGACCAGCCAGTCGGCGCGACGCATCATCGCCAGGTCATGCTCGACCACGAAGATCGAATTGCCACCGTCGCGTAGCTCCCGCAACGCGTCGAACAGGGCCTCGCTGTCGGCCGGATGCAGGCCGGCGGAGGGCTCGTCGAGTACGTAGACCACGCCGAACAGGTTCGAACGGATCTGCGTGGCAAGCCGAAGCCTCTGCAGTTCACCGGGCGACAGCGTGGGCGTCGCACGGTCCATCGAGAGGTAGCCCAGGCCGAGCGACTGCAAGGTGCCGATGCGCGCCACCAGATCGGTCGCGATGCGTTGCGCGGCAATGCGCTTCTCTTCCGACAACGTCGCCGTGCGATGGATATCGGGCGCTGCGGCGTGCGTGGCCTTGCCGGCGGCGCTGCGTTGGGCGCGGTCGCGTCTGGTGGCTTTGGCGCCGCGTGCATCGCCATGCGAAACGGCGGGAACGTCGTCGAAGCGGCCCTCGGCAACGGGACGCAGCAGATCCACCAAGCGGTCGAACGACAACTGCGACAGGGTGCCGATGTCGACGCCCGCAAAGGTCACCGACAGCGCCTCGCGCTTGAGCCGTTTTCCATCACACACGGGGCACGCGCTGCCCGTCATGAAACGCGCCACGCGGCGCTTCATCAACGCGCTCTGCGTGTTCGCGAACGTGTGCAGCACGTACCGGCGCGCGCCGGTGAACGTGCCCATGTAGGCGGGCTCGAGCTTGCGCTTGATGGCCGACCGCGTCTCGGCCGGCGTGAAGCCCGGGAACACGGGCACCGTCGGCGATTCATCCGTATAGAGGATCCAGTCGCGGTCCTTCCGGGGCAGGTCCTTCCACGGCCGGTCGACGTCGTAGCCCAGCGTGACCAGGATGTCGCGCAGGTTCTGGCCGTGCCATGCAGGCGGCCACGACGCGATCGCGCGATCGCGGATCGACAGCGACGGATCCGGCACCATCGAGGCCTCGGTGACCTCGTACACGTAGCCGAGCCCGTGGCAGCCCGGGCACGCGCCCTGCGGCGTGTTGGCCGAGAAGTCCTCCGCGTAGAGCATCGCCTGCCCGGGCGGATAGCTGCCGGCGCGCGAATACATCATGCGCACCAGGCTCGACAGCGTGGTCACGCTGCCCACCGACGACCGCGCACTCGACGCGCCGCGCTGCTGCTGCAACGCCACCGCCGGCGGCAGGCCTTCGATCGAGTCCACGTCGGGCACGCCGACCTGGTCGATCAGCCGTCTCGCGTACGGCGCCACCGATTCGAAGTACCGCCGCTGTGCCTCGGCATACAGCGTGCCGAACGCAAGCGACGACTTGCCGGAGCCGGAGACGCCCGTGAACACCACGAGGGCATCGCGCGGGATGTCGACGTTGACATCCTTGAGGTTGTGCTCGCGTGCGCCGCGCACGCGCACGAAGGCGTCGCGTCGCGCCGGCTCGCCGCCGGCCCGGGATCCGATGTCGTGGGTCATGTGCCTCTCGCTGTCCAGCAGCTGTATTGGACGATGGCGGTGCAGGCGGCGGGGTGAAGGCGTGTCTGGTCTAATGCGGCCAACTTCGTCGCCGGCTGCCCCGATGGCTGCGCTCACCCGGTTCGCCCTGCTTGTTTGTGCTGCGCTCGCTTTCGCGACGGCTGCGCGGGCCGCCGCGCCGCTCACCGTTTTCGCGGCGTCGAGCCTGAAGGAAACGCTGGACGAAGCAGGCGCGCTCTACGGCCGCACGCACGCGGTTCCGGTGCGCATCAGTTACGGCGCCAGTTCCGCACTGGCCCGGCAGGTGGAGGAAGGCGCGCCGGCGGACGTATTCATCTCCGCCGATCGCGACTGGATGGACGTCGTGCAGAAGGAACACCTGATCGACGCGCGCACGCGGCGCGACGTCGCAGGCAACGCGCTCGTGCTGATCGCGCCGGCGTCGCGCGAAGCGTTGCCGATCACGCCCCGTCGCGGGCTCGACCTGCGCCCGCGCCTGGGACGCGACGGCCGCATCGCACTGGCGTTGACGGCGAGTGTCCCCGCCGGTCGCTATGCACGCGCGGTGCTGCAGTCGCTGGACATGTGGGCGCCGCTGCAAGGCCGGGTGGTCGAGGCGGAAAATGTGCGCGCCGCGCTCGAGCTGGTCGCCCGTGGCGAAGCGGCGCTGGGTATCGTGTATGCGACCGATGCGCTCGCGGAACCGCGCGTTCGCGTACTCGCGCGGCTTCCGGCCGATCCGCGTGCACCGATCGCCTACCCGGCCGCGCGCGTCGCGGCGAGCCGGCATCCGCAGGCCGCCGGTTTCGTCGCATGGCTGCGTTCGCCCGCAGGCCAGGCGATCTTTCGTCGGCACGGTTTCCTGCCGCCGGCATGATGCTGACGCCCGACGAAGCTGCGGCTGTCGCGTTGAGCCTGAAGGTCGCGACCCTCGCCACGCTCGCCAGCCTGCCGCCTGCGGTTGCCGTGGGCTGGCTGCTCGCGCGCCGACGCTTCCCGGGGCGATTGCTGCTGGACGCGCTGGTGCACCTGCCGCTGGTGCTGCCGCCGGTTGTCACGGGTTTCGTCCTGTTGCGGGTGTTCGGCCTGCGTGGCGTCGCCGGCGCATGGCTGCACGACACGCTCGGCATCACGTTCGCGTTCCGTTGGACGGGCGCCGCACTGGCCTGCGCCGTGATGGCGTTCCCGCTGATGGTGCGCGCGATCCGGTTGTCGCTCGAGGGTGTCGACGTGCGACTCGAAAATGCAGCGGCGACGCTCGGCGCATCGCCGCTGCGCGCGTTCGCCGACGTGACGATGCCACTCGCGTGGCCGGGCATCGTGGCCGGCGCGGTACTCGGGTTCGCGAAGGCGGTCGGCGAATTCGGCGCCACCATCACGTTCGTTTCGAGCATTCCCGGCGAGACACAGACGCTTTCATCGGCGATCTATGCATTGCTCCAGGTGCCCGGTGCCGAGTCGCGCGTGTGGGCGCTGTGCGGCGTATCCGTTGCGATTTCACTGCTGGCGATGCTGGCAGCCGAAGCCCTGCTGCAACGGCAGCGACGCGAGCCGGCAACGTGAGCGATGTCGTCCACTCCATCGACGTAACGCTGCGCCGTGGCAGCTTCGAGCGCAGGCTGCGGATCGAGAGCGACGCGCGGGTACTCGCGCTCGTGGGTGCATCGGGCAGCGGCAAGACCTCGGTGCTGCACGCGGTCGCCGGGCTGTTGCGACCCGCGCGCGGACATATCGCCATCGCGGGCGAAACGCTGTTCGATGCGGCGCGCGGCGTCGACGTCGCGCCGCACCGGCGCCGAATCGGTTACGTGTTCCAGGACGGCCGATTGTTTCCGCATCTCGACGTGCGCCGTAACCTGCTCTACGGCGCGCGAAGCAATGCCGGCGGCTTTACGTTGGACGACGTCGCCGCCCTGCTCGCGCTCGGCCCGCTCATGCAGCGGCGCATCACCGGCCTTTCCGGCGGCGAGGTGCAACGGATCGCGCTGGGCCGCGCGCTGCTGTCCCAGCCGCGGCTGTTGCTGCTGGACGAGCCGCTCTCGATGCTGGACCCGGACCGCCGCGAAGAGCTGCTGCCGTACCTGCAGGGCGTCCGCGACGAGAGCGGCCTTCCGATGATCTACGTGAGCCACGCAGCCGACGAGGTGGCGCGCATCGCGCAGGACGTGCACCGCTTCGACGACTAGGGTCGCTTGCTGCGCGACACGAGCGCGCCAGCCACCGCGATGGCGACGACAATCAGCACGATCAGGCGCAGGCCCGGCGTGTAGAAGATCGCGCCGAGCATTTCGCAACCGCTGCAGGCAAGCGGCACAAGCAGCGAGATCGCAAATCGCGCCCGTTGCCGGCGACGCATCGGCGTGTCCATCTCCATCGCTCCGAGGGTAGGCCGTCGACGTTAGGCACAAGTGCACGCGACGCGCTTGTCAGCGCCAACCGGATGCGCGGGCGCGCCGCTCCTGCACCGCGTCGAATGCGCCGCCCCGCATGCGTTCGTCGATCGCCACGAGGACTTCGGCGGGCATCGCGGTCGATGAGGCGTTCGTCGCCGCGCTGCCGCTGGCATCGAGCGCGCCGACGACCGGCAATGTCCAACTGCCGCCCTCGCGGCATGCGAGCCCGGCGACGTGCCACGCACCGGACACGAAGCTTCGGCACACCCGACCGCGGCTGTCGCGGAAGGTGAGTTCGATTCGGACGGGGGCTGCGGCGTCGGGCGAGCCGGCAAGTGCGTTATCCAGCCGACGGGCGAGCTCGGCGCTCGCCACGAACCGGGTGTCGCGCCACTCGACCTGCGTTTCCGGCTTGCGCAGCCGGTTCCCGATGGCGAGCGCGGCGACGAGCGCGGCCAGTGCAATTGCCGGAATGCGCCACCGCGACGCGTGCGGCTTGGACGCGCCCGCCGCACCGGGATCCCGATCGGCTGAGTCGCGAGCACGCGCGTCCCGAACGAGAAGACCCTCCAGCCGCGACGGCGCGGGTTGCGGCGCAGTGTCGAATGCGGCCCGGCCCGGTCCTCGAAGTCGCCTCGCGCGTTCGACCCGCGCTGCGACAAGCACGTCCGCCGCGATGGCGGCCTCGACACGCGCGATGTCCGGCGGCGCGAGTTCGCCGTCGACGTATGCCTGCACTTCCTGGTCGGAAACGGTCATGGCTTCGTTACGGGTGGCCGGGTGGGGTGGGCTTGCCTGGGCCAGGCGTCGATCACTCGCGTGCACGCACGCGTCGCGGCGAGGTTCGACATCCCGGCGCTGATCATCGCGCCGTTCGGGAGCGATCGTACGCGGCACGTGGAAGCGCCTCGCCCCCACGCGAAATTCGCGCGTCCGCGCAACGCGTCGCGGCCACCCCCACCGCTTCCGGCGCGCCGCGTCGATGCGGACATGGCCCCGCGGCGATGCTTCGCTCGCGCCGGCCGGGAAACTCCGCGACCCGCTCGCACGGCGACACCAACGATCGACGCAAACGACGAAGCCGCCCGCAGGCGGCCCCGTAGCCGAACGCACCGCAGCTGCTACGCGAAGGGATCCTGCAACACGATGTTCGCGTCGCGGTCCGGCCCGGTCGACACGATCGCCAGCGGGCAGCCGGCCAGTTCCTCCAGCGCACGCAGATACGCGCGCGCCGCCGGCGGCAGCCTGTCCCATTCGGTAATGCCTGCGGTGCTCTCCTGCCAGCCCGGGAATTCCAGATACACGGGCGTGCACTCTTCCCAGCCGCCGGCATCGAGCGGCGCGTATTCGGTGCGCTTGCCGCGGTACTGGTAGGCGATGCAGATCTTCAGCTTCTCCATGCCGTCGAGGATGTCGAGCTTGGTGATGCAAAGGCCGCTGATGCCGTTGATGGCCACCGCGCGCTTGAGCGCGACGATGTCCATCCAGCCGCACCGGCGCGGGCGCCCCGTCGTTGCGCCGTATTCCTGGCCGCGGTCGCGGATGCCCTGCCCGACTTCGTCGTCGAGTTCGGTGGGGAACGGGCCGCCACCCACGCGCGTTGCATAGGCCTTGGCGATGCCCAGCACGTAGTCGATCGCATCGGCGCCGACGCCCGTACCGGCGAGCGCGCCACCGATCGTCGTGTTCGAGGACGTCACGTACGGATACGTGCCGTGGTCGATGTCGAGCAGCGAGCCCTGCGCGCCCTCGAACAGCACGCGCTTGCCCTGCTTGCGAAGCTCGTGAAGGATGCCTGCCACGTCGGCCTTCATCGGTTCCACGTACTCGCCGAACGCGAGCGCTTCGTCGAGCGTCTGCTGGAAATCCACGTCCTCCGCGCCCAGGTACTTGGTGAGCACGAAGTTGTGATAGTCGAGCGCCGCGCGCAGCTTTTCGGCCAGCTCCTGCGGGTAATGCAGGTCCGCGACGCGGATGCCACGACGCGCGACCTTGTCCTCGTAGGCCGGGCCGATGCCACGCCCCGTGGTGCCGATCGCCTTGCCGCCTGCAGCCTTCTCGCGCGCCTGATCGAGCGCGATGTGGTACGGCATGATGATCGGCGTCGCCGGCGATATCTTCAGGCGCGAACGCACTTCGACACCGTTGCCCTCGAGCTCGGCGATTTCCTTCTGCAGCGCCCCCGGGTGCAGCACGACGCCATTGCCGATCAGGCAGAGCGCGTCGTCGCGCAGGATGCCGGACGGGATCAGGTGCAGCACCGTCTTCTTGCCGGCGATCACCAGCGTATGCCCGGCGTTGTGGCCGCCCTGGAAGCGCACGACCGCGCCGATGTCCTGAGTCAGCAGGTCGACGATCTTGCCCTTGCCTTCGTCACCCCACTGGGCGCCCAACACCACGACCGACTGACCCATCGCACTCTCCGGATTCGCTGCAAAGTGAGCGCCCCGCCACGTCGACGCGCGGCATCGATGGACACGCGGCAGCGCGCCATGTCGCGCCACCGGGCGCGACTTCCATCGACCGATCCACCGTGGCGGACCGCAGACACGAGAAAAGCCGGCGGGTCTCCCCGTCCGGCTTTTGTGCATTCTCCGGGTTTCCGTCCGCCGGGGCCAGCCTGATCGTCGTTCAGCCGCGAACCGCCCAAAGCGACAGCAGCCCGCCGATGACGACCGCGCCGCCAAACAAGCGCAACTGGAGGCTGGTCAGCACGTAGAGCCGCTCGGCCGTGCGCTTCCATCCCTCCGGCGTGAGGAACAGGAACAGACCTTCGAAGACCGCGACCAGGCACAGCGCCGACAACAGCTCCCGCGCCATCAGCGGTCGGATTTGAGGTACTGAAGGAACGGGTCCGACTTGTCGACCACGATCACCGTCTGGCCGCCGGAGAATGCGTGCCGGTACGCCTCGAGGCTGCGCTGGAACGCGTAGAAGCCCGGGTCCTTCTCGGCGGCACCCGCATACAGGCGCGCCGCCTGCGCATCGCCCTCGCCACGCAGCTGCTGCGCGTCGCGCTCGGCTTCGGCCACCAGCACCGCGCTGTCGCGGTCGGCGTCGGCCTTGATGCGCTGCGCCTGCTCCGCGCCTTCGGCGCGAAGCTGGCTGGCCACCTGCTGGCGTTGGGCTCGCATGCGGCTGTAGACGTCGCCGATCACCTTGCTGTCGGTCGGCAGGTCGATCTGCTTGATGCGCAGGTCGACGATGTGAACGCCCAACGTGGATGCGCCGCGATTGATCGCGGCCAACTGCGCCGCGACGATGCCCGCGCGGTCGCCCGAAACCACCTGCGACAGGGTGCGCGTGCTGATCTCGTTGCGCAGCGCGTCCTTGATGATCGGCGCGAGGCGCTCGATCGCGATGCGCTCGTCGCCGCCGGTCGCGCGATAGAACGAACGCAGGTTCTCGATGCGACCCACCGCGAAGAAGTCGACGCTGATGTCCTTGCGTTCGGACGTGAGGTAGCGCTCGGGCTCGGCGGGCAGCACGTCAAGGCGGCGATCGAAGGTCAGCTGCGTTTCGACCAGCGGGAACTTGAAGTGCAGTCCGGGGCCCAGATCGGTACGCGCGAGGCGCCCGAGGTTCAGCACGATCGCGCTATGCCCTTCCTGCACCACGAACATCGAACCCATCAACGCGAGCAGCGTCGCCACTGCGAGGGCGATCAGCACGGGATATCTCATCGCTCTTCTCCAGCGCCGCGCGGCGCACGCGGCTGGCGCGGGCCTCGGCCGCCTTCGTCCGCGGTAACGGTGGGCAACACGTCGGGCATCAATACCGGCGCCGACTGCGGCTGCGACGGCGAGAGCAGCGGCGGCACCACGGGGTTGGCTGCCGGCTGCGCCGGCGCCATCGGAACATAGATCAGTTGGCGTGAGTCGCCGCCGATGATCGTGCGGTTTTCGCCAAGCACCTGTTGCACGGTTTCAAGCCACAGGCGCTTGCGGGTGACGTCGGGCGCGGCCTTGTATTGCTCGACCAGCAGCGAAAAGCGTTCCGCGTCGCCGGTTGCACGCGCGATCGCCGAGGCCTTTTCACCTTCGGCGCTGGCGCTGATGCGGGCGGCTTCGCCGCGCGCTTCCGGAATCACCTTGGCGGCATAGGCGCGGGCTTCGCTGATCACGCGATCCTTGTCCTGCTGCGCCGAGTTGACGTCGTCGAAGGCTGGCTTGACCTCCTCGGGCGGGCGCGCGTTCGGCAGATTGAGTTCTGTGACCGCAAGACCCGTTCGATACGCCTCGAGCGACGCCTGCAACCGCGTGCGCGCCGCAATCGCGAGCGAATTGCGCGAGCCGAGAACGGTGTCCAGGTTGGAGCGGCCGACGAGCTCGCGCACCGTCGACAGCGACGCCTGCTTCAGCACGTCATCCGCGTCGCGCGTGCCGAAGAGGTAAAGCTGCGGATCCTTGATGCGGTATTGCACGTTCAGATCCACGTGCACGATGTTCTCGTCGGACGTCAGTACCGGCACCGTCTGCGTGAACGTCTTGATTTCGGTCGCATTGACCTTGGCCACGCTCTCGATCGGCCATGGCAGTTTGAAGTGGGGGCCGGGCGCCAGCTCGCGTGCGAACTCCCCGAAACGCAGCACGACACCGCGCTGCTGCTCGGACACCAGCACGAACGTGCTGAAGACCAGCCAGATGCCCAGAAGCAGCGGAACCCAGCGCACCGGACCGCCGGCGCCGTCGAACAGGATCTTCAGGCGGGCGAGCAGATCGGCGGGCGCGAACCCGCGCGGGCGACGCGGGGGTCGTCCGGGCTCGCCGTTGTCACTGCCGGGCGTGTTCCAGGCCATGCGGGCTCCTGAGGTGCGCTGCGGTACCGCCGCCGGGCGCACGGGGCGCGCCTCCGAGGGGCGGCATTCTCGCCAGCGCTTGGAATGGGATGGATTCTAGGTGGGGGGTCCGGCCGCCTCAACCAAGAGGCGGTTCGACATCCGGCGGCAAAAGCGGCATCAGCGCATGGCCGCCGGGGCCGGCCGCCATGCGGCTCGCCTCGGCGTGCGCCATGTCCACGTCCAGCCACCAGCCGTCCTCCTCGACGCGCTCGGCGCGAACCGCCCCGAGTTCGTACAGCTGGCCGCGCAGGCGTGCAGCCATGCTCGGCAGGTGGATGCGCCCGGTGACACGTTCCAGGCCGAGCACCTGTCCGATCGCCTCACCGAGCAGGTCGAGCCCCAGCGAATCGCGCGCCGAGATCCAGACGCGCGGCCGTTCCTCGACGAAGCGGTCGTAGCGCGGCGCCGTGTCTTCCAGCCGGTCGATCTTGTTGAAAACGAGCAGCTGCGGAATGTCGCTCGCCTCGATTTCCTTGAGCACGGCGTCCACCTGCGCGATGCGCTCGGTGCGAAGCGGATCGGCGGCGTCGACGACGTGCAGCAGCAGGTCGGCGTCGCGCGCCTCGGACAGGGTGGAACGGAACGCGGCGACGAGGTCATGCGGAAGGTCGCGCACGAAGCCGACGGTGTCGGCGAGAACCACGCTGCAGCCCGGCAGGTCGATGCGTCGCACGGTGGGATCGAGCGTGGCGAACAGCTTGTCGTCCGCATACGCCTCGGCGCCGGTCAGGGCGTTGAACAGCGTCGACTTGCCGGCGTTCGTGTAACCGACAAGCGCAACGCGCGGCAACTCGCCCTTCATGCGGGCGCGGCGCATCTGCGTGCGTTGCACTTCGACCTTGTCGAGCTTCTTGGACAACTGCTCCAGGCGCTTCTGCAGCAACCGGCGATCGGTTTCAAGCTGCGTCTCGCCCGGACCGCGCAGGCCGATCGCACCGCCGCGCTGGCGCTCGAGGTGAGTCCAGCCGCGCACGAGCCGCGTCGCCATGTGCTTGAGCTGGGCGAGCTCCACCTGCAGCTTGCCTTCATGACTGCGCGCACGCTGCGCGAAGATGTCGAGGATCAGACCGGTACGGTCCACCACGCGCCGCTGGAGCGCGCGCTCGAGATTGCGCTCCTGCCCTGGGCTCAGCGTGTGGTTGACGAGGATCAGGTCGGCGCCGCTCGCTTCGGCGGCGGCGAGTACTTCCTCGAGCTTGCCGCTGCCGATCAGCGTGGCGGCGTTGGGACGGTCGATGCGCGCGGTGACCACCGTGGCTACCGTCGCACCGGCGGAACGCGCGAGTTCCTGGAACTCCTCGAGCACCGATTCGTCCAGCGGACCGGCATGCGGCTGTATGAGCAGCGCGTTCTCGCCCTTGCGCGACCGTTCAAACATGCCGCACCTCCAACCGCATGGCCATCATTCCGCGGGAATCTCCGACGCGCCTTCGTCCCCCGGCTGCACGAAGCCGCCACCCGGCCCCACGCGCACGTTGCGCGCCGGTACCACCGTCGAGATCGCGTGCTTGTAGACCATCTGGCTCACGGTATTGCGCAACAGCACGACGAACTGGTCGAAGGATTCGATCGTGCCCTGCAGCTTGATGCCGTTGACCAGATACACCGACACCGGCACCCGCTCGCGGCGCAGCGCGTTGAGAAATGGATCCTGCAAAGATTGCCCCTTAGACATTGCCTGTTTCCCCACCTTTCTATTTGTTTTCGTTATGGGCGGCCGCGACGGAGCCGGCCGTGCGCCTGGGTTGTCCCCACCCCGGCGACGGTCCGATGGTAGCGCAACGTCGCTGATTTCCCGTGGTTGCGACGTGCACGGGCGGCGCTAGCGCCGCAGGAAACCGCTGATCAGCGCCTCCAGCCGGGCCCGATCCAGCGACGGGTCGGCGGTGACCGCGTCGAGCTCGCCACGCAGCCAGGTGAGCTGGCGCTTGGCGAGCTGGCGCGTTGCGTGGATGCCGCGCTCGCGCAGCTCGGCGGCTTCGAATGCGCCGTCGAGATGCTCCCAGGCCTGGCGATAGCCGACGGCGCGGATCGCGGGCAGGTCGAGCGGGCGCGGGTGCGCGGCGAGTTCCGGCCGCGCGCGCAAGCGGCGCACCTCGTCGAGAAAGCCGGCGTCGAGCATGGCGTCGAAACGTTGTTCGATGCGGTCATGCAGGACCGCGCGTGATGCGGGCGCGGCGACAATCTTGAGGACGCGACACGGGAAACGCTGCATCGGCCGTTCACGGCGCCAGTCGGTGATGCTGCGACCGCTGACCCGCCACACCTCGAGCGCGCGCTGGATGCGTTGCGCATCCGTCGGATGTATGCGCCTCGCGGCCTCCGGGTCGATGCCGGCGAGCTCGACATGCATCGAGGCCCAGCCGCGCTCCGACGCATCCCGCTCGATCGCGGCACGAACACTTGCGTCGGCTTCGGGCATCGGCGACAGGCCGTGCAGGAGCGCATGGAAATACAGGCCGGTGCCGCCGGTGAGGATGGGCAGGCGTCCGCGCGACACGATCGCGTCCACGGCGGCGAGTGCATCCGCGGCGAATTCCGCGGCGGAATACGGTTGCCAGGGTTCGCGGATGTCGATCAGGTGGTGCGCGACCCCACGGCGCTCGTCGACCGACGGCTTGGCCGCACCGATGTCGAGCCCACGGTAGACGAGCGCGGAATCAACGCTCACCACTTCGCCGTGGAATCGCAGCGCCCAGTCGATCGCCAATGCGGTCTTGCCCGAGGCGGTCGGGCCCATCAGTGCGACGGCAAGCGGGCGGGCGTCGGCTGTCACGTGACGGACGAAGCGACGGACGAAGCGTCAGGCATGGTGTCCGCGCGCGAGCTGGCTGTTGCGGCGGCTGTAGACGACATAGACGACCACGCCGATCGCATTCCAGATCAGGAACCAGACCTTGGTGCGATCCGGCAGGCTCCAGAACAGGTAGAGGCAGCCGAGGATCGCCACCGGCCCGATGAGCCATGCCGCGGGCGCCCGGAATACCCTCGCGCGCGCAGCGTCCCGGCGACGCAGCACCAGCATGCAGGCGGCCACCGCGATGAACGCGGCGAGCGTGCCCGCATTGGCGAGCGCCGCGATCTCGTCGAGCCGGGCAACACCGGCGAGCGCAGCAACGATGACGGCGGTGAACATCGTCGTAGCAACCGGCGTGCCGGTGCGCACGCTGACTTTCGACAATCCGCGCGGCAGCAGCCCGTCGCGCGACATCACGAAGAAGATCCGGCTCTGCCCGTAGAAGAACGCCAGGATTACCGTCGGCAACGCCACCACCGCCGCGCCGGCGACGATCTTCGCGGCCCCGCCCTCGCCCATCTCGCGCATGATCAGCGCCAGCGGCGCAGGGCTCTGCGCAAATACCGTGTAGTGCATCGCGCCCACCGCGGCGAGCGCGACCACCACGTAGATCAGCGTGCAACCCACCATCGAACCGATGATGCCGATCTTCAGGTCGCGCGCCGGGTTCTTCGCTTCCTCGGCGGCTGTCGAGATCGCGTCGAATCCGTAGAAGGCAAAGAAGATGATCGCGGCAGCGGCCATCACCCCGTGCTCCTTGCCGTCCGGGCCCGTGGACTTCGCGAAGCCGTGCGGCATGAACGGGTGCAGGTTGGCCGCGTCGAAATGCGGCAGCGCGATGGCGACGAACACCGCGAGCGCAAGCACCTTCGCGATGACGAGCACCGTGTTGAGCGTCGCGCTCTCCCGCGTCCCCAGCATCAGCAAACCCGCGACCGCGAACACGATCAGCACCGCCGGCAGGTTGACCAGCCCGCCCGCATGCGGACCGCTGACCAAAGCCTGCGGCACCGCGACGCCGAGCCCTCGCATGAACTCCACGACCGAGCCCGACCAGCCGACGGCGACCGCGCTTACGACGAGCGAATACTCGAGGATCAGGCTCCAGCCGACGATCCACGCGACGCCCTCGCCGAGCACGGCGTAACTGTAGGTATAGGCGCTGCCCGCGGCCGGCATCATCGTCGACATCTCGGCGTAGGCGAGCGCGGCGCACGCGCAGACGATGCCGGCGACGAGGAACGACAGCAGCACTGCTGGACCCGCGAGGTTTGCAGCGGTGCCGATCAGCGTGTAGATGCCGGTGCCGACGATCGCGCCGATGCCGAGCGCGACGAGATGCGGCCAGCCGAGCGTGCGAGTGAGCCGTCGGCCTTCCTCATGCACCGTGATCCGGTCGATGTCCTTGCGGCGGAGCCAGGAAGTCATGTGTGGCCTTCGGCAGGAAGCGATGCCCGAAGTGTGGGGCAAGCGACCGGGCGACGCGATCCGTTGCGGGCGGGTGCGGCCCTCCGCGGTCGCGCGGAGCCATGCGCATCGGCATGGCGAAACTTTGGCCAATGAAAGCCCCATGCGGCCGTGGCGCTTCGCGACGCGCTTATCCACAGCCGCTGCCCAAGGCTTATCCACAGGATGTGTGGGTAACCGGACGTGCGCGCCTCGGCCCGGCGCGGGGAGGGCGATCTCGCCATTCGTTGGCGCACCACAGCGGCGCAAAAAACGCAGTTACGCGAGGAGCCAAGCAGCGACGAACGGGCGCAGTGCCTGGACCGGCACGCGCCGCGCGCCTCCGCCATGCCGCGCCCTAACGTGCGGAGGCTTGGCTCAGTCTTCGTCCGGCCAACGAATCGTGGGCTTCGCCTCTGCGACGCGCGGCACCGGCTGCGCGACGACGGCATTCCAGACCTTGATCGCGTCGACAGTCGCGGCCACGTCGTGCACCCGCACGATGCGCGCGCCATTCTGCGCCGCAATGAGATGCGCTGCGACCGAGCCTGCGGCGCGCTCCGCCGGCACGGACCGTCCGGTGACCTCGCCGATCGTCCGCTTGCGCGACAGACCGGCGAGCACCGGCACGCCGAGCTCCGTAAACCGCTGCAGGCGCGCAAGGAGTTGAAGGTTGTGATCGCGCGTCTTCCCGAAACCGAAGCCGGGATCGATCACGATGCGTTTCTTGTCGATACCGGCCAGCTCGGCCGCGAAGATGCGCTCGGTCAGGAAGCGATGCACTTCGGCCACCACGTCTTCGTAGCGCGGGTCGTCCTGCATCGACCGCGGCTCTCCGAGCATGTGCATGATCACCACCGGCACGCCGAGCGACGCCGCCGCGTCGAGCGCACCCTCGCGCCGCAACCCGTAGACGTCGTTGATCATGCCCGCGCCCGCCGCCACGGCCGCGCGCATCACCTCGGGCTTGGAGGTATCGATCGACACCGGTACGCCCGTGCGTTTCGCCAGCGCGGCGATCACCGGAATGACGCGGCTCAGTTCCTCGTCGATCGACACCGCCTCGGCGCCGGGCCGCGTCGATTCGCCGCCGACGTCGAGCAGGTCGGCGCCCTCGTCGACGAGCTGCAGGCCGCGCGAGATCGCCGCTCCGGTGTCGAAAGACTGCCCACCGTCGGCAAACGAATCGGGCGTTACGTTGACGATGCCCATCACCCGCGGCACGTCGAGCACCAGCCGGCGGCCACCGCAGTCGAGCGCGGGGGCAGTGTCGAACATCAGGTCCCGCCCCGACGGCCGGCAATGGTCGACAGCACCACGCCCAGGGCGACCCCCATTCCTACGCCAACGCCCATGTTGTGCATCGCCGCCCCGATGGCGACGCCTATCGCAATGCCGATGGCAAGGAAAACCCCGAAACGCTGCGGACGTTGCATCGCGGACTCCGGAAACGAAAAAAGGCCAGAGCGGACTCTGGCCTTTTCGGGATTGCGTGGCAACGTCGCGTCAGGTGCCGGTGGGCGCCACGCCACCGAGCTGGAGACGCTTCGGCTCTTCGGTCGCCGGGCCACCGCGTGCCCAGCCCGAAGGCGGCGGCGGTTCGCGGCCTTCCATGATCGCGTCGATCTGCGTGGCGTCGATGGTCTCGTATTCGAGCAACGCCTTCGCCATGGCATGCAGCTTGTCGACGTTGTCGGTCAGCAGCTTCACCGAGCGCGCGTACGCGTGGTCGAGGATGCCACGGACGACCTCGTCGATCTTGCGCGCGGTTTCGTCGGACACGTTCTTGTGCTGCGTCACCGAGCGCCCGAGGAACACTTCGTCCTCTTCCTCGCCGAACGTGATCGGGCCGAGTTCCGACAGGCCCCACTTCGTGACCATGTTGCGGGCCATCTTGGTGGCGCGTTCGATGTCGTTGGATGCACCGGTGGTGACCTTGCCGGCGCCGAAGATCAGCTCCTCCGCGACGCGACCGCCATACAGCGAGCACAGCTGCGACTCGATGATCGTGCGGTTGTAGCTGTAACGGTCGCCTTCCGGCAGGTACATCGTGACGCCGAGCGCGCGGCCACGCGGGATGATCGTGACCTTGTAGACGGGGTCGTGCTCAGGCACCAGGCGGCCGACGATCGCGTGCCCGGCCTCGTGGTACGCGGTGTTGGTCTTTTCCTCGAGGCTCATCGCCATCGAGCGGCGCTCGGCGCCCATCAGGATCTTGTCGCGCGCCCTGTCGAAGTGCTCCATGTGCACCTGCTTGGCGTTGTCGCGCGCGGCGAACAGCGCGGCCTCGTTGCAGAGGTTCGCGAGGTCGGCGCCCGAGAAGCCGGGCGTGCCGCGCGCGATCGTCATCGGCACGACGTCCTCGCCGAGCGGCAGCTTGCGCATGTGCACCTGCAGGATCTGGTCGCGGCCGCGGACGTCCGGCAAGCCGACCGTCACCTGACGGTCGAAACGGCCCGGGCGCAGCAGCGCGGGATCGAGCACGTCGGGCCGGTTGGTCGCGGCGATCACGATCACGCCTTCGCCGCCCTCGAAACCGTCCATTTCGACCAGCAATTGGTTGAGCGTCTGCTCGCGCTCGTCATGACCGCCGCCGAGACCCGCGCCACGGTGGCGACCCACCGCGTCGATCTCGTCGATGAAGATGATGCAGGGCGCGTGCTTCTTGGCCTGGTCGAACATGTCACGCACGCGGCTGGCGCCCACGCCCACGAACATCTCGACGAAGTCGGAACCGGAAATCGAGAAGAACGGCACCTTCGCTTCGCCGGCGATTGCGCGGGCGAGCAGCGTCTTGCCGGTACCCGGCGGGCCCACCATCAGCACGCCGCGCGGGATCTTGCCGCCGAGCTTCTGGAAGCGGGTGGGATCGCGCAGGAACTCGACGAGCTCGCCGACCTCCTGCTTGGCCTCGTCACAACCCGCGACGTCGGCGAGCGTGACCTTGACCTGGTCCTCGCCCTGCATCTTGGCGCGCGACTTGCCGAAACTCATCGCACCCTTGCTGCCGCCCTGCTGCATCTGCCGCATGACGAAGATCCACGCGCCGATGATCAGCAGAATGGGCAGGAAGTTGAGCAGGATTCCCCAGAAGGACGGCCCCTTCTGCGGCGGGTTCTGGTTGACGGAGACGCGGTGGTGCAACAGGTCGTACATCATCCCGGCGTCGGTAGGCGCGTAGGTGACGAAGCTCGTGTTGTCCTTGCGCTTGCCGCTGATCGTGACCTCGTCCTGGTCGATGACAACGCTCTGGACGCGATCCGACTGCACCTGTTGGATGAACTGGTCGTAGGCCAGCGTCTCCGTCGGCGCACTGCGCGGGCCGAAGGCCTGGAAGACCACCATCAGCACGACGGCGACCACCACCCACAGCAAGAGATTCTTGGCCAAGTCGTTCATCTTCATACCTTGTGGACCCATTGAAGCACGTACGAGCTGTACGCCTGTTCAAGATGCATGCCGGACGAGGCCGGGTGACTGGCAACAGCCGCTTGCGCGCCGTCGCCACTTGCCTGCGATCGTTTTCAGCGGCCGCAGGCCACGTTACTTCATCTGCGCCCTGCGCCCCTGCGCGAGCGCATAGACCTCGGGAGAACGTTTGCGCGATGCGGCGGGCTTGCGGATCGCCACCTTGTCGTAGCGACGCCGCAGTTCACGCACGTAATCGTCGAAGCCCACGCCCTGGAACAGCTTGATCAGGAAATTGCCGCCGATACGGAGGTGGCGGTCACCGAAATCCATCGCGAGCTCGGCCAGGTGCATCGCACGGGGCAGATCCACCGAGTCCATGCCACTCATGTTGGGGGCCATGTCCGACAGAACAAGGTCCACCTGCGTCTGTCCGAGCGACGCTTCCAGCTGGGATAGGACCTCGTCCTCCCTGAAATCGCCATGAAGGAATTCGACCCCCGCGAGCGCCGGCATCTCCAGGATGTCCAGGGCGATCACTCGACCGGAGTCACCCAGCGCCTGTCGAACCCATTGCGACCACCCGCCGGGCGCTGCGCCGAGGTCGACCACGACCATTCCGGGCCTGAGCAGCCGGTCACGTTCGACGAGTTCCTCGAGCTTGTACGCGGCTCGCGAACGCAGCCCCTCGGCCTGCGCCTTCTTCACGTAGGGATCGGAGAAATGTTCCTTGAGCCAGCGTTGGCTGGACTGGCTGCGCTTCGGCATCGACGTGTGCGGGCGCCGGAAAAGTCGGCGAATCACCGCATGATACCCTGCGCCTCCCCACGCTCCCGGAACGTCCGCTTGACCGCTCCCAGCCTCACGAACGCCCAGATCCGATTCCTTCGCGGCCACGCCCATGGGCTGAAAGCGATGTTGCAGGTCGGAGGTAAAGGCGTGACGCCGGCGCTGGTCGCGGAACTCGGCCAGGCGCTGGAAGACCACGAGCTGATCAAGGTGAAAGTGGGAGCGGAAGACCGCGAAGCCCGCCGCGAGCTGATCGATTCACTCGCCGCCGCTGCCGACGCCGTGCTGGTCCAGCGCATCGGGCATACCGCGGTGCTGTATCGCCCGAGCCGCGACAAGCGGCAAATCGTGCTGCCGCGAGCCTGAGCGACAGCGTGGGACGTCGGCGACCGCCTGGAACGTTCGCATGCAACTGACGCTCGAGAATCCCGGTTTTTCGTATGTGCTTCGTAGCGCGGACGGCAGCGCCGCCCTCATCAACGAGCGTTGCCTGACGGCGAGCTTCATCGTCTCGGCCGACACGCTCATCGAAGACTGGCCGGTAACCGCCGCAGCGGACCTGACGCCCGAGCTCCTGCAGCCGCTTCTCGCGCTGTCGCCCGACGTCGTCCTGATCGGGAGCGGCGAGCGCCTCCGGTTCGCGCCCGCGATCACGCAGGCGACCTGCCTGCAGGCCGGCGTCGGCTTCGAGGTGATGGGCAACGCCGCCGCGGCGCGCACCTTCTGCGTGCTGGCCGGCGAAGGCCGGCGCGTGGTCGCCGGCTTCATCCTGGCGCCAACCGACGGCTGAACCGCAAGCGCGCGGCTAGCGCGGCGGCAGGTAAATCAGCGGATCGACCGGCTTGCCGGCGTATCGGATCTCGAAGTGCAGCATGTCGCGCGGGGCGCCGCTGTGGCCCATCTCGGCGATCGGATCGCCCGCCTTCACCAGCTGCCCTTCGTTGACCAGCCGTTTGCGGTTGTGCCCGTACGCCGACAGCCACTGGTCGCCGTGCTTGACGATCACCAGCTCGCCGTATCCGACGAGCCCCGCGCCCGAATAGACCACGGTTCCGTCTGCTGCCGATCGCACGGTGGCCCCTTCCGCGCCCGCAATGTCGATGCCCTGCTGCGTCGGCTCGCCGGTGAGGAAGCGTCCGACCAGCGTTCCTTCGGCGGGCCAGCGCCACGCGAAGCTGGCCGTAGGAGGCGCGGGGGCCACGGCCGGCGGCTGGCTGCGCGGTGAGGTGGCCGGCGTCGCGGCGCCGCGCGAGGCTGCTCGTGTCGGGGCAGAGCCCCCCGGATAAAGCCGAAGTCGCTGACCGGGATAGATGGTGTAGGGCGGCGGCAACGAATTCCACGACGCGAGATCGAGCACGCTGACGCCGTTCCGCGTTGCGATCGAGTAAAGGGTTTCCCCGCGCGCAACCACGGCGATCGCACCGGGCCTGGGCGTCGACACGCGTCGCGCCGGCGCATGTCGTGCACCGGGCTGCTCGCGAACAACGGTACTCGAGCAACCCGCCGTCGCGATGACCGCGACCAGGAGCAGGACGCTGGCGCGACGGCGCCTGCTCATGCGCCGTGTGCCGACCACGCCAGCCAGCCGATCGCCGCGACGAGCAGCAGCATCGCGGCCCAGCCGATCGGCTCGATGTAGCGGCGCAACGCCGCTGCCGCGCGCTCGCCGCCCGCGCGGATCACGATCGCGAGCAGGAAGACACGCTTGCCGCGCCCGAGCGCCATCGCCAGCAGGTATTGCAGCATCGGCACGCCGACGATGCCCGACGCCCAGGTGAATATCTTCATCGGGATCGGCGCAAAACCACCGCCGACGAGCAGCCAGAAAACGCCCCAGGGCGACTGCGCCATCCGCGCCTGCATCGCGCTGATCGCCGATTCGATTTTCGGCAGCAGCCCGATCGATGCGAAGAACGGCTTGACCGCTTCGAACGCGTAGTGGCCGAGGTAGTACCCGACCACCGCGCCGATCATGGAGAACGACAGGCTCAGCGCCGCGTAACGAAATGCTCGACGCGGCTGCGCCACGCACATCGGCGCGAGCATGACCTCCGGCATCACCGGGAAGATGATCGCCTCGAGGAAACTGAGTGCTGCGAGATAGCGTTCGGCATGCGGATGGCTGGCCCATCCGATCGCACGGTCGTATAGCGGGGCGAAAAGTTTCAAACGCGGCTCCGGTTCAATCCACGATTCCCGACAGCAGCGGGACGAACACGACAGGCGCGAGCACTTGCTCGTCGACACTGCCATCCGCCCGCTTCACCAGCTTCACCAGCGATTGCGCGTTCGCCGCGCCCACCGGTGCTATCAGCGTACCGCCCGGCACCAGCTGCTGCTGCAGCGCGTCCACCAGCGCCGGGGCTCCGGCAGTGACCAGGATCGCGTCGAACGGTCCGTTCTCGGCCCAGCCGATACGGCCGTCGTCATGCTTGCTCCGCACGGTGAGGCCGAGCGTGCGAAAGCGTTTGCGCGCGATGCGGAGCAGCTCGCCGATGCGCTCAACGGTGTGCACCTCGAGCCCGAGCGCCGCGAGCACGGCCGCCTGGTAACCCGAGCCCGTGCCGATCTCGAGCACCTTCTTCGGCTCCGAGGCCATGAGCGCCTCGGTCATGCGGGCAACCACCCACGGCTGCGAGATCGTCTGGCCGTGACCGATCGGCAGCGCGGTGTCTTCGTACGCTCGCGTCGCCAGCACCTCGTCGACGAACAGGTGGCGCGGCACGGTGCGGATCGCGTTCAACACGCGTTCGTCGGCGATTCCGTTCGCGCGCAGCCGCTCCACCAGCCGGTCGCGCACGCGCTGCGACGTGAGCCCGCTACCGGCCGCTTCGGGCTTGAGGTGCATGCGCATCGTCAGCCGGCCGTCCGCAGCTGGAGCGTGTCGACCAGCCCGCCGACCCATCCGGCGACCTGCTCGAGCGCGCGAAAGCGGGTGAGGTCGACGTGGATCGGCGTGATCGAGACGCACCCGCGCTCGATGGCGTGGAAGTCGGTGCCGGGGCCGGCATCCTGCGCGGCGCCGGCCGCGCCGATCCAGTACCACTGGCGGCCGCGCGGATCGACCTGCGGGATGCAGGCCTCCGCGCGATGGCGGTTGCCAAGCCGACCCACTTCAAATCCGGCGAGCGACTCCCACGGCACGTCCGGAACATTGACGTTGAGGATGGTGTCGGCCGGAAGCGGATCGGTTGCAAGCCGCGCGACAAGTTCCACGGCGGCGCGCGCTGCGGTCTCGTAATTGCGGCCCACGTGGTCGACCGTGGCCAGCGAGACCGCGATCGCCGGCAGGCCCAGCCCGCGGCCTTCCATCGCCGCGGCGACGGTGCCGGAATAGATCACGTCGTCGCCGAGGTTCGCGGTGTTGTTGATGCCGGATACGACGATGTCGGGGAGCTCGTCGAGCATGCCGGTCAGCGCGACGTGCACGCAGTCAGTGGGCGTACCGAACACGCGCCAGGTCTGCGCGTCCTGCCGGACGACGCGCACCGGCATGTCGAGCGTCAGCGAATTGCTGGCACCGGACCGGTCGCGGTCGGGCGCGACGGTGATGACTGAATGACCGGCCGCGCGCAGGTGGTCCGCGAGTACGCGGATGCCCGGCGCGTCGACGCCGTCGTCGTTGCTGACAAGGACTCGCATGGATGGTGGCGCCGCGTGGAAGGCACCGCCGGCGTCGGCGGGGGGTCATGATAGCCGAACGGCGCGTGTGCCCTTCCGCTTCATGAAGACGCCGTGGTGGTTCCGGCACCCGATGCCGCTAGTGTGGAGCGATGAGCGAGAACGAGCCGCGCGACGACGACCTCGAACTGTTCCGGCAGGCTGTCGGGCCGGTGCGCGCCGTCGTGGCCCCGCCCGCTCCGCCCGCCGCCCCGAAGC
>NZ_VTRV01000109.1 GCF_008274655.1 Cognatilysobacter lacus | reverse complement strand
GTCGCCGCGCCACGCGCGCACCTGCGCCGGCAGCCCGCGCAGCCAGCACCACAGGGGGCGCCACCACGGCAGCGTGCCGAGCAGCAACGTCGGAGCGTAGATCACGAACCAGCCGTACCACTCGCCGTGGCGCTTGAATTCGTCGGTCGCCACGCGGCCGACCACTTCGGAGCCGAGGAAGTAACCCATCAGCCCGGGCGTGGCGCGCGTGACCGCGATATACCAGGGCGCGGCGACGCATGCGAACAACAGCAGGCCGAGCGGCTGGAACAGCGTCGGCCGATCTTTCGCCCGGGTGGCGATCTCGAACAGGACGATCGGTAGCAACGGCAGCAGCCCGGGCGGCCCCTTGGTGAGGAACGCCAGGCCGAACGCGCCCCACATCAGCGCCAGCCAGAAGCGCGGACGCGCGGGCCCGAAGCGCGCTTCGGTGAAGCCCCACAGCGCGAGCACTTCGGTCGCGGTGAGTACGTAATCGGTGGTGATCAGCTGCGACGCACCGAACGGAAAGAGCATCGTCGCGTAGGTGAGCGCGGCGCGGGGACCCGCGCCGGGCGACAGGCGACGCCCCATCAATCCGACCAGCAACACGCACAGCAGGTGCGCGATGGCCGATGGCAGGCGGGCGGCGAACGCGTTGTTGCCGAACACGCCGATGCTCGACGCAATCGCCCAGTAGGTGAGCGGCGGCTTTGTCCAGTGCGCGACCTCGAAGCTGCGGCGCGGGATCAGCCAGTCGCCGCTGTCGAGCATGTTGAGCGCGACATTGGTGTAGCGGCCTTCGTCCGGATCCCAGATGCCGCGCATGCCGAGGAAGAGGAGCGTGGTGAGGATCGCGAACAGCGCGATCCACAGCGCGGGATGGCGATGCCAGGGGCGCGGCTCGGTCGTCGTGTTCAAGCATTCACCAGTGCAGTGAGGTCGGCGTTGCCACCGGACAGGATGATGCCGACGCGCCGGCCTTCGAACAGCTCGCGATGGGCGAGCACCGCCGCCAGCGCGACGGCGGCCGACGGCTCGATCAACTGCTTCATGCGTGTCCACACCAGGAGCATCGCGGCGAGCGTTGCAGTGTCGTCCACCACCAGTGCTTTCGCGCCGTGTGATTTCAGCAACTCGAAATTGATGGCGCCCAGCGTGCCGCGCAGTCCGTCGCAGATCGTGTCGGGCATGAAGTCGGTAACGCGTTCTCCCGTGGCCAGCGACGCCGCGGTTTCGGCGGCGCCCTCGGGTTCTGCCACGAACAGCTGCGTATGCGGCGATGCGCCGGCGATGGCGAGCGCGGTGCCCGATGCCAGCCCGCCGCCGCCTACCGGCACGACGAGGGCGTCGAGCCGTCGCGCAGCGAGAAGTTCCAGCGCGGCGGTGCCCTGCCCGGCGATCACCAGCGGATCGGTGTACGGATGCACGATGCGCGCGCCGAGTTGGCCGGCCAGCTGCGCACACATCGCTTCGCGCGCGGCGATGGTGGGTGCGCAGCGGTGCAGGGTGGCGCCGTAGGCTTCGATCGCCGCCAGCTTCCCGGCCACCGCGCCCTCGGGCACCACCACGTGGCAGCCGATGCCGCGACCGCGCGCGGCGAGCGCGAGCGCCGCACCGTGGTTGCCCGAGGAATGCGTCACCACGCCGCGCCGCGCTTCGTCGGCGTCGAGCCCCCACACGGCATTGCACGCACCGCGATACTTGAACGCGCCGACGCGCTGCAGGTGCTCGGCCTTGAAGTGCAGCGACGCGCCGGCGAGTGCATCGATCGTGCGCGAGTCGAGTACGGGCGTGACATGCGCATGCGGCGCGATGCGCGCGGCGGCGGCGAGGACATCGTCGAAACCGGGGTCGGCCATGCGGTGGGCGTCTGGGGCGGGCGGCTAAGCGTAGAGCTTCCGCGCGCCTCCGGCATTACCGCGCGGTCATGCGGCGCGGCGTTGGCCCAGCAGGCTCACCGTCGACGAGCCGACCACGACCAGTGCCGCGCCGATCCAGCCCAGCATCGACATCGGCTCCGGCGCCAGCACCGCGGGCCACCACGAATGCACCGCGGCGATCACGCCCAGGCACAGCAGCGGCGTCAACGCGATCACCGCGGACACGCGCGAGGCTTCCCAGTGCGCCAGTGCCTCGGCGAACGCGCCGTAGGCCACGACCGTGTTGAGCGCGCAGAACGCGAGCAGCGCCCACTGCACGCCATCCAGGCGCAACAGTTGCGTCGGATGCGCGAACGGCCACAGCAGCAGCGTCGCCACGACATAGATCACGCCGAGGATCTGCATCGAGCCCAACCGCACCAGCAACTGTTTCTGCGCCAGCGCATAGACCGCCCACACCACGGCGGCGACCACCACCAGCAGCGAGCCGGTGAGGTAGGCGCCGTTTCCGTGGTCGCGTGCATCGACATGCACCAGCTGGTCACGGAAGAACATGCCGAGGCCGGCCGCGAGCAGCGCCAGCCCCAGCCATTGCGCCGCACGGAAGCGCTCGCCGAACACCAGGATGCCGCCGATCGCCATCAGCAGCGGCGCCAGCTGGATCAACAGCTGTGCGTTGCCGGGCGACGTGCGCGCCACGCCCAGGAGGTAGAAGACGTAGTTGCCGACCAGCATGACCGCGGCAATCGCGAGCAGGCCCCAGCGGCGCCGCCCCAGCCCCGCAAAACCGCCGAGCTGGCCGCGCGCGCCCAGCCAGGCCGCGGTGAGCAGCGCGGAGACGACGAAGCGGAACCAGGTGAGCGTCAGTGGATCGACCGCCTGCAGCGTGACCTTCAAGGCGACCGGCAGCGTGGCCCAGCACGCGGCGGTGACCAGGCTCAGCGCGAGCCCCAGGCGCGTGCGGCCCGAGGCGCGATGCAGGGTCGACATGGGAAGTTCCAGGGTTATGGCAGGCGATGGTCGCAAGCGCATCGCCGACCAGCAATGCGCTGCAGCGCACCAGTGTGTACGGTCGACATGCACGGCCACGCGTATGCGTTGGCTGAACGACTCACGCGACGATGCTGTAACCGCAAAAAGTTAAGCGGTAGTTCAATGCATCGGGATGATGCTGCATCGTCCGCCACAGGGGGTGTCACATGTTCCGCAGGCTTCTGGTTCCGCTCGCTGCCACCGCACTGCTGGCCGGCTGTGTCACGACATCGCCCTACGGCTATCGCGACGGGCAGGGTGATTACTACTACGGTGCGCCGTCCGTCGAGTACCGCTACGGCAATGGCTACGGCGATCCGTACTACGGGCCGTACCGCCCGGGCTTCTCGATCTGGGGCGGCAGCGGCTACTACGGGCGCCCGTACTACGGCCCCGGCTATGGCTATCCGGGCTACGGCTACCCGTACTACGGCAATCCCTATTACGGCAATCCGTACTACGGCGGCTATTACGGGTATCCGCACCAGCGTCGACCGCGCCCCGACAACGACGGCGACCGTGACGACCGTGGCCACCAGCCCGACGGCGGCCCATGGCGCAATCTGGACGAGATCAATCGTCGGCGCCACGCCGACGGCAACCCGGGCGACACGGTTCCGCGGCCGGCGATGCCGCAGCCTCCGCCGCAGTTCACCCCGCCGCGCCCGGTGCCGCGCTCGGATGACGGTGACTCGCCGGCGCGTCAGGTGATCCGTCGCGCGGGTCGTCGGTCCAACGAGCAGGACCAGTAAAGCGTGACGCGAGGTCTTGCCGGGTAGCCGGGCCAGCCTCAAAGTAGCGCCGCACCGCCCGTCCGCGCGGCGGTTGCGTTTGCAGCCTGCTGTGTCGGCTCCCGGCGGGGAACTTCGGATCCCCCCTGTTCCGCCCCCCGCCGGGGGCCGGCTCTCCCCTGCAAGCGCCCGGAAAAGATGAAGGGCCGGATGTCCCCCGACATCCGGCCCTTCGTGCTTCCCCGGCGGGCGCGTGGCCAGCCCCTGTTCCAATACCGGCCGACGCATGCGCCTGCCCCGCTGGGTGCACGGAGAGAACTGCACGATGCGTGCCAAGACCCGCACTGCGGCGTTAGGGCCACGCAAGTCAGACCCACGTCACAGAACGCGCGGCGCGGCGACCGCCGTGAAGTGACGCAGCGCGGCCATCGCCGGCCGCCGCGGTCAGCGCCTGACGCACTCGACCGCCGCCTGTTCAGCCCGCCCCCTGCGCGACAATGGCGCACGCCGCGCCTTCACGCGGTCGACGATCCCCACCATGCCCAACGACTTCCATCGCTACGACGTCATCGTGATCGGCGGCGGCCATGCCGGCACCGAGGCTGCGCTCGCGTCCGCACGCGCCGGCGCACGCACGCTGTTGCTGACGCATTCGATCGAGACGGTCGGCGCGATGAGTTGCAACCCCGCGATCGGCGGCATCGGCAAGGGCCACCTCGTCAAGGAGATCGACGCGCTCGGCGGTGTCATGGCGCGCGCGGCCGATGCTGCCGGCATCCAGTGGCGTCGCCTCAATGCGAGCAAGGGCCCGGCCGTGCGCGCGACGCGCTGCCAGGCGGATCGCTCGCTCTATCGCGCTTTCATTCGCCGCGCGGTGGAAACGCAGCCCGGCCTCACGCTGTTCCAGGCCGCCGTCGACGACATCGGCTTCGACAACGGCCGCGTCGAATCGGTGCTCACGCAGACGGGCCTGCGCTTCTTCGCGCCCGCGGTCGTGCTCACCGCCGGCACGTTCCTCGCCGGCAAGGTGCATATCGGCGCGACGACGTATGCCGCCGGTCGTGCCGGCGACCCGCCGTCGATGACGCTCGCGTCGAAGCTGCGCGAAGGCCCGTTCGTGGTCGACCGCCTGAAGACCGGCACGCCGCCGCGCATCGACGGCCGCACGCTCGACTACTCGGTGATGGAGGAACAACCCGGCGACGCGCCGCGGCCGGTGATGTCTTTCATGGGTTCGGCCGCCGACCATCCGGCGCAGGTGTCGTGCTGGATCACGCACACCGCCGAGCGCACGCACGAGATCATCCGCGGCGCGCTCGATCGCTCGCCGCTCTACACCGGCCAGATCGAAGGCATCGGCCCGCGTTACTGCCCCTCGATCGAGGACAAGGTGGTGCGTTTCGCCGAAAAGGCCAGCCACCAGATATTCGTCGAGCCCGAAGGGCTGCACGTGTCCGAGATCTATCCCAACGGCATCAGCACCTCGCTGCCGTTCGACGTGCAGCTCGAGCTGGTGCGTTCGATCCGTGGCTTCGAACGCGCGCACATCACGCGCCCGGGCTACGCGATCGAATACGACTTCTTCGATCCGCGCGGCCTCAGGACCACGCTGGAAACCAAGGCGATCGCCGGGCTGTTCTTCGCGGGCCAGATCAACGGCACCACCGGTTACGAGGAAGCCGCAGCGCAGGGACTTATCGCGGGGGTCAATGCGGCGCGCTTCGTGCGCGGCGTGGAAGGCTGGACGCCGCGCCGCGACGAGGCCTACATGGGCGTGCTGGTGGATGACCTCACCACGCACGGCACCCGCGAGCCGTATCGCATGTTCACCTCGCGCGCCGAGTACCGCCTGCAACTTCGCGAGGACAACGCCGACCTGCGACTCACGCCCGTCGGCCGCGAGCTCGGTCTCGTGGACGATGCACGCTGGCAGCGTTTCGACGCAAAGCGCGCGGCCATCGAGCGCGAGGCCGCGCGCCTGGCGTCGACATGGGCGGGCCCCGGCAACGCGCTCGGCCGCGAACTCGCCGCCACGCTGGATCTCGAACTCACCCGCGAGTCCAACGTGCTGGATCTGCTGCGTCGCCCGGAACTCGACTACGCGCAGTTGATGCGCGTGCCCGCGCTGGGGCCGGCGGTGACCGATCCGGCGGTGGCCGAACAGGTGGAGATCGGCGCGAAATACGCGGGTTATCTGGATCGCCAGCGCGAGGAGATCGACCGTGCGCGCCGACACGAGGCCACCTCGATCGCCGACGGCTTCGACTATGCCGGGGTGCGCGGGCTGTCCTCCGAAGTACGCCAGAAGCTCGAACGCGTGCGGCCGCAGACGGTCGGACAGGCGCAGCGCATTCCCGGCATGACGCCCGCGGCGATCTCGCTGCTGCTGGTGCATCTGGTACGCGCGCGGCGCGAGCACGTCGCCTAGGGCCGACCCGACGCGGGCGTCGACCGAGCGCACATGGCAGAACGCCCGCGCGAGGCGGGCGTTCTGCATCGCGCAACGCGCAGAGTTACTGCAACGAGGTACGCGGCGGCGCCTGCTCGGAGCCGACCTGGCCCTGCTGCTGCTTGATCATCTCGATCTGCTCGGCGCCCATCGCCATGAGCTGCTTCTTGCGCGCGTCCATCTGCGCGCCCAGCGTCTCCAGCTGTTCACGGCTCATCTTCTCGCGCGCCGTCTTGAACATGTCCTTCTCTTCCTCCTTCGCGTGGTGCTCGATCAACTCGCTGAGCACCTTGGCGCGACCGGTGAAGCGGTCACTGGTCACGTCGGTGGCCAGCAGGTCGGGCAGCACCAGCTCGCCGGCCGCGCGATGTTCCTCGAGTGCTTCGAACACGCTCGCCTGGTCGTCGGCCTTGCTGACCGCTTCCTGGAACGCCGGATAGAAAATTTCCTCTTCGATCTGCGTATGCACGTCGAGCTCCAGGCGGATCTGCTCCAGCAGCTGCGTCCGGGTCTTCTCGGCGCGATTGGTGGTGTCATTCAGCTGTTCGAAGAGGCCACGCACCTTGTCGTGGTCCGCCTTGAGGAGTTCGATTGCATTCATGGGTTCATTCCGTCGGTGTTGGATCCGGGCGCCCACGCTGCCAGCGGATGCGTGAGCCCGGCGTCAGCCGGGGCGCCGTTGGTCGACACGGTTCAGGCTCTGCGTACCGATCACGTGCTGCGCGGGTGCTTACGTCGTTGATCGCAGCTCGCACGTGGAGAAGGAGCGTGACGTACACACGTGTCGCGTCCGGTGCTTCCGACCATCCACTCCGCGGCCGACGTTGTTTGCGCACACCGCGTCAGGGCGCGACGTTGGGAAAGCGCATCGAACTTCGCCGCCGGCCAAACGCGCGCGCAAGTCATATGAAGGCGCTGCAGCGCGGTGGACCACCGGGACGCCGATCGACCTGACTGAAGCGCTCGGGCCGATCGACGATCGGTTGGGTCGACATATCGTCCATGGGCCGAGGACCACTACCTGGTTATCGCGGCGCGGCGGTGCCACAAGCCGATCGGTGACTGCACGGGCACCTGATGCGTGCGCGGTTCGACGCTTTTGGTCGGGAGTTCACATCGCGATGCTGGACCCGTGGCTTGGCCACCCATGGCGCTCGATCCAGTGTCTGCTGATCGCGTCGAACGAAGACTCTGGCGTGTCGCGTCGATGCGTCGGATGCCTGATGGAACATGCACGGAACGCGCCGCCACGGCGTCGAAGCGCGGCCGCGACGCCGTTTGTCGGCGCGCAAGAGTTGCGGCCCCGCGAAGCAGCCGCACCTTCACGGCACCTGACGATGAACGGGGGTAGCGTCGCGATCCGGCCCCTCACGGCTGACCCCTTTCGCGCCTCGACGCAGTATCCATAGACGGAGACGAACTGATGAACATGAAGACCCCGCTCGCCCTGGCCACGGCCGCCCTCATCCTCTGCGCGACCGCCGCGTGCAACCGCAACCAGGAAGCCGCAGGCGGCGCCAACACCACGCCACCGGCCGCCACCGACACCGCGGCGACCGACGCCGCCAACGCCGCCACCGCCGCCGCAGGCGCGCCGACCGCAGGCGCACCGGCTGACAACGCCGCCGCCGCCACCGCCGCGCCGCCGACCCAGCAGGAAGCGCTGGCGCTGCTCAACCTCGTGAACGACCACGAGATCAAGGCAGCCGAGCAGGCCAAGTCGAAGAAGGTCAAGGGCGACGCCGCTGCCTTTGCCGACATGATGAAGATGGACCACACCAAGAACATGGCGGCCACCAAGGCGCTGCTCGACAAGAACGGTGGCGCGCCGGCCGATTCGGCCGCGATGAGCGACATGAAGTCCAAGAGCGATGCCGAACTGCAGCAGCTCGCAGCGCTCGACGGCGATGCCTATGCGAAGGCCTACATCGACGCGATGGTCAACGGTCACCAGGACGCGCTCACCAAGCTCGATAGCATGCTGATTCCGGCCGCCACCGACGCGGCGATCAAGAAGCATCTGCAGGCCACGCGCGACGCCGTGCAGAAGCACCTCGACCGGGCGAAGGAAATCCAGGCCAAGATGCCCGCCGCCTGATTCAGGCACGCAGCAGCATCGGAAAGGCCCGCTTCGGCGGGCCTTTTTTCGTTGTCGTGCCAGGCAAAGCATTACAGATGCGTAATCCGGCTATCGCGGATGATTCACGCGCCGCGGCCAACGCTCGATGTCCATACGACGAGGGTTCCCGACATGAAAACTTCAATCGCCGCACTTCTGGTGGCGACCGCCTTTACCTTCGCCACGCCGACCGTGCAGGCGCGCGGATGCCTCAAGGGTGCCGCGGTCGGCGGCGTTGCGGGCCATCTGGCGCATCACCATGCCGTAGCCGGCGCGGCCATCGGTTGCGCTATCGGCCACTACCACGCCACGCATGCGCACCGCACGCACCGCATGCATCACGCGCGCTGATGTGTCGAGGCAGCCGCGGCGTTCGCACCGGGGCTGCTGATTCAACCGTTGCCACCGTCCGCGGTCGGCGTGCCCGTCGGTGCCGTCTCCGTGCGCGGTTCCGCGGCGGGATCGCGCCGCAGATCGCGCATGTCGCCGTCGTTCGGCGGCGTCAGCGTGCCGCCCTGTTCGGGCTCGCTGTGGCGGTCGATCGGCTTTCGTAATTCGCCACGTTCGTGGCGCACTTCCTCATCCTGTGGCTGGTCGCCGTGCAGCTTGCTCATGGCGTCGCTCCGTCGTGGACACGCAGTCACGCTAGCGCGCATGTCGCTGCCGCTGCGTGATCAGCGTTCCTTGCGGTAGTTGAGCGATGCGCGGCTTTCCACGCTGCTCGACTCCAGCGACAGGTCCACGCCGCGGCGGATCAGGTACCTCAGCGTCAGCACCTGCCCGCCGCCGAACAGCGACACGCCGAAGCCGACGTAGACGCGTGGCGACAGGTATTTGCCCACGCCCAGCACGCTGCCGCCGAGCGTGCGGCTCTCGATCACGCCGGCGTCGTCCAGCCCCAGCCGCGCGCCGAGTTCCGATGCCAGCAGCGACCCGCCGGCCGACAGCGCCGCGCTCGCCGCACTCACCTGCCGGCCCTGCTCGCCACCCA
>NZ_VTRV01000108.1 GCF_008274655.1 Cognatilysobacter lacus | reverse complement strand
GCCGCCGGCGCAGCAGCCCGAGGTCGATAGCGCCCGTCCCGGCGACGACTTCCGCACGCTGCTCCGCCGCCTCGGCGACCAGGACGACACGCCCACCCGCATCAGTGCCCGCGCCGTCGGCATGGTGCAGGCCGAAGCCGAATACGTGCAGGCGCGGGCGCAGGCGGTGGTGGAAGACACGCCGGTGCTGGCCACGCGCGAAGCGCCCGCCGTGATCGACGTGACGCCTGTGGCGCATGAGCCCGCGCCGATAGACGTCCCGCCGCAGGTTGACGTCGTCGACTTCGAGACAAGTGCCACCGAACCGAACTTCGCCGAATTCGACGCACCGCGCACGGTCGCGGAAGCGCCGCGCGTGCAGACCTTCGTCGAAGCCTTCGATCCGCTCGCCGAGATGGCCGCCGCGCAGGCGCCGACGCCCGTCGTCGCGCTGCCCGCACCGATGCTCACCGTCACCGCGCCGCCGACGCTGCAGCTCGTCGTCAACCAATCGGAAGACCCGACGATCGCCGCGATGCGCAACGAGCTTACGTCGATGCGCCAGATGATCGAGCGCCAGATGGGCCAGTACGCGGTCGAACGGCTGCGCGGCTCACCTGCACGCGCATTCGCCTTCGAGACGCTGCAGGCCTACGGCGTCGACGACGCGCTGGCGCAACAGATCGCGCAGCGCATCGACGCCCGCCTGGAGCCGGCCAAGGTCAAGGCACCGTTGCTGGCCGAACTCGCGCGCATGCTCACCATCGCCCGCGCCGAACCGCTCGAAGACGGCGGCGTGTTCGCGCTGATCGGCCCGACCGGGGCCGGCAAGACCACCACGCTCGCCAAGCTCGCCGCCCGATTCGCGCAGCGCCATCGCGCCCGCGACGTCGCACTCGTCACCACCGATGTGGAACGCCCCGGCGCGCGCGAACAGCTGCACGCGCTCGGCCGCAAGCTCGGCATCACGGTGTGCGAGGCGAACGGCCCCGAAGGCCTCACCGATGCGCTCGACCAGCTGGTCGACTACCCGCTCGTGCTCGTCGACACCGCGGGCTATGCGGCGCGCGACAAGGCGCTGCTCGGCCAGGTCACCTGGCTGCGTGCGACGCGCAACCTTCGCTCGCTGCTGGTGCTGCCCGCCAACCTGCAGGCGCAGGACATGTCCGAAGCGGTGCGTCGCTACCGCATGGCGCAGCCGGAAGCCGTCGTGCTGACCAAGCTCGACGAGACCGGCCGCCTCGGCAGTGCGATCTCCGTCGCCATCAAGCATGCCCTGCCGATCGCCTACACGACCGCAGGCCAGCACGTGCCCGCCGACCTCGAAGCCGCCGATGCATCGCGCCTCGTGCTCTCGATCGAAAAACTCCGTCGCGCCGCCGACAACCCGCTCGCCACCGAGGAACGCCATGTCGTCGCCTAACCCCGTCGCAAACCCGGTGCGCCTGTCCGCGAACGATGCCGGCCCGGTACGCGTGATCGCCGTCGCCAGTGGCAAGGGCGGCGTCGGCAAGACGTCGGTCAGTGTCAACCTGGCGATGAGCCTGCAGAACGCCGGGCAGCGCACGCTGCTGCTCGACACCGACCTCGGCCTGGCCAATGTCGACGTGATGCTGGGGCTCAGCCCGCGCTTCACGCTCGCCGATGTGTTCGCCGGCCGCTGCGAACTGTCGGACACGCTGCTCGAAGGCCCCAACGGCCTGCTGGTGGTGCCCGCGGCCAGCGGCAAGCGCCACATGACCGAACTCACGCCGGCGCAGCACGTGGGCCTGGTGCACGCGTTCTCGCAACTCGACGTGCCGGTCGACGTCATGATCATCGACAACGCGGCCGGCATTTCCGACAGCGTGCTGACCTTCTGCCAGGCCGCGCAGGACGTGATCGTCGTCGTGTGCGACGAGCCCGCATCGGTGACCGACGCCTACGCACTGATCAAGGTGCTGAGCCGGGAGCGCAGCGTGACGCGCATCCAGGTGCTGGCCAACCAGGTCGGCCATCCGTCCGAGGGCCGCCAGCTGTACGACAAGCTCGAACGCGTGACGTCCAAGTTCCTCGACGTCACCCTCAACTACCTAGGCGCCATCCCGCGCGACGAATGGTTGCGCCGCGCCGTGCAGCGACAGGAAGCAGTCGTTGACGCCTTCCCCGCCGCGCCGGCATCGATGGCGTTCCGAGAAATCGCCAAGCGCGCCGCGCAATGGCAGACGCCGGACGGCCCGCGCGGCCACGTCGAATTCTTCATGGAGCGCCTGATCCCGACGGCGCGGAGCGCGACCGCATGAACATGACCGCGACGGCCGTGAAGGCCAATCAATACCGGCAGACGCGGACCGCCAGCGACGGCTTCGACGCCACGGCGGTCGTGACGCGCCATGGCGAACTCGTACGCCGCATCGCGCATCACCTCGCCGCGCGGCTTCCTGCCAGCGTCGAAGTCGACGACCTGATCCAGGCCGGCATGCTGGGCCTGATCGAGGCCGCGAAGAACTTCCAGGCCGACCAGGGCGCGGCGTTCGAGACCTATGCCTCGATCCGCATCCGCGGCTCCATGATCGACGAGATCCGCCGCGGCGACTGGGTGCCGCGCAGCGTGCACCGTCGCTATCGCGACGTGGTCGCCGCGACGCGACAGGTCGAACAGGCCAACGGGCGGGCGGCGAACTCCGCGGAAGTCGCCGAGGTGCTGGGGGTGTCGATGGACGACTACCACCACATGCTCGAGGACGCCTCGCGCGGCCAGCTGCTCAGCCTCGACGAGCAGATGGACGACTTCGACGGCGAGCCGCGACTTGCGGCCAGCTGCAACATCACGCCGGCGCGCGAACTCGAGAACAGCGTGTTCCGGCAGGCGCTCGGCGAAGCCATCGGCAACCTACCAGAGCGCGAGCAGCTGGTGCTGTCGCTCTACTACGAGCAGGAAATGAACCTGCGCGAGATCGGGGCGGTGCTGGGCATCAGCGAATCGCGCGTCTGCCAGATCCATGGACAGTCGATGCTGCGGCTGCGCGGTCGGTTGGGAGACTGGCGCGACACCGCGGCTGAACACATCGACGCCTGAGCCGCGATTGGCGCAGCGCTGCGCGATCGCGGTGCCACAAACGACCTGGCGCGCGAACCGTGGCCGGGTCGAGGGCGGCCTTCGGCTGGAACCCGGGCCGCGACGCGTTCGACGTTCCGCGCAGGCGCGGTTGCGCGGGGCATCAAGACATTCCCTTCCCTGCCGTTAGTCCTCAAGGACAGCCCGGAACGCCCATGGACAAGACCATCAAGATCCTCATCGTCGACGACTTCTCGACGATGCGACGCATCGTCAAGAACCTGTTGAACGATCTCGGCTTCTTCGACACCACCGAAGCCGAGGACGGCAACAGCGCGCTCGTCGAACTGCGGAAGGCCCGGTTCGACCTGGTCATCACCGACTGGAACATGCCGGGCATGCCGGGCATCGACCTGCTCAAGAGCATTCGTGCCGACGCTGCGCTCAAGACGATCCCGGTGCTCATGGTCACCGCCGAAGCGAAGCGTGAGCAGATCATCGAAGCCGCGCAGGCCGGTGTGAACGGCTACGTCATCAAGCCGTTCACCGCCGCGACGCTGCAGGACAAGCTCGCCAAGATCTTCGAGCGCATCGGGGCCGCGGCGTGAGCGCGGCGCTCGTCGAGCCCGACCGCGCCGCGATTGTCGCCACGCTGCAGGCGGCGGTGCGGGCGGTCGAAAGCGACGACACTCCCGGCTGGCGTGGCGCCATCGATGAACTGGTGGAGTGGCGCACGCAGCCGCTGGTGCAGGGCATCGTGCGGCTTGCGCGCGAGCTGTCGGTCGCACTCGGCGACGACGGCCGTGGCAACGGCGCGGCGTCGCTGCCCGACGCTTGCTCGCGGCTCGAGCATGTTGTGAAACTTACCGAAACGTCGAGCATGCGTACGCTCGACCTGATCGACGAATGCAGCCGCCTGCTCGGCCAGCTGCCGGCTCCGCAGGACGACGCACAGCGCGCCGTGATCGCCGGCCTGCGTTCGCGCTTTTCCGAGATGTCCGTCGCCCAGGGCTACCAGGACCTGACGGGCCAGATCATCCTGCGCGTGGTCGAACTGGTGCGCGCGGTGCACACCGGGCTCGGCGACATCGTCGGGCCGCAGGAGCCGTTGCAGCTTCACAACGGGAATCGCGGGCACGGTCCCGCCGTTTCAGGGGTGGATCCGAGTCCCGCAACGCAGGACAACGCGGACGAACTGCTCTCCGCGCTCGGGCTCTGAGTCACGGAGCCGGACGCGATGGGCGCCACCGACAGCAACAGCGAGATCCGCGCCGACTTCCTCGTGGAAGCGCGCGAGATCGTCGACCAGCTCGGCGAGCAGATGGTGGTGCTCGAGCGCGCGCCTGAAGACCGCGACGCCCTGAACTTGGTGTTCCGGGGTTTCCACACCATCAAGGGCGGCGCCGGCTTCCTCGACTTCCCGCCGATGGTGACGCTCTGCCACGCGGTGGAGGATCGCCTGGACGTCGCACGCAACGGCGCGATGCCGCTCGACGGATTCGCGTTCGACGGCGCCCAGCAGGCCATCGACCTGCTCGCGGACATGCTTGAATGCATCGCCGTCGGCCAGCCGTTGCCGGGCGTGCCGCAGGTGTTGATCGACAGCATGCACGTCGATCACCGCACATCGCCGACGTCGCAGGCGGCGATCGTCGCGAGCGACCTGCCGGACAATCTCGACGAGCTCGACTTCGATTCGCTGCTCGATGCGCTTCACGGCAAGGGGGCGCTACCCGGCGCCGCGCCGGCGTCCGAAGCGCCTGCGCTGGCAGCGGTCGCCCCCGCGCCTTCTCCAACGGAGGTCGCGCGACCCGAGCCGATGGCGCACGGTCGCCGCAGCCCGGCCGCGAACGACGCCGGCGAAACCACCGTGCGCGTGGACGTGCGTCGCCTGGACGCCATGGTGAACCTCGTCGGCGAACTGGTGCTCGCGCGCAACCGCCTGAAGACGATCCGCCCGCGCCTGCGCGACGAGGATCTCGATCGCGCGGTGAGCGTGCTCGACGCCGCCACGTCGCGCCTGCAGTCGGCGGTGATGACGGCGCGCATGCAACCGGTCGGGCGCGTGTTCTCACGCTTTCCGAAGCTTGCGCGCGACGTCGCGCGGCAGGTGAGCAAATCGGTCGAACTCGACGTCGTCGGCGCCGAGACCGAACTCGACCGCAACCTCGTCGAGGCGCTGTCAGACCCGCTCGTGCACCTGGTGCGGAATGCGATCGACCACGGCATCGAATCGCCGGAGGCGCGCCGCGCGGCGGGCAAGAACGAGGTCGGCAGCGTACGGCTTTCCGCACAGCAGGAAGGCGACCACGTGATGATCGAGGTGCGCGACGACGGCGCCGGCATCGATCCCGAAAAGATCCGCGACAGCGCGATCCGCAAGGGACTGGTCGACGCCGAATCAGCCGCGCGCCTGAGCGCCGACGAATGCCTGCAGCTGATCTTCATGCCCGGCTTCTCCACGCGCGCCGAAGTCACCGACCTGTCCGGGCGTGGCGTGGGCATGGACGTGGTGCAGAGCAGGATCCGCGAGCTGTCCGGCAGCGTGCAGATCCAGTCCGACGTCGGGCGTGGCACGCGGATGTCGATCAAGGTGCCATTGACGCTCGCGATCCTGCCCACGCTGCTGGTCGAGATCGACGGCGACGTGTACGCGCTTCCACTCGTGCGTGTCATAGAAGTGCTTGCGCACGACAGCGCCAAGGCGCTGTGGATCGATGGCCAGAGCGTGCTGGACCTGCGCGAGCAGCCCACGCCGGTGCTGGACCTGCGTCACTGGCTCGGGGTGGAACCCTCGACGGGCGGCGCTGCCACGGGCGTGGTGCTTCAGGCCGGCGAACAGCGCTTCGTGCTGATCGTCGATCGCGTCCGCGGGCGCGAGGAAGTGGTCATCAAGGCCCTGCCGCGCACGCTGCGCGGGCTGGCGGGCTACGCCGGCGCCAGCCTGATCGGTGACGGCCGCATGGCGCTGATCCTCGACGTGGATGCACTGCACGAGTCCGGTGTGCGCACGCGGCGGATCGTCGCCAGCGCCTGAGCGCCCGGCTGAACACGCCCACGCGCGTGGGCGTTCAAGAAACCTGCAGGCGCGCCCGTTAACAGGTGCGATGGACAGGCTCTCAATCATCGGCGTCGTACTCGCGCTGGCCGCGCTGCTCGGGGGCAGCGTGCTCAAGGGCGCGGGGCTCGCCGGGCTGTGGTCGCCGGCCGCGTTCGTGATCGTGATCCTGGGCACGCTCGCGGCGATCCTCGTGCAGACGCCGATGTCCACGTTCCGACGCGCGATGGCGATCGTGCGATGGGTGTTCCAGCCACCGGCGCGTGACGGCAAGGCGCTCGTCGCGCGCATCGTCGACTGGAGCAACGTCGCGCGCCGCCAGGGCCTTCTCGGCCTCGAGGTCGAACTCGATATGCTGCAGGACGACTTCCTGCGCAAGGGCCTTCAGATGGTCGTCGACGGCAGCGAGCCCGACGCCATCCGGCAGACGCTGGAGATCGAGCTGGAGAGCCACCAGCATCGGGATATCGCCGCCGCCAAGGTGTTCGAAGGCATGGGCATCTACGCGCCGACGCTCGGCATCATCGGCGCGGTGCTCGGGCTGATGTCGGTGATGAAGAACCTTGCAGACCCCGGCCATCTCGGCCACGGCATCGCCGCCGCGTTCACCGCGACCATCTACGGCATCGGTTCGGCCAACCTGTTGCTGCTCCCGATGGCGGCCAAGCTCAAGGGCGTGATCGCCGGGCAGGCGCTCGATCGCGAAATGCTCATCGAGGGCCTGATCGCGATCGCGCAGGGCGAGAACCCGCGCAACATCGAGGCGCGCCTGTCGGGGTACCTGCACTGATGGCGCGCCGGCACGTCCACGAGGAACACATGAACCACGAGGCGTGGGCGATTCCCTACGGCGACCTGGTGACGCTGCTGCTCGCGTTCTTCGTGGTGATGTACGCGGTCTCGTCGGTGAATGCGGGCAAGTACCGCGCCGTCGCCGACTCGCTCTCCACCGCGTTCGGCGGAGCACCCCGGTCGGTGACGGCCGTGCAGCTGGGCCACGTGCAGCAAGGCAGCGCCGATCTGCGCGTTCCATCGCTTGCGATGGCGCGTGCCGCCGCGCCGGGTCGTGCCCTGCCATTGCAGGCGCCCCGCCTTCGCGCCGACCTGGCCGATACCCCCGCCGCTCGCGCGGCGCGTGCACACGCGGTCCACCAACAGCTGCAGGGCATCGGCGACCGCATCGGCGACGCGTTGTCGGGCCTGGTGCAGCAGAAGCTCGTGCGCCTGCGCCAGGGCAGCGATTACCTCGAAGTCGAGATCCAGAGCGACCTGTTGTTCCCCAGCGGTTCCGCTTCGCCCAGCGCGCTTGCCGTCGACACCGTGCAGAAGCTCGCGAGCGTGCTGCGCGACGCGCCGAACGCGATCCGGGTGGAGGGCTACACGGATGACCAGCCGATCGCCAGCCCGTCGTTTCCGTCGAACTGGGAACTCTCGGCCGCGCGTGCGGCGAGCGTGCTGCACGTGATGTTGCAGGCCGGCGTAGCGCCGTCGCGGCTGTCGATGACGGGCTATGGCGAGTTCCAGCCGGTGGCTGCGAACGACACGCCGCAGGGTCGCAACGCCAATCGCCGCGTGATGCTGGTGATTCTGCCCGCAGGCGAAGGGACGGATTCGGTTCGGCGTGACGAAAGGCTCGCCGCGACACAACCGGCCGCGACACCGCGGAGCGCCGGCTGATGCAGACCTGGGCGATCGCCAACCAGAAGGGCGGGGTCGGCAAGACCACCACCACACTGTGCCTGGCGCGCGGCCTGGTCGATGCGGGCTTTCGCGTGCTCGTGCTCGATCTCGACCCGCACGCGTCGCTGTCGCACGCGTTCCGCATCCCGACCGATCCGCCGGCACGCGGTTCGTACGAATTGTTCACCGACCCCACGCAGATGCTTTCGCGGCTGGGTCGCGCCACCGCGATCGATCGCCTGCACGTCTGCCCTGCGCAACCGGCACTGGCCACGCTCGAACGCCGCGGCGCCAGCCAGCCCGGCCTCGGCCTCGCGCTGGGCCGTTCGTTGCACGCCGCGCGCGATGCCTACGACTACGCGGTGCTCGACTGCCCGCCGACGCTGGGCCTGCTGATGGTCAACGCGCTCGCAGCGGCGGACCGGCTTGTATCGCCCACGCAGACCGACCCGCTGGCGTTGCACGGCCTGCGCGACATGCTGCGCACCGCCGACATGGTGGAGCGCTCGCGTCGACGCCCGCTTCCGCGCGCGATCATTCCCACGCTGCACGACAAGCGTACGCGCTCGGGCCAGCAGAGCCTCGAGCAGCTGCACGAGATGTACGGTCCGCTCGTGAGCCCTGATCCGATCCCGTTGGACACGCGCCTGCGCGACGCGGCAGCGGTTGCGAGCGGTGCCACGCTGGCCAGCCGCGGGGCGGACGCCTATCGCGAGGCCCTGCAGTGGCTCCTGGATCCGATTTCACTTGAGTGCGAAGCCGCCTGACATGAGCGCTATCGACGCGTATCTCGAGGAACTCCTGGGCAGCGGGCCAACGCCCGCCGCCGTCGCGGCCGCCTCGGTCTTCTCGCACGAGCAGCCGACCGCAAGCCGCGAGTCCGTCGAGACGATTTCGCTGGCGCGCGCGCATCCGTCGCTCGAGGCGCTGATGCCGTCAGCGCCGATCGCGTCGATCCCGCGCGTGCCACCCGCCGCGCCGGGCCGTGCACGCACGGCCACTGGTGGCAATCGCTGGCTGCGCGTCTGCGTGGGGCGCGATTCGTACGCATTCGAACTGCTGCGCGTGCAGGAGGTGGTACGCGTCGCGCCGGTCGTCGCGATGCGCGGCGCCGCGCATTCCGTGCTGGGCGTCATGAACCTGCGCGGTCGCATCGTGCCGGTGTTCGACCTCGGGCTATGGCTGGACGTGGGTGGCGTGACCGTCGACGAACGCGCGCGCGTGGTCGTCGTGGAACGCGACGATGAGCTGATCGGCGTGCTGGTGACCTGCGTCGAAGACGTGGTTTCGCTGGAGCGCGAGCACGTGGAGCCACCGTTGCAGGGCACCGACCCCGGGCCGACGCTGGGCGTGGCCCGCGTGACCGATGCGCCAACGGTCCTGCTGGACGCGGGTGCGCTGTTTGCCTGACCGCGTTGTGCCGGCGGGCGCGTTCGGTCGGCTTTGACCGGTGACGACGCCCGCGCCGGCGGCCTGTCGCACACGGCGCCTGCGCTCGGC
>NZ_VTRV01000107.1 GCF_008274655.1 Cognatilysobacter lacus | reverse complement strand
CGTCGGGCGCGTCCAAGCCCGGCCTGCTCAGTCGCGTGGCGCGCGGGCTGAAGTCGCTGGTGACCCGCGGGCCGCGCACGCAGCACTGACCGGTTCCTGCGCTACCTCGACGGGTGGCCGCTTGCGGTCGCCCGTTTTCGTTGGCGGGCCGAGCCAATGAACGACGTACCCGCGGCGGGCTCCCGGCCTCGCGTCGATCATCGACGACATCGGGCGCAGTGGCCGCGCGCAACAACCGTCGCGCGCGCCCCATCTGCGATACTGCCTCGCATGACACTCCTGCGTTTCGACAACGTCGGCAAGCGCTACGCCTCCGGCCGCGACGCGCTCGCCGACGTCAGCTTCGAGGTGGCGCCCGGCGAGATGCTGTTCGTCACCGGGCATTCCGGCGCCGGCAAGAGCACGCTGCTGCGACTGATCCACTGCACCGAGCGCGCGACGCGCGGCACGGTGGTGTTCGCCGACCGCAACCTCGGCAAGCTGCGCGGGCGACGCATTTCGCTGCATCGGCGCGAGGTCGGCGTGGTGTTCCAGGACCACCGCCTGCTTGCCGATCGCAGCGTCGCCGACAACGTCGCGTTGCCGCTGCGGCTGCGCGGCATGCACCGCGCCGAGGTCGCCAAGCGCGTGCGTTCCACGCTCGAGAAGGTCGGGCTGGGCGATCGCGAGAAGTCGCTGCCGCGGCAGCTCAGCGCCGGCGAGCAGCAGCGGGTCGGCATCGCGCGCGCGATCGTCGCCGAGCCGAAGCTGCTGCTGGCCGACGAGCCGACCGGCAACCTTGACCCCGCACTGTCCACCGAGATCATGGCGCTGCTCGAATCGCTCGCGTTGCGCGGTACGTCGGTGCTCGTCGCCAGCCATGACCTCGCACTGGTCCGCCGCATGCGCAAGCGCGTGCTGGTGCTCGACCACGGCAAGCTGATCGACGACATCGGCCCGGGAGACCTCGCCGAATGAGCACGAAAGCCCGTCGAAACGATGTCGTACGCACGCGCTCGCGCTTCGGCGCGTGGGTCGATCATCACGTCCACAGCCTGCTCGCAAGCCTGTTGCGGATGGCGCGCAAGCCGTGGGCAACCGGCCTTACCGTCGGCGTCATGGCGATCGCCTTCGCGCTGCCGCTCGGCCTGTGGGCCGTGCTGTCCAACCTGTCGCAGTTCACCGGCGACGTGCAGCAGTCGCGGCAGGTCAGCGTCTACATGAAGCCGGGAACCGCGCTCGAGCGCGCCCAGGTGCTGGCCACCGAAGTGCGCGCGCGGCCGGATGTCGCGCGCGTCGACGTGCGCAGCGCCGACGAGGGCCTGCGCGAACTGCGCGCGCAGGGCGGCCTTGCCGAGGCCGCCGACGCGCTCGGCGAAAACCCCTTGCCGCACCTGTTGCGGGTGACGCCGCGCGGCGACGATGCACCGCTCGCGACGGCGCTGCAGACGATGCCGGACGTGGACGTGGTGCAGCAGGATGCCGCGTGGCGCCAGCGGCTCGATCGCTGGCTGACGCTGGGCGAGCGCGTCGCGTGGGTACTGGCGGTGCTGCTCGGCCTGGGCGCGCTACTGGTGGTCGGCAACACCGTGCGGCTGGACATCCAGTCACGCCGCGACGAGATCGAGGTCCTGCAACTGCTCGGTGCCACCGGCGGCTTCGTTCGGCGCCCGTTCCTGTACCTGGGCGCCTGCTATGGCCTGTTGTCGGGCCTGATCGCGCTGGCGCTGCTGACCGGGGCCGAATTCGCCGTCCGCGAGCCGATCTCGCGGCTGGCGCAGACTTACGGCAGCGCCTTCCGCCTGCAGGGCTTCGACCCGTTCCGGGCCGCCGTCGCAGTTCTGGGCGCCGGCCTGCTCGGCTGGCTTGGCGCCGGACTGGTGACGGGTCACTATCTGAGACAGACCCGCTCGACTGGCGAATGACTGTGAGCACGGAGCAACACGACCTTCGCCATCTCCCCGCGACGCCGGCGCGCATCATGGTCGTGGACGGCTCGAAGCTGGTCCGCAAGCTGATTGCCGACGTGCTGGTGCGCGAACTCGCGGGCGTCGAGGTGGTCGCGTGCGAGAGCGTGGCGCAGGCGCGCGAGGCGCTTGCGAACGGCCCGGTCGACCTGGTCACCACCGCGATCGGCCTCCCCGACGGCGACGGCATCGCGCTTGCGCACACGGTGCGCGAGGCGGCCGGGCAGAAATACGTGCCGATCATCGTGGTCTCCGGCGATGCGCAGTCGCACCTCGAGTCGCGCACGTTCGGCGAGGATGTCACCGACTATTTCGACAAGGCGCTCGGCCACGTCGCGCTGGCCGCGTTCATCCGCGGCTACGTCCATCCCGAGCCGATTCCGGGCGCGCGCGTCCTGTACGTCGAAGACAGCAAGGTGGTCGCGGTTGCGACCAAGCGCATGCTGGAGCGCCATGGGCTCAAGGTGCTGCACTTCATCGGCGTCGAGGAGGCGCTGCTGCATTTCGACGCGCATCGCGGGCAGGACGACGTGGGTGCCGACCTCGTGCTCACCGACGTCTACCTCAAGGGAGAGCTCAGCGGGCATGACCTGCTCGGCCGCCTGCGCGTGCAGTTCGGTTACGGGAAGCGCCGCCTGCCCATCCTGGTGATGACCGGCGACGCCAATCCGCAGAACCAGAGCGAACTGCTGCGCGCGGGTGCGAACGACCTGGTACTCAAGCCGATCGAAGAGCGCCTGCTGGTGACCAAGACGCTGTTCCAGCTGCGACTGTCGCGCCTCGAACACACGCCGGCCTGACACGCGCAGCATCGCCACAGACGCATTCATTGTGTCGCGGCCGTCGATTCCCGACGATAGCTCGATGAGCACCGACAGCATCCGACTCGAGCCCGGCTGGAAAGCGCGGGTCGGCGACTACCTGCTTCGTGACGACATGCGGGAACTCGCGGTCTTCCTGCGCGAGCGCAAGCGCGCCGGTGCACAGGTATTCCCGCCGGGGCCGGACATCTTCGCCGCCTTCGATGCCACGCCATTGGATGCGACGCGGGTCGTCGTCCTCGGGCAGGACCCGTACCACGGGGCCGGGCAGGCACACGGGCTCGCCTTTTCGGTGCAGCCAGGCGTACCGGTTCCGCCGTCGCTGCTCAACATCTACGCCGAACTCCAGCGCGATCTAGGCATACCGAAGCCCGACCACGGCTGCCTGCTGCCGTGGGCGCACCGCGGCGTACTGTTGCTCAACGCGGTGCTGACGGTGGAGGCCGGCCACGCGGGCGCGCACCAGCGCAAGGGCTGGGAAGGCTTCACCGACCATGTCGTCGATGTGCTCAACGAGCAGCGCGAGGGGCTGGTGTTCCTGCTGTGGGGCAGCTATGCGCAGGCCAAGGGCAAGCGCATCGATACCTCGAAGCATCGCGTGCTGAAGGCGCCGCATCCTTCACCGCTGTCGGCGCATCGCGGTTTCATCGGCTGCGGGCATTTCTCGTCGGCCAACGACTATCTGGTGCGACGGGGCGGCCGGCCGATCGACTGGTCGTTGCCGCCGGCGGCGCAGCTGGCGCCGCGCTAGCGCCTCAGCGGGGTGCACGGCCGCCGCGTCCATGGCGCGCGCCGCCTCCATCCGAGCCACCGGCTGTAATCGTATGCAGCGGTTTCTTCATGGGACGCGACGTACCCTTCGAGGTCCTGTTCATGCCCGTGCCCATGAGTCCAACGCCCGCATCTTTGCTGACGATCTTCGGCGCCTCCGGTGATCTCGCGCAGCGCATGCTGCTGCCGTCGCTGTACGGCCTGCACCGTGATGGCTTGCTGCCGCCGACGCTGCGCATCCTCGGCACCGCGCGCAGCGAGTTCGACGACGACGCGTTCCGCACGAGCGTCGCCGACTCGATCGAACGCTTCGTTCCCGCTGCCGATCGCGACGACGCCATGGTCCGCGGCCTGCTTGAGCGGGTGCACTACGTGCCGGCCACGCTGGGCGACGAAGCGTCGTTCGCGACGCTGGGCGCGCGCGTCGCGGAACTTCGCAATGGCGGTGATGTCGTCTACCACCTGTCGACCGCACCGCGTTTCTACGGCGATATCTGCCGCGGCCTCGGCGCGCTGCAGCTCGCCGGCGCCGGCACGCGCGTGATGCTGGAGAAACCGATCGGCCACAGCCTCGCCAGCGCGAATGCGATCAACGACAGCGTGGCCGCGGTGTTCGACGAGTCGCGGATCTTCCGCGTCGACCATTACCTGGGAAAGGAGGGCGTGCAGAACCTGCTCGCGCTGCGCTTCGGCAACGCGATGTTCGAGCCGCTCTGGAACGCGCGCCACATCCAGCAGGTGCAGATCACCGTCGCCGAGACGGTGGGCGTGGAAGGCCGTGGCGATTACTACGACGACTACGGCGCGATGCGCGACATGCTGCAGAATCACCTGCTGCAGCTGCTTTGCCTGGTCGCGATGGAGCCACCGTCGCACTTCGACCCGACCGCCGTGCGCAACGAGAAGATCAAGGTGCTGCGATCGCTGCGCCCGATCGGTCGCAACGAAGTCGCGGCGGAAACCGTGTCCGGGCAGTACACCGCGGGCGCGATCGACGGCCAGGCGGTGCCGGGTTACCTCGATGAACTGGGCCGCAAGAGCCGCACCGAGACATTCGTGGCGATCCGCGCGCAGGTCGACAACTGGCGCTGGGCGGGTGTGCCGTTCTACCTGCGCACGGGCAAGCGGATGCCGCGCCGTTCCACCGAGATCTACCTGCAGCTGCGGCAGGTGCCGCATTCGATCTTCGGCGTCGCGCCGCAGCCCAATGCGCTGGTCATTCGCCTGCAGCCCGATGAACGCATCGAGCTGCAGCTGATGAGCAAGACGCCGGGCCTGGACCGCAGCGGCCTGCAGCTGTCGCCGGTCGAGCTCGACCTCGACATGCACGAGGAATTCGCCAACGTGCGCCGTCGCCTCGCCTACGAACGGCTCTATCTCGACGCCATCGAAGGCAATGGCACGCTGTTCGTGCGACGCGACGAAACAGAATCGGCATGGCAGTGGGTGGACGCGATCGAGGAAGGCTGGCGCGCCGCCGGAATGGCGCCCAAGGCCTACCCGGCGGGCACGTGGGGGCCGAGCGCGGCGGTGACGCTCACCGACCGCAACGGCCACGGCTGGCGCGAGTGACCATGGGCTGGATCGAACACGACTACGTGGACGGTGTGGCGCTCGCGAACGCGCTTGCAGCCGACCTTGCGCAGACGGTGGATGTCGCGCTTGCAACACGCAACGGCGCGTTGCTCGCGCTCGCTGGCGGCCGCACGCCGCTGCCGGCCTATCGCGAGCTGGCCGCGCGTTGGCGCGGCCATGCGGACGCCGCGCGCATCGTGGTGATGCCTACCGACGACCGCTGCGTTCCGCATGATCACCCTGCCTCCAATGTTGCCGAGTTGCGCGCCATATTCGAGGACACCGACGTGCGCGTGGAAGCGATGACGACCGCGAATGGCGATCCGGAACGTTCGGAGCGCTACGCGCGTGCGATGCTCGCCGAGCATCCGGCTGCGTTCGACGCGGTGGTGCTCGGTATGGGCATGGACGCGCACACCGCGTCGTTGTTTCCGAATGCGCGGCAGTTGGCGGCCGGGCTCGATCGGACCTTGCTGCTCGATGCGCTGCGCGTGGACCCCGATCCATTGCCGGCCGAAGCGCCGTTTCCGCGCATCTCGCTCACCCTCGCGCGCCTGCTGCGTGCACGCGCGCTGCACCTGGTGCTGACCGGCGACGCCAAGCGCGCGGTGCTGGCGCGGGCGCAAACGAACGCGGATGCCGTGGCACGCCCCGTCGCTGCACTGCTGCACGCGCCCGGCGCGCAGGTGCACATCCATTGGAGCCCCTGATGTCCCTGCAGCCCGTCATCGAGCGCGCCACCGACCGCATCCGCGAGAAGAGCGCGCGACACCGTGCCGAATACCTGGCGCGCATGGCTTCCATGCGTCAGGAGGGCCCGGCGCGCGGTGCACTGGGCTGCGGCAACCTGGCACACGGTTTCGCGGCCTCCGGCACCGACAAGCCGCTGCTGCGCGGCAAGGTGGGCGCGAACATCGGCATCGTCACCAGCTACAACGACATGCTCTCGGCGCACCAGCCGTTCGAGACCTATCCCGCGCTGATACGCGCCATCGCCCGTGCGAACGGCGGCAGCGCACAGGTGGCCGGCGGCGTGCCCGCGATGTGCGACGGCGTCACCCAGGGCCGCTTCGGCATGGAGCTCTCGCTGTTTTCGCGCGACACGATCGCGATGGGCACCGCGATCGCGCTCTCGCACGCGATGTTCGACGGCATGCTGCTGCTCGGCATCTGCGACAAGATCGTGCCGGGCCTGCTCATCGGCGCACTGAGCTTCGGGCACCTGCCATGCGTCCTGGTGCCCGCAGGGCCGATGCCGTCGGGCATTCCCAACAAGGAAAAGGCGCGCATCCGGCAGCTGCACGCCGAAGGCAAGGTCGGCGACGAGGAACTGTTGGACGCCGAGGCCGCGTCGTACCACGCGCCCGGCACCTGCACGTTCTACGGAACCGCCAACTCCAACCAGGTGTTGATGGAAGTGATGGGCCTGCACATGCCGGGCGCCGCGTTCGTCAACCCGGGCACGTCACTGCGCGATGCGCTCACCGTCGCGGCAACCGAACGCGTGTTGCAGATCACCGCGCTCGGCAACGAGTACACGCCCCTGTGCGACATCGTCGACGAACGATCGATGGTGAATGCGATGGTCGGCCTCGCCGCGACCGGCGGTTCGACCAACCATGCGATCCACCTGGTCGCGATCGGTCGCGCCGCAGGCATCCGCATCGACTGGGACGATCTCGACGAACTCTCACGCGTAACGCCGCTGCTGGCGCGCATCTATCCCAACGGCAGCGCCGACGTGAACCATTTCGAGGCCGCGGGCGGCGTCGGCTTTGTGATACGCGAGCTGCTCGACGGCGGCCTGCTGCACGAGGACGTGCGTTGCGTGCACGGCGGAAGCCTTCGCGACCAGGCCCGACAGCCGTTTCTCGACGGGATGGAACTCAAGTGGGCGGATGCGCCGGCGGTCTCGCGCGACCCATCGGTGGTGCGACCGCTCGCCGAGCCGTTCGACGCCGAAGGCGGGCTGCGCAGGCTGCAGGGCAACCTCGGCCGCGCGATCGTCAAGGTGTCGGCGGTGGCACCCGAGCATCGCTTCATCGAAGCCCCCGTGCAGGTGTTCGAGGCGCAGGAGATGCTGCTCGAAGCCTTCCGCGCCGGGCTCCTCGAGGGCGACTTCATTGCCGTCGTGCGCGGGCAGGGCCCGAGGGCGAACGGCATGCCGGAGTTGCACAAGCTCACGCCGACGTTGTCGGTGCTGCAGGATCGCGGCCACAAGGTCGCGCTGCTCACCGACGGGCGCATGTCCGGTGCGTCGGGCAAGGTGCTCGCCGCGATCCATCTCACGCCCGAGGCCGCCGACGACGGCCCGATCGCGCGACTGCAGACCGGCGACGTCGTGCGGATCGACTCCGACGCCGGCACGATCGACGTGCTCGTCGACGCCGCGCAGCTCGCCGCGCGCACGCCGCATCGCACCGATCTCTCGGCCAACCGCACGGGCATGGGGCGCGAGCTGTTCGCGCTGATGCGCCGGGCCGTCGGCAGCGCGGAAGAGGGCGCGTGCGCGCTGCTCGACGCCAGCGACCGGGAACTGTCGCAATGAATCTCGGGCTGATCGCCGACATCGGTGGCACCAACGCGCGTTTCGCGCTAACCGATCTCGACGCATCCAAGCCCGACCTGCGCGACGTCAAGCCGCTGCGCTGCGCGGATTTCGCCAGCCTGCAGCACGCCTGCGAGCACTACCTCGAAAGCGTCGGCGCCACGCCGTCGCGTGCGGCGATGGCGGTCGCCTCGCCGGTGGATACCGACGAGATCCGTCTGACCAATCGCGCGTGGTCGTTCAGCCGCCGCGAACTCGAGCAGGCGCTGCGCCTTGTGCACCTGCGCATGCTCAACGACTTCGGTGCAGTCGCCTGGGCCGTGCCCGCACTGTCGGGCGACGATGCCGTACCTCTCTATGGGCCGGCGGCATTGCCGCCGCGTTCGCCCGTCACCGTCATCGGGCCGGGCACGGGGCTGGGCGTCGCGCTGCTCACCGGTGATGCCACCCACGGCTGGCACGTGATCGAGACCGAGGGCGGACATGCGACGTTCGCGCCGGTCATCGAAGAGGATCGCCTGATCGCGCGCTGGCTCGATTCGCTGCACGGCCGCACTTCGAACGAACGCGTGCTGTGCGGCACCGGCCTGGCGCAGATCGATGCGGTCATGCGCGATCCCGACCGCCCGGCGGGCCAGGCGCCGGTGCTGCGCGATCCGGCCGACGTGGTGCGGCTGGCACTCGAGGGCCACGATGTCGCCGCGCGTCGCGCACTCGCGCGCTTCTGCGCCATCCTCGGCGCGGTGTGTGGCGATGCTGCGCTCATGCACGGCGCGCGCAGCGTCATGATTGCGGGTGGCATCGTCCCGCGCTTCGTGCCGTTCCTGCGTGCCAGCGCGTTCCGCGAGCGCTTCCTCGCCAAGGGTCGCTTCGCGGCATACCTGGAAAACGTTGCGATCCACGTGATCACCCATGCGCAGCCCGGCCTGCTCGGTGCAGCCGTCGCCCTGCGCGCCACCACGGAAACACCGCGATGATCTGGACGCCTGAAACCCGCGCCGCGCGCGTCGATTCCATCCTCTCGCAGGCGCCGGTGCTGCCGGTGCTTGCGATCGACGATTGCGAGGATGCCGTGCCGCTCGGCCGCGCCCTGGTCGATGCGGGCTTGCCGGTGCTGGAAGTGACGTTGCGCACGCCGTGCGCGCTGGATGCCATGCGCGCCATCGTCAACGAAGTGCCGGGCGCGGTGGTCGGCGCCGGCACGATGCTCCGCAAGGAGGACTTCCTCGCCGTGGAGGACACCGGTGCGGTGTTCGGTATCGCGCCGGGCAGCACGGCAGCGCTGTACGGCGCCGCGGAACTCACCGCGCTCGCGTTCATCCCGGCGATCGCCACCGCCAGCGAGCTGATGCTCGGCATGGAGCACGGCTACCGGCGCTTCAAGTTCTTCCCGGCCGAAGGTGCCGGAGGCGTGAGCACGCTGAAGGCGTTCTCGGGCCCGTTCGGCGACGTGCGGTTCTGCCCGACCGGTGGAATCGACGCGGGCAAGGCGCCCGGCTACCTGGCGCTGAAGAACGTCGCCACGGTCGGCGGCTCGTGGATGGTGCCCGCGGACCGGTTGGCGGCGCGCGACTGGGCCGCCATCGCCGCGCTTG
>NZ_VTRV01000106.1 GCF_008274655.1 Cognatilysobacter lacus | reverse complement strand
TCGGCGTCACCGCCGGCACGCACATCGAACGCGCGAACCCGAACGAGCCCGGGCCGCCAGCCCGTTGCGGTGGACACGGCCGCCCTTGAGCCCGCGACGGGGGCCGCGCCGTCATCGCCGGTCACGATGCCGGAGATCGGCGCTGCGATCGCGAGGTCTTCGTACGCGCCCGCGTCACCGGGCGTCGGGCCCCATGCGAACACGTCGACACCCGCACGCGCGCGCAACTTCGCCGCCACGTGGGTGAACAGGTCACTGCGAAGCGGCAGCCGGGATGTCGGGAAGAAGGCGGCATCGGAGCGACCGTCGCCATTGGTGTCGCTGAACGCCTGCAGGAAGACGTGGCTCGGGTGGATGCTGCGAATGCGTTCGACCAGCGCGTCGACGTTGCGCTCGGTGGTGGCGGCATCGGAACCCACCACGTCGTCCAGCGCCACGCGCACGCCGCGCAGACCGTCGAGCCGCGCATCGCGCCGCAACTCGTAGGCGAGTTCGCCGGCGCCCGGGTTCTCGTGCATGACGAGCCGGACGGGCGCGCCGACATCCGTGTCCAGGCGCATGTGGCCGGCGAGGCCTGCGTCGGACGCGCCCGTGCGCGCCTCGCTGGCGAGCACCAGCGGCATGCCCAGTTCACCGGCAAGCGTCGCCGCTGCTGTATTGCCGGCGCCCGATGGCAGGATCAGCGCCTGCGGTCGGTGGCCTGTCGCGCGCGCGATGAGGTCTGCGCTGGTTGCCAGGTCGCCGCGAACGCGTTCCCGGTAGACGTCTACGGATTCGTATCCGTTGTTCCAGCGTCGCGTGGCCGCCGCCGGAAGCAGGTCGCCCTGCGGATCGGCGACCACCGGCGTGATCAGGTCGCTGCCTTCCGACGCGATCTCGATCAGGCCGCTTGCCTGCATCGCCTTGACGTCGTTCCACGAGAGGAACTCGTCGCGCGGCAGGCTTCGCGCGCCGTCGCGAATCGCACTGCCCGCGCCGGCATCGACACGCGCTGTCGGCACCGCGACCAGCGCCGGATATCGGAAGGCCTGCAGCAGCGGCAATGCATGCGTGTAGGCGCTCCGGTAGCCGCCATCGAACGTGAGCAGCACGGCTTTCGCAGGCAGCGCGCCACGCCCGGCACGCGCATCGCGGACGGCCTGCGCGGTCACCGGCACGTAGCCGTGTGCGCGCAGCCAATCCAGCTGCATCGCGAAGTTGCGCGACGAGATCGCGTCGGCATCGGCATAGCCGTCCGGGATGCGATCCTGGATGTCATGCCAACCAAGCACGACCAGCGCATGGGCGGGGCGCGGCGACGCGGCGGCGATCACCAGAGCGAGAAGGAGCGCGACCGGGCGCATCAGAACCCCCACCGATAGGCCAGCTCGTAGGCGATGCGGCGCTCGCGGCCGCCGTCGTACACCGGCTTGGCCCACGAGACGCCGTATTCGAAGGTGTGCCCCTGCGCGGGGCGCCATTCCTGCCGGTACGCCACCGACGGCACCCACTTCGTGCCATAGCCTTCCTGCCAGTACGGGCCGGCCTCGATGTCGAGGCGCTGGCGCAGGTAGGCGTCGTAATGGCGCCAGATCATGTGGTTGAAACGAAGTCCCGCCGTGACCATCGCGTCGTGGCTGGGGTTGAAGTAGGGCGCGTCGTTGCGCGAGCCGCGACTCCACCAGCCCGAACCGAGCCCTTCGATCATCAGGTGCGGCGACGTGTAGAGGCGCCATCGCCCGAACGCGGAGGCCTGGTCACGCAGGTTGCCGTCGCTGTAGCGCAGGTGCTTGAGCCGCATGTCGATGGCACCGAGATCGCTCGGCCGCCAGGAGGCGCCGATCGACGCGGAGTTCGCCTTGAAGCCCGCGCGTCGCGCCTGCAGCGTGGTGTCGACGTCGTTGTCGGCGACGGATGCGCGCAGCGTCCACGTGTCGTCCAGATACCACGAACCATCGACCGTCCACGCCCCGTCGAGCCGCGGCTCCTGCACCTCGTAAGCGGACACGCGCGCGCCGAACTGACCAAAGCGGTAATCGACGGCGCCACCGATGCGGCGATAGCGCACCACGTCGGGTACGAAACGCGCGTCAACCGTGTCGCCGACGATGCCGAGCCGCCAGCGGTTGTGGATCAGTGGCGTCCACGTCTCGAAGTTGAACCGATAGTCCTGCGTGCCCAGTGGCGAGCCGTTGGCCGAGGTTGAATCGTTGCGCCCGTGCACCCAGCCGATGCGCCCGATCGGCCCGACGCGCAAGTCGACTTCGTGCTGCAGGCGCTGGGCATGCAGATTCTTCGGGTAGCGCAGTTGCACCTGCCGATTCGCTTCGATCGCCTCGTCGATCCGACCGGTTTCGAACAGTGCGGACACGCGGCCGATTTCGGCATCGCGATTGCGTGGGTCCAGCGTGAGCGCCATGTCGTAGCGCTCGAGCGCGGCAGTGGGGTGCCCCCGTCGATACATCAGCGAGCCCATCGCCGCCTGCGTCGAGGAGCGGTTCGGGCCAATGCGCACGAGCTGCTCGATGATCCGCTGCGCGCGCGCGTTGTCGTCGCCGAACGAGATCATCTGCGCGTAGGTCATTTCGGCGCGATAGCGGCGCCAGTTGGCCTGGTCGGACTCGGCGCCGGCGCGCTGGATCCACGCGGGCTGCGATTCGACCAGCTTCTGCATCATCGGCAACGCGATATCGAAACGTTCCTGTTCGAGATACGCATAGGCGAGCAGGATCTGCGTGTCGATGTCGGACGGATTCAGCTCGACGGCGCGCTGGAGCGCGAGCTGCGCATCGTGAGGGCGATGCAGCGCCAGGTAGGAGTCGCCGGCCGGGCCGAGCGCGTACGCGGGCAGGTCGACGCCCTCGCGCTTGAGCGCCTCGAACTCGTCGATGGTTTCCTGGTACATGCCAAGCGCATTGGTCGCCATTAGCGAATCCATGCGCAGGCGCGTCTTTTCCCAGTTGGTGCGCTCCGGATGGGTCTTCAGTTCGCGGACCGCGTCATACGCGCGGCGTAGCTCGGCGTTCGGGTCGTCCGCGTTTTCGGGATATGACATGCCCCATCCGATCGCCCGCGCGACGCGGTCTCCCTGCAGGCGGTCGCGCTGGAAGTCGGCGAACACGGACGGCCACTGCGCCCGCAGCTCGTCGGCGCGGTAGCTGGCGCCCAGATCGGCCAGCGTGATCGCCTGCATGCGATAGGCGACGTCGTCCCGGGGGTCGGCTGCCAGCAGGTGTTCGTAGATGGCCAGCGCGTCGATCCAGCGCTCGTCCTTTCGCGCCGACTCGGCGCTGGCGATCAGGTCGTCGCGCACCGCGCGGCTCGAAACCGCCGGCAGGCCGCTCGAGGCCAGGGGCGTGGGCGCGGCCGGCAAAGCGGGCGCTACCTGCTGGGCAAACGCCGGCGACCACGCCAGCGGCAGCAGGACTGCGAGGGCTTTGTGTCGTAAAGGGCGCACGGTTCGCTTCCGTTTGTTAACAAAATCGGGGCTGAACGGAAACGAAGAATTCACCTCCCAATGTGAAGGCAACGTGCGCTGAACCGTGCGTAGCGTCACAGAACCGACGAGTGGCACGCCGACGTTGTTCAGGTACCCGGCACGGTCGTTTCGGCCCGGACCGGCGGCCGCGGAATGTCAGGGGGCGCGATGGCGGTCTGCAGCGGCCGCGAGGATCAGCCCGAGTCGGGGTCGGCAAGCTCGTTGAGGTGCTCGACACGCTGCTTCGCGGTGTCGGCGATCTCGGAGTCCCAGGGCGAGGGGCCGCGAACGATGACGTTCGGAATGACCGCGGCGGAAGACTGTCGCCAGATCGAGTTCAGCAATTCGCGGTCCGGATGCGACAGGATCAGCGCAGAAAGCATGCAGTCGTTGACCTGCGCGCGTCCGATCATGATTGCCAGGTACTGGGCGAGCAGCGACATCTGTTCCTTGAGGAATGCGACCTCTTCCTCAAGCGTCCCGATCTGGTCGTCCTGCGATTCTTCGCCCGTCGTCATGCGACAAGCGTCGCAGGCGTCGCTTGTCGGCGGGGTGAAACCGGGTGCCGGAAACGACGAAAGCCGGCACAGGGCCGGCTTCCGCGCGAATCGATTGGTCGGGGAGACAGGATTCGAACCTGCGACTTCTACGTCCCGAACGTAGCGCTCTACCAGGCTGAGCTACACCCCGACAGCAGAGCCGCAAAGTCTATCGGGCCGCCGCGGCCCCGACAAGGGGGCGTGAATGCCTCGGGGCCGCCGCCGCGCCGCCGGTAAACTGTGCGGATCGACACGCGCTCCCCGGGGAAAACCGCTTGATCAAGCCACGCACGCCAGCCGGAGTGCTCGAGCTCCTGCCGCCTGACCAGATCGCGTTCCAGCGCATGCTCGACGTTATCCGTCGCAATTTCGAGCGGTTCGGCTTCCTGCCGGTGGAGACACCGGTCATGGAGCTCTCGGAAGTCCTGCTGACGAAGTCCGGCGGCGAGACCGAGCGGCAGGTGTATTTCGCGCAGTCGACGGGCGCTCTCGAAAAAGCCGCGGACGGCCTGCCTGAATTGGCGCTCCGGTTTGACCTCACCGTGCCACTGGCCCGCTATGTCGCCGAGCACGAACACGACCTCGCGTTCCCGTTCCGCCGTTACCAGATGCAGCGCGTCTACCGCGGCGAACGCCAGCAGCGCGGGCGCTTCCGCGAGTTCTACCAGTGCGACATCGACGTCATCGGAAAGGACGCGCTGAGCGTTCGCTTCGATGCGGAGCTGCCCGCAACCATCCACGCCGTGTTCTCCGAACTCGCGATCGGCGCATTCACGATCCATCTCAACAACCGCAAGCTCATGCGCGGCTTTTTCGAGCGCGAGGGCGTCGCAGACCCGGAACTGCAGGCGCTCGTCCTGCGCGAGGTCGACAAGCTCGACAAGCGCGGCACTGCGGCCGTGCGCGAAACGTTGACCGGCGAGGGCTTCGGCCTTCGCAGTGACGTCGTGGACCGTATCCTCGCGTTCGTGGAAATCCGCTCGACGTCGCATGCCGATGCGATCGGCACGCTCGACCGACTCGTGGCCGAAGGCGACGTCAATGCATCGCTCGCAACCGGTGCGGCGGAGCTGCGCGAAGTGCTGGAGCTCGTGCGCGCCATGGGCGTGCCGGAATCTTCGTATGCACTGAACCTCTCGATCGCACGCGGCCTGGACTACTACACCGGCACCGTTTACGAGACCACGCTGGACGACTATCCGCAGATCGGCTCGATCTGTTCCGGCGGGCGCTACGAGAATCTCGCCAGCCACTACACGAAGTCGAAACTTCCCGGCGTCGGTATTTCCATCGGCCTGACGCGCCTCTTCTGGCAGCTGCGCGAAGCAGGGCTGCTCGGTCGCGTCGAAAGCACCGTGCAGGTGCTGGTGACGCAGATGGATGCCGCCCACCTGCCGCATTGCCTTGCCGTGGCGAGCGAGCTGCGCCACGCAGGCTTCAACACCGAAGTGGTGATGGAAGCGTCGAAGATCGCGAAGCAGTTCCGCTATGCCGACCGCTCGGGCATCCGCTTCGTCGTCGTGCTCGGCGATGACGAGATCGCGGGGAATACGGTGACGGTGAAGGACCTGCGGCGCGAGGACCAGTTCCAGGTCGGACGCGCGGAGCTCGCGTCGACGCTGCGCGTCGAGCTGGCGCAGCCCTTGGTGCGCACTTGAAGCCGGTGCATCTCGACGGACGATCGCTCACGCGCGCCCAGGTGCTCGCGGTCGCGTACGGCGCACCCGTCGAGCTGGACGAAGCGCAGCTTCCGGCGGTCGCACGCGCCGCGGATTTCCTCGCGGAACAGGTGCGGCGCGAAGAGCCGATCTACGGCGTGTCGACGGGCTTCGGCAGCAATGCCGACCGGCTGCTGGGCTCGTATCGCCTGCGCAACGGCGCCGGCAGCGATGCGAACAACCCGCACGAGTCGCTGCATGCCGAGTTGCAGCGCAACCTGATCGTGACGCATGCGGTCTGCGTCGGTGATCCCTTCGCGCCTGAAGTCGTGCGGGCGATGCTGTGCATCCGCATCAATACGCTGATGCGCGGGCACTCGGGCATCCGCGTGGAAACACTGCGGGCGCTGGTCGCGATGCTCAATTCGGGGATCGTCCCCGTCGTGCCGCAGTTGGGGTCCGTTGGGGCCAGTGGCGACCTCGCGCCGCTCTCGCACCTGGCGATCGTCCTTCTCGGCGGCGGCGAGGCCTTCCTGGGCGGCGAGCGGCTGCCGGGTGGCGAGGCGCTGCGTCGCGCCGGGTTGCAGCCGATCACGTTGTCGTACAAGGAAGGCCTCGCGCTCAACAACGGCACGGCGCAGATGCTCGCGACGGGCGTGCTGGCGCTCGGCAAGCTCGAGGATCTCGTCGACACCGCCGACCTCGCCGCGGCCATGACGATCGATGCGTTCGCGGGCCGTCTCGGTGCGTTCAAGCCTGAAGTGCATGCGTTGCGCCCGCATCCCGGGCAGGTGCACGTCGCCGCGCACCTGCGCCGGCTGCTCGAAGGGTCGACGCTCGCGGACATCCCTTACCACCTCGTTCCGCGATTCCGGCCGTGGCTTCCGGCCAGCTGGTCCACCGACGAGGCTCGCGAGCTGCGTTTCGACATCGGCTGGGACTGGGTGCCTCTGTCGCAGCGCCACGGGCGCGAGAAGTTCTACACGCGCTTCCGACCTTTCCGCGGCGGCAAGAAGCACCAGCCGCAGGACAGCTATTCGCTGCGCTGCGTGCCGCAGGTGCACGGCGCGGTGCGCGACGCCCTCGCGCAGGCCGCGCGCGTGCTGGACATCGAACTCAACTCGCTCACGGACAATCCGATCATCTTCCCGGACGCGCAGGCGGAACACGTCGAAGAGCAGGTGGTCTCCGCCGGCCACTTCCACGGCATGCCGCTCGCGCTGGTGATGAGCTACGTGAAGGCCGCGATCCCGGTGCTCGCGAGCATCTCGGAACGTCGCATCAACAAGCTCGTCGATCCGGCCACCAACGACGGCCTGCCGGGGTTCCTGATCGGCAACGAGGATGCGACCGAATCGGGCTTCATGATCGTGCAGTACACCGCGGCCGCGATCGTCAACGACCTCGCGAGCCGCGCGATGCCGGCATCGGTGTACTCGATCCCGACCAGTGCGAACGCGGAGGACCACGTATCGATGGGCGCCAACGAGGCACGCCACGTACTCGCCATGGCGGACGACCTCGGCAAGGTGCTCGGCCTCGAGCTCTACACGGCCGCCCAGGCGCTGGACCTTCGCCGCGACATGATCAACGCAGCGCGTGCGCTCGCGCGGGACTGCCCGGTCGGAGAGCTGGCGGGGAAGGTCTCGGGGGCGCCCGTCGTTGGCAGCGCCGAGTGCGACGCGTTCCTGGGGGAGGTCGAGGGCCTGCGCGCGGAACTGGCGGGCTCCGACGAATTCCGCCCGGGCACGGCGGTACGTGCCGCGCACGCCGCGATCCGCGAGTCCATCGTGTTCATGGGCTTCGATCGCGCGATGGATGGCGATGTGCAAGCGGCGGTGATGCTGGTGCAGGGCGGTCGCGTACTGGCGGCGGCGCGGCGGGCGGTCCAGGGCGACGTCTAGTCGGTTCGCCAGGCTGCAGCGCGTCTCTTGAGCGGGCCGGATGAACTCCGGCCCGCTGCGCGAACGGCGATCGTTGACGTGGGCTGCCCGGGCCCGTAATGTATTAACACGCTAATACATTGCGACCGAACATGAAGCGACGCCCCCCGCTGGACGACGTCGAAAAGCAGCTTTCCCTCGAAGTGCTCGCCGCCGCGTTCGCGTCGCTGCGCAGCGCGGACGAGGTACTCGCCTTCCTCGACGACCTGTGCACGCCCGCGGAGCTCGAAGCCATGGCCGATCGCTGGCGGGTGGTGCCCTACCTTCGCGAGCACGTGCCGTATCGCGAGATCCACGAGGAGACGAAGGTGAGTGTCACCACTATCGGCCGCGTCGCCCGCACCCTCGAGCAGGGCGCCGGTGGCTATGTCCTCGCCATCAGACGCGCCGCCCGCGCACCCCGGAAAGTGACTTCATGAGCCCCACTGTCGAAACGCGCGACCGCCTCCGCATCGCGATCCAGAAGTCCGGCCGCCTGGCCGATCCGGCGCGGGCGCTGCTCGCGTCCTGTGGCCTCAGCTGGCGCGAAAGCCGCGATCGCCTGTTCTGCTATGGCGAAGCCTTGCCCATCGACCTCTTGCTGGTGCGCGATGACGACATTCCCGGCCTGATCGCAGACGGCGTCTGCGACCTGGGCGTCGTCGGCCGCAACGTGCTCCGCGAGCAGGACTTCGAGCGACGCCGTTCGGGCACCCCGACGGCCTTCCGCGAACTGCGGCCGCTCGGCTTCGGCGCCTGCCGTCTCGCGCTCGCCGTTCCGGACGACTGGACGTGGACGGGGCCGACGCAGCTGGAGGGGCGTCGCATCGCGACGACGTACCCGGCGCTGCTGCGTGACTGGCTGGCGGGCGAGGGCATCCAGGCCGACGTCGTCACGTTGTCGGGTTCCGTCGAGATTGCCCCGCGCCTCGGCCAGGCCGATCTCATCTGCGACCTGGTGTCGAGCGGTGTGACGCTGGCCGCCAACCAGCTCAAGCCCGTTGCCACGCTGCTGGAGAGCGAGGCCGTGCTCGCGGGCCCCGCCAGCGAGTTCGAAGGCGAGCGCGCGGCGCTGGCCGAGATGCTGCTGCGTCGACTCGACGGCGCGCTGCGCACACGCCACAGCAAGCTCCTGCTGTTCCAGGCCGAACGAAGTTCGATCGCGCAGCTGCTGCCGCTGCTGCCTGACGCCGACGCACCGACGGTGCTCCAGGTCGACGGCGCGGACCGCCTGGCATTGCAGGCGCTGTGTCACGGCCACCTCACGTGGCAGCGGCTCGAGGACCTCAAGCGTGCAGGCGCGCAGGGCCTGATGGTGCTGCCCGTCGAGAGCATGCTGGCATGAGGCGTGTTCGATGGTCCGAACTCGATGCCGTGGCTCGCGAGGACGTCCTGCGCCGGCCCGCGCAGTCGGTTGCTGCCGAGGTAAGTGCGTCGGTCGCCGGCCTGATTGCCACGGTTCGTCGCGACGGCGACGACGCCCTGCGCGAGCTGACGCGACGTTTCGATGGCGTGCAGCTCGACACCTTCGCCGTTCTGCCGGCCGCGTTCGATGAGGCGCGCGCGTCGTTGCCCGACGCGCTTCGCCAGGCCATCGACGACGCGGCCGAGCGCATTCGCGTGTTCCACGAGGCGGGCATGGCCCAGCCTTACGCGATCGACACCGCGCCCGGCGTGCGCTGCGAGCGCATGCTGCGGCCGATCCGACGCGTAGGGCTGTACGTGCCCGCCGGCTCCGCGCC
>NZ_VTRV01000105.1 GCF_008274655.1 Cognatilysobacter lacus | reverse complement strand
GCTCGGCGTCGACCGGCGGCTCGGGCGGCGGGGTGCCTTCCTCGTCGGTCGCTTCCGGCGGCAGCGCGGATTCATCCGGAGGCGGCTCGCTGCCGTCCGTGCCATCGCCTTCGTAGGCGGGTTCCGGGAGCACGGCCCCTTCGCCGCCGACCATCGACTCGTCCGGCACCGCAACCGGGGGCAGCGCCCGCAGCGGACGCATCAAGGCGCCGCCCGAGGGCGCGATACGCACCGCACTGGTCATGAAGTCGTGCCAGATGCGCGCCGGCAGCGAGCCGCCGGTGACGTGCTTCATCGGCGTGCCGTCGTCATTGCCGACCCAGATGCCGACCACCAGGTCGCCGGCCATGCCGACGAACAGCGCGTCGCGATGCTCCTGCGTGGTGCCGGTCTTGCCGAACGTGGGCAGGTTCGCGAGCCGTGCCGCGCGGCCGGTGCCGCGATCGACGACCTGCCAGAGCATGTCGAGCATCATCGCGCGCACGTTCGGGTCCATCGGGACCGGCGGCGCGACGGCCGCGCCCGGCAGGCCATGCGCCGTGATCGGCGCGGCGCCGTGCGCGAATGCCGCGTAGGCCGAGGTGAGCTCGAGCAGCGTCACCTCGTAGGCGCCGAGCGCGATCGACGGGTCGGTGCCCAGCGGGCTGGTGACGCCGAGGTCGCGCGCGGCCTGCACCACGGCCTGCGGACCGACCTGCTGCGCGAGCCGGGCGGCGGCGACGTTGCTCGACCGCGCGAACGCGTCGCGCAACGGAATGAGCCCCGAGTAACGCCCGTCGTAGTTCTCCGGCGACCACTTGCCGATCTTCAGCGGGGAGTCGTCGATGAGCGAGTCCGGGGTGGAGCCGCGCCGCAGCGCTGCGTAATACGTGAACAACTTGAAGGCCGAGCCCGGCTGCCGGCGCGCCTGCGTGGCGCGGTCGAACTGGCTGGCGGCGTAGTCACGCCCGCCGACCAGCGCCAGCACCTCGCCGTTGGGCGTCATCGCAACCAGCGCCGCCTGCGAGGCACCGACGCGCCGGCCTTCGCCCGCGAGCCAGTGGCGCACGGTCTGCATCGCGAGCTTCTGCATGCGCGCGTCGAGCGTGGTGCGCACGCGGACCTCGCCGTAGTCGGCATCGAAGGCCTCGCGCGCCTGCGGGGCGACCCAGTCGGCGAACCAGGTGCCGCCGGTCAGGCGCTCGTTGGACGCCAGCACGTGCGGGTCGCGCACGGCATCGGCCTGCGCCTTGGTGATCACGCCGGCATCGGCCATCGCCGCGAGCACCACGCGCATGCGCTTCAGCGCGGCCTTGCGGTCATGCGTGGGCGACAGCGCGGACGGCGCCTTGATCATCCCGGCGAGCATCGCGGACTCGCCGATCGACAGCGCTTCGGGCTCCTTGCCGAAGTAGTGGTGCGCGGCGCCGCGAAGGCCGTAGACCCCGTCGCCGAAGTAGATGGAGCTCAGGTAGCGCGAGAGGATCTCGTCCTTGCTCAACCTTGTTTCGAGGTAGACCGCGATCAGCGCCTCGCGGATCTTGCGGCGAAAGGTGCGGTCGGGCTCGAGGAAGGCGGTCTTGGCGAGCTGCTGGGTGATCGTGCTGCCCCCCTGCCGCACCCCGCCCGCGCGGTAATTGCGCAGCAGCGCGCGAGCGACGCCACGCGGGTCGACGCCGAAGTGGTGGTAGAAGCGCCGGTCCTCGATCGCGATCACCGCGCCGGCGACGTGCGCGGGCAAGGTGCGCACGTCGACCGGAGGCTCCTTCACCGCGCCCCGCTTGGCGAAGTCCACCCCGTTGCGGTCCACCAGCACCAGCGTGGGATCGGGCAAGGGCTCGAGCGCGCGGTCGAGCGGCAGCCGCCACGCCGCCCACGCGAACAGCAACACCAGCGCCGCCAGCGCGGCGAGCACAAGCCGGACGACAGGACGTCGGAGGATCGGAAAGGGCGTGGTGGGGGACGAAGGCGTGGAGGACGGCGTGTCGCCGTCCTCGTCGAAAGGCATGTTCAGCATGGCCGACGGTGTACCACCGCACGCGTGATCGCGACAGCCGCGCCCGCGTGATGACGCGCCGAAGGCGCTCACGCGCCCCTTCGCTGACTGAAACAGCTGAATCACGTTAGTTGGGCTTTCACCACGCCAAAGCCGCCTGCTAACGGCAGTGGGTCTAGCGTCGACCCTGGATCGAGCAGTGGAAGCCCACGGCGCAGGTCCGCGAAGACAGACCGACCCTTACCCCCACGCGACCCCACGTCGCAGAAAAGGAAATGGACATGGCGAACAACAACGATGGCAGCAGCGGAGGCCGCAGCAATCGCGGCTTCGCGGCAATGGACCCGCGCGAGCAACGCGAGATCGCGCGCAAGGGCGGCGAAGCGGTCAGCCAGGACCGCGAGCACATGGCGGCGATCGGCCGCAAGGGCGGTGAAGCCTCGGGCGGCGGAAACCGCGGCGGGAACCAGGCCAACCAGGAAGGAAGTCAGGGAGGCCGCGGGCACGAGTGACCGACGGCCGGCCCGCCTTGTGAAAAGCGCCCTGCGGGGCGCTTTTCGATATGTGGCGATCGGGACGGCGATCAGAACCCGTAGCGCAGCATTCCGCCGTCCACCGCGATGCACTCGCCCGTGATGTAGCCCGCCGCCGGCAGGCACAGGAACGCGACCGCGGCCGCGACTTCCTCCGGCTCGCCCACGCGCCCCAGCGGGGTGCGCATCAGCACGTCGTCGAGATAGTCGGGATCGGCCAGTTTGCTGGACGTGCGCCGCGTGCGGATGTACCAGGGCGCCACCGCGTTCACGCGCAGCCCGTCCTCGGCCCACTCGACGGCGAGGTTGCGGGTCATCTGGTGCAGCGCGGCCTTGGCCATCCCGTAGGGCGCGCCGGTGCGCACGTGGGTGATTCCGGACACGCTGCCCACGTTGACGATGCACGAGCGCGGATGGCGCGTGAGCATCGGATGCGCATAGCGCGAGAGCTCGAACGCCGAGAACAGGTTCACCTCGAAGATCTGCCGCCACTCGTCGTCGGCGTAGTCGGTCGCGGGCTTGCTGAGGTTGCCGCCCGCGTTGTTGACCAGGATGTCGAGCTGGCCCTCGCCCTGGTCCTCGACCCAGTCGAGCAGCTCCCGGCGCTGCTCGTCGACGCCAACGTCGGCGGTGAACGCCATCACCAGGCGATCGGGGAATTCGTCGGCGAGTTCCGAGCGCGCGCTGTCGAGCGAATCCCCGTCGCGCGCGGCGAGCATCACGTCCGCGCCGAAGCCCAGCAGTTCATGCGCGATCGCGCGGCCGATACCCGCGCTGCCACCGGTCACCAGGGCCAGGCGCCCGTCGAGTCTCCAGCGTGGATCGTCCATGCAGCCTCCGGCGGGGTGGCGCGTAGGATAGCCGTCGCGGGAACGCCCCCGTCCGCCGGAGACCGCCCATGTGTCGCCTGCCCGTCGTGTTGGTCGCCGTGGTCCTGCTCGCCGCCTGCTCGAAGCCGGCGTTGCCCGACAAGGACAAGCCCGTCGAACCCAAGGCCCTGGCCCGGCACGACGACCTCGAGCGCGCCATGCGTGAACCGCTACAGCGGGCGAAGGACACCCAGGCCGTGGTCGACGCGGCGGCTAGCGCGCAACAGGCGCAGATCGACGCTGCGACCGATCCGGCGCCTGATCACTGACCCGGGCCACGCGGCGGCGACTGTGCGCGGCCCTGCTCGCGGCATGCGTTGGCGATGCCGAGCAGCGCCTCGACCGATGCCGGCTTGCGCAGCACGCGGCATCCATAGCGCGCCTTGAGCTCGCGCGTCTGCACCGGATCGACGTTGGCGCTCAGCACGGTGACCGGGAAGCGCTCGGTGTCGTTGCGTCGGTGCAGCACGTCGAGGAACGACCAGCCGTCCATCACCGGCATCGACAGGTCGAGCAGTATCAGGAACGGTTCGATGTGGTCGTCGTCGAGGCGATGCAGCGCGTCCTCGCCGTTCTCGGCGACGTGCACGTCGAAGCCTTCCAGCTCGAACAGCGTGCGGAAGACTTCACGGATGTCCGCATTGTCCTCGACTATGAGGATGGCATTGCCCTGGTCCATATGAATTAGTGCGCGCGTGCAGGCGCTTCCGTGGTGTTCAATGCAATCTCGCGTCAAGCGGCACTCGGAGGCGTGAAGCGCGGCGTTAAACGCCCGATGCGTTCAGCGCGCGAACAGGTGCGTCAGCGCGCGAGCAGTGCCAGCACGGCGGCCGGATCGACCGGCTTGGTCAGGTGTGCATCGAATCCCGCGCCGCGCGCTTGGCTGCGATCCTGCTCGCGTCCCCAACCGGTGACGGCGACGAGACGCGCCTGCGCCGCGCGTGCATCGGCGCGCAGGTGGCGGGCGAGGTCATATCCGCTCATGCCGGGCAGGCCGATGTCGAGAAAAGCAATGTCCGGGTGGAACTCGTCGAGCAGCGCCAGCGCCGCATCCCCCGTGAACGCGCAACGCACTTCGTGGCCATCGAGGGCGAGCAATGCCGCCAGCGTCTGCGCGGCGTCGACGTTGTCATCCACCACCAGCACTCGACGCAGCGGCGAAACGTCCGGCACGGCATCGATCGGCGCGGCTTCGACGCGCTGGGCCGATACCGGCAATTCCACGATGAAACGGCTGCCGCGGCCGGGGCCATCGCTCTCGGCCCACAGCTGCCCGCCATGCAGATCGACCAGGCGACGCGCGAGCGTGAGACCGATGCCGAGCCCGCCGTACGCACCGGATTCCACGCCGCGCGCGAACATCTCGAAGATCGACTCGAGCTGGGTAGCGGCCAGCCCGATGCCGGTGTCGCCGACCTCGATGCGCACGCGCGCGCCGTGCAGCGCAGTGCGAAGCGTGATGAGCCCGCCGCGCGGGGTGAACTTCGCCGCGTTGTTGAGCAGGTTGGTCAACACCTGGGAAAGCCGGGCTTCGTCGGCGTCCAGCACCACGTGCCGCGCATCCATGTCGAGCTTGAGCGTGAGGCCCGCCGCATCGATCAGCGGGCGGCTCGCTTCGACCGAGCTCGCCACCAGCCCGCCGACGTCTACCAGTCGACGCTGAAGACCGATGGTGCCGCGAGTCACGCGCGAGAGATCGAGCAGGTCGTCGATCAGCCGCACCATGTGCGCGAGCTGGCGCTCCATGATTGCGCGCGTGCGTGCATTGCGAGTCGCGTCGCCGTCGGCCTGCAGCAGGGCCAGGCCGGTGCGGATCGGCGCCAGTGGATTGCGCAGTTCATGCGCGAGCGTCGCGAGGAATTCGTCCTTGCGCCGGTGTTCGTCCTGAAGCTGGGCGTACAGACGCGCGTTGTCCACTGCGCTCGCGGCGCGCCGCGCGAGTTCCAGCGCCAGCGCGACGTCCGCGCGCTCGTAACGACGCCCGCTCTCGGCATGCACGAGCGTGAGCACGCCGATCACGGTGTCGCGCGCCACCAGCGGCACGGTGATGTAGGAATGCAGGTCCAGGCTCAGCAGCAGGCGCGCGTGATCGGCATCCACCGCGCCCTGCTCGATCAGCCGCCTCGGAATGTCGGCCGTCCAGTCCGGTGTGCGCGTCTCGATGACCTTCCACGCGCCGGCGCCCCGGCGCGGCGGGTAACGCTCGAACACTTCGCGCGCAATGGCGACGCGCGCCGGATCCGGGTGATGCACGGACACGCGCTCCAGTTCGCCGTCCTCGGTGAGCAGGTCTACCGCGAACCAGTCGGCGACCCGCGGCACCACGACCCGCGCGAGGTTTCCAAGCGTGGCCTGGTAATCGAGCGAACGACCAAGGATCTCGCCGGCGTCGGCCAGCACGCGGACCGATTCCTCCGCGATCCGGCGGTCGCTCACATCGACGGTGACGCCGAGCATCCGCACCGCGCGGCCGTCGTCGTCGAACTCGGCATGCCCGCGCGACTGCATCCAGCGCGGGCGTCCGGCACTGCGGCGCAGGCGGTACTCGATGCGGTCGAAGATGCCGGTCTCGAGCGCGCGCGCGGCAAGAGCCTTCACCCGCGGCAGGTCCTCGGGGTGGATCACCTCGAGGAAGGCGCCGAGCTGGCCCATGTCGATGCCGAAGAAATTCGTGGCGTTCTGCGAGCACTCGACGCGGTTGGTCGCGAGGTCCCAGTCCCACACCACCAGTTCGCCGGCCGCGAGTGCGCGGTTGAGGCGGTCCTCGCTGGCGCGCAGTTTCGATTCCGCACGGCGCGTGTCGGTGACGTCCTGATGCACAAGCACGACTTCGCGGATGGCGCCCTCGTCGTCGCGCACCGGGTAGGCATAGGCGCCGATCCAGCGCGTGGCGTCGTCGCGTTCATCGGCGCCCGCCACCGACACCGTGGGGTCGTACGGAATCACCGGCAACGCGGTCGGCGTGCCGGCGAACGCCAGCCGCAGCAGCGGCGTGATGCCTTTTTCCTCGAGCTGCGGATCGGTCAGCACGCTGTAGTCGCCGAGCACGTCGGCGGTCAGGCCCCACAGGCGTTCCCAGGCGGCGTTGACGCTGATCGTGCGGCCATCGGGCGACAGGCGCTGCGTCGAAAGCGGCGACTGCTCGGTGATCGCGCGAAAGCGTTGCTCGGACAACTGCAGCGCGGCCTCGGCCTGCTCGCGGCGCGCGATCTCCGCCTGCGCGCTGCGATAGAGCCGCGCGTTTTCGACAGCGAACGCCGCGCGCCGGGCGATTTCCTCGACGAGTCGCTGGTCGGCGTCGTCGAAGCGACGGTCGGTCTCGGTGATGCCGACGCTGAGCACGCCGATGACATCGCCGTGCGCGCGCATCGGAACCGCCACGTGCGAGCGCATGCCGATCGCGCGGATCAGTGCTGCGTGCTCGGCATCCTTGGTGTGCGATGCGACGACATCCGGCGTGACCACGTCGAGCCGCTCGCTGGCACCCGATGCCAGCACCCGCCCGGCCGGCGCCGGTGACTCACCGGGGCGCGGATTGCGCAGCGTCATCTGGTGGACCAGCGAACGTTTCTGCGGCAGCACGTGCGCGGTGGCGACGCGGCGCAGCACGCCGTTCTCGACCACGTCGACCACGCACAGGTCACCGAGCTCGGGTACGCACAGCTGCGCGACGTGTTGCAGGGTGATTTCGTAATCGAGCGAAGAGGCGAGCACTTCACCGGCCCGGGCGAGCACGTCGAGGCGATGCAGAGCCAGGTCGGCCGCGCTGGCGGGCCCTTCGTTTCGGGACGGCATGGGACTCTGTGGCCCGGGTGATTCCCCAAGCCTATGCGCCGGCCTGTCATTGCCACGTCGGCGCGGGGCCATGCGCACACTACGAAGGCGGCCTGGGCCGCCTTCGCATGCGTCGTTCAGTGCGGACTCAGAGGCCGCAGAAGCAGTACGCCACCGCCTTGACCGGGCTGCCGTGGCGATCGTTCGCCGAGGCTTCGAGGAACTGCAGGTCGCGCGCGGCCTGCGGTGCCGCGTACGCGAGCAGTGCGCGCGCCATGTCCGACTCGCGCAGCAGGCCAAGCCCGATCCGGCTCTGCGCCATGCCCTGGAAGAACTTCTCGAACGGCGTCGGCGTCTTTTCGATGTAGCGCACCGAGTATTCGCCATGCTTCCCGAGCTTGGCGCGCTGCGCCGCATCGTCGAGCGCCACCTGCAGGCCGCCCATCGCATCCACGATGCCGCGCTGCATGCCCTGGGCGCCGCTCCACACGCGACCCTGCGCGATCGAATCGATCTGCTCGACGCTGCGACCGCGTGCCCGTGCCACGCGCCCGGTGAAGTCGCGGTAGCCCTTCTCGATCACCGACTGGATCATGCCGCCCACGACGGGGTCGAGCGGGCGCGTCATATCGAACGCGCCGGCATAAGGCGTGGTGCCGACGCCGTCGGTATGCACGCCGATCTTTTCCAGCGCGCGCGGAATGGTCGGGATCACGCCGAAGATGCCGATCGAACCGGTGATCGTCGAGGGATCCGCATAGATGCGATCGGCATTCATGCTGATCCAGTAGCCGCCTGACGCGGCGACGTCACCCATCGACACCACCACCGGCTTGTGCGCGGCCTCGAGTCGTTCGACTTCGCGACGGATCTGCTCGGACGCGAACACCTCGCCACCCGGGGAGTTGACGCGCAGCACCACCGCGGCGACGTTGTCGTCGTCGTGCGCCTCGCGCAGCAGCGCGCTGGTCGATTCGCCGCCGACCTTGCCCGCGGGGGCGTCGCCGCCGGCGATTTCGCCTTCAGCCACGACGACCGCGACATGCTTCGACGGCATCACGCTTTCGATGCCCTTGTCGAGGTGCGCCACGTAATCGTCGAGCTCGATGCGCCGGAAACCGCCGGTCGCGTCGTCGTCGGCCACGCCCTTGGCGCGCAGCACGTCCCACACTTCCTGGCGCGTCTTCAGGCCGTCGACCAGGTGCTGCGACAGCGCGAGCTTGGCCAGGTCGCCCTGTGCCGCGGCGACGGCCTGCGGCAGCGTGTTGACGTTGTTGGTGAGCTGCGCGACGTCGACCTTGCGCACCTTGGCGATGTCGCCGAGGTAGCGCTGCCATACATCGTTCATCCAGAACAGGTCGGCTTCCTTCGATGCCGGCGACGCGGCGTCGAGGATGTAGGGCTCGGCGGCGGACTTGTAGGTGCCGACCTTGAACAGGTGCACGTCGACGCCGAGCTTGTCCTGCAGGCCTTCGCGGAAATACTGGCGATAGCGCGACAGGCCTTCGAGCGTCACCTGCCCCATCGGGTCGAGGTAGACCTCGTTGGCCTGGGCGGCGAGCAGGTACTGCTTCTGGTCCATCTGCTCGGAGAACGCGATCACCGGCTTGCCCGCGGCGCGCACGCGTGCGATCGCATCGGCAACCTCGCGCAGCGACGCCATGCCGCCGGCCTGCAGTTCGTCCACGTGCAGGAACACGCGCTCGATGTTCTTGTCGGTGCGCGCGGCTTCCAGTGCGCGCAGCACGTCGCGAAGCTGCAGTTCGCCGTGGCGGCCGCCGGCGGCGCGCTCGAGCGTGCGGCTGATCGGATCGGAGGTGTATTGCTCGACGAGCTGGCCTTCCGGCGCGATCACCAGCGTGGTGCGGCCCAGCAGCGGGTGCGCATTACCTCCCGCGAGCGATGCCAGGAACAGCAACGCGAACAGCAGCACGAGGCCGAAGAAGACGAAGTTGAGGATCAGCCGGCGCGTGAAATTCATCACGTCCCACAGGCCAACGAAAAAGCCTGCGATCGGGCCGCGGCGGGTCGGATTCATCGGGGGTTTGTCTCGGAAAGATGCAGGTACAGGGTAACGGGACGCACGCGGACGGTCATGTCCCGGAGGTCACCGGGTCCTCCTGCCCGGGGGTCAGGCGCTGGATGCGCTCGGGCCGGCTGGATCGCGCGAAGCGGCGGGCGAGCAGGAATGCCGCCACCCCCAGGCCGGCGATCAGCCCGGCCCACATCCCGCGGGGGCCCCAGGGCTCC
>NZ_VTRV01000104.1 GCF_008274655.1 Cognatilysobacter lacus | reverse complement strand
CAGCGCGAGCCGGAACAGCTCCGGCGGCTGGCGACGCTTGGAAATCAGCAGGACCTCGCCGCGGCGCACGTCGATCGCCAGCGCCTCGCAGTCGCGCGGGCCGTCGGGCCAGCGGAACACGATCGACCACGCGGGCTTGAGCCGCGCGTTCTCCAGCGTCGCGGGTTCCTCGATCGCATGCAGCTGCAGCGTGCGGCGCAGGCCGCCGTTGTCGCCGGTGTCGGCCAGCATCACGTAATCGTGGCCGCCCATGCGGAACGCGGCGATGTCTTCCCAGTCGGTCTTCGGGACGCCTTCCACGCGGAAGGTCGCCACGCGATCGCCGTCGCGCGACACCGCGAACAGGCGCGGCGGATTGCCGCCGTCGTCGTGCATCCACAGGATGTCGCGGTGGCGCAGCGACAGCGCGAGGCCGCTGGTTTCGCGCAGTTGCGGGTCGAGCATCAAGCCGCTGACCTTCGCGTCGCCACCGGCCGGTTCCGAGCGCGAGCACGCAGCGAGGGCGAGCGCAATAACGCCCGCCACGCCGCCGCGAAGCCATGAACCGGTCGACCGTGGAGCCATCCCCGCAAGCATCGCACGCGCGATGCATCGGCTTCGAGGACGCGTCCGGGACGGCGCGTGCCGCCAGGACGCGCGCGTCCTAGACTGTGACTTTCCCGAAGGAAGCAGCCATGCCGACGATCGGAACGCCGCTAACGCCCTTTGCGACCCGTGTACTCCTCCTCGGGTCCGGCGAGCTCGGCAAGGAAGTCGCGATCGAGCTGCAGCGCCTTGGCTGCGAAGTGATCGCGGCCGACCGCTACGACGATGCGCCCGCGATGCAGGTGGCGCACCGCAGCCACGTGCTGGACATGCTGGACGGCGAGGCGATCCGCAGGCTCGTCGACCTCGAGAAGCCGCACCTGATCATCCCGGAGATCGAGGCGATCCATACCCCGACGCTCGTCGAGCTGGAACTCGAGTACCGCGCCGCCGGCGCCGCCAACCGCGTCATCCCGACCGCGCGCGCGGCATGGCTGACCATGGACCGCGAGGGCATCCGCCGGCTTGCATCGGAAGCGCTCGACCTGCCTACCTCGGCTTACCGTTTCGTCGATACGCGCGAGGAATACCTCGACGCGATCGCCGCGATCGGGTTGCCGTGCGTGGTCAAGCCGGTGATGTCGTCGTCGGGCAAGGGGCAGTCGACGGTGCGCAGCGCGGGCGAGGTCGACGCCGCGTGGGAGTACGCGCAGACGGGTGGCCGCGCGGGCGCAGGTCGCGCGATCGTCGAAGGCTTCATCGAGTTCGACTACGAGATCACGCTGCTCACCGTTCGTCATTCCAGCGGCACCACGTTCTGCGCGCCCATCGGGCACCTGCAGCGCGACGGCGACTATCGCGAGAGCTGGATGCCGCAGGCGATGAGCACCCGCGCGCTGGCGACGTCGCAGCGCATCGCACGCGCGATCACCGACGAACTCGGCGGCTGGGGCGTGTTCGGCGTGGAACTGTTCGTGCGCGGCGACGAGGTCTGGTTCAGCGAAGTCTCGCCGCGCCCGCACGACACCGGCCTGGTCACGCTGGTGTCGCAGGACCTCAGCGAGTTTGCGCTGCATGCGCGCGCGATCCTCGGCCTGCCGATCCCCGCGATTCGCGAACATGGACCGGCGGCGTCGTGCGCGGTTCTGGCCGAGGGCCATGGCGTTCCCGTATTTTCGAACCTGGGCGACGCGCTATCGCAGCCCGACACGCACCTGCGCCTGTTCGGCAAGCCACGCGTCGATGGACACCGACGCGTTGCCGTCACGCTCGCGCTGGGCAACGATGTCGAAGATGCCCGGGAACGCGCGAGGCATGCCGCCGCGGCAATCGCCATCGACCTGAAATGAGGAGCCACCACGCATGACCGACGAGACCACCGGGTACGCCGTCTTCCTGTACGAGCAGGCCCACGAGGCCCTGGGCGAGGCGATCCGCGCCTATGTGCAGGACGGCCCCGGCGGCCAGCACATCCGGTGCCATTCGCTGGATACGACGGGCGCCTTCATCGAGATGACGCTGCTCGCGCGCGACGCGCGCGGCGACGAGGTCGAAACCGAGCTGATGATCCCGACCGGGATGGTGCGCATGATCGTTTCGACGCACAGCGACATCGCGTTCGGGTTCGCGGCGAAGAACCTGGAGCCCGGCCTCAGCGCGCTGCCGATCGTGGGTCCCGCGGCGCCCGGCGCGAGCGCGCGGTCCAGCGCGACACCGCAGTCAACCGGTGAGTCCGGACCGGACCAGGCGATCGCCGATCATCGCAAGCCGCCGGAGGGCTGAGCCAGGCGGCTGCGATCGCCGGCAGCGTTTCAGCGCGGCGCGATGTCCAGCCACACGAGGTGGTGGTCGCTCGCGTCGATCAGTTCACTGCCGGGTGCGCCCTGCGCCGGCCAGAACACGCCGCCGCCACGCACCGGCAGGTCGCGCGAGGGCAGCACGTAGTCAAGCCGTAAGGTGCCCGCCGACGGACCGAAGTCGCCGGTGTGCGTGGCAACGTCGCCCTTGCGCGGAAAGCCGTAATGGCGCGCGCGCTCCGGTGCGCCATCGCTCGTCGGCACCGCATTGGCGTTCACCCGCGGATGGCCGAGGAGCTGCGCGATCGCGCCGGCTTCTCCGTCGCCGTCGACCGGGTCCGCGTTGTGATCGCCGAGGATCACGAACGACGCGTTGCCCGGCAGGCCGCCGCAGCGGCCGCGGTCGTCGCAGAGCCACGGCTTGACGCCCGGCGTGAGGTATTCCGCCCAGAGGCGGATCTCGTCGAAGTTGCGAAGCCCGTTGCGGTTTTCCGGGCCGTCGAAGACCGGCGGCGTCGGGTGCGCGGCAAGCACGTGGATGCGTCCGAACGGCGTGCGCACCGGCACGTCCCAATGCGATTTCGACGACAGCGGAAAGCGCGCCCATGCGTCGGCCGAATACCACGGCGCGCCGGATTCCGGAACGCGCGGCGCACGCACGTTGGGCAGGCTCTTCCACAGCAGGTGCTGGAACGTGCGCGTGTCGTTCGCGTCGATCGGATAGCGCGACAGCAGCAACATTCCATACTGGCCGGGATGCAGGCCGAAGCCCCAGGCGTCGTTGCCCGCGGCGCGCCCGTCGCCGCCGACGTGTCCATCGCGATCGAGATCGAATCCGCTGGGTACGCCGGTGTTGACCGGCGCCAGGAAACGATACGGGTAGCGCAACGCATCGCCACCGCCGGCCTGCGGAACCTCGAGATAGCGCTGCTGGAAGAGATCCGCCGCGCGATGCGCGTCGTCGTAGTCGAATTCGTTGAGCAGGACGATATCCGGGCGCACGCGCTGCAGCACCGCGGCGATCTTCCTTGCGTTGGCATCCCCGGCCTCGAGCCGCTGGATCAACCCACCCGCGCGATCGTCATTGAGCGACGTGTTGTACGTCGCGATCCGCAGCGGCGCCACGGCGCCCGCGGCGATCTCGCGCGCCCATTGGTCGCGGTCGCCGTGGACGCGCACGCGCACACAGGCGGCGAGCACGATCAACGCCGCAACCAGCAGCGCGGCAGTCAGCAGTCGGGTCATGGTGTCTCGTCCGGGAAGGGCAACCACTGGCGGCCGTCGAAGGCTTCGAGCGGGCGAAAACGCCGCTTGTATTCCATCTTCGCGTGGCCGGCGATCCAGTAGCCGAGGTACAGGTGCCCGCGGCCTTCCTGCAGCGCCCATTCGAGCTGGCGAAGGATCGCGTACGTGCCGAGGCTGCGGTCCGCGTGGTCGGGGTCGTAGAAGGTGTAGACGGCCGACAACGCGTCGGCGGTCATGTCGGTGACGGCGACAGCCAGCAACGTGTGCTCCGGCGTCGCCGTGCGGAATTCGAGGAAGCGCGTGCGACTCCAGCGGCCGACGAGGAACTGGTCGAACTCGGGACCGCCGTGGCCGTCCATGCCGCCGCCGGCGTGTCGCGCGGACAGGTAGCGCTGGTAGAGCGCGAGATGTTCGTCGGTGCGCTCGGCCGGGCAGACACGCAGGACCAGGTCGGCATTGCGCCGGGCGCACTTGCGGTGCGCGCGACTGGGCGAGAAGCCTTCGACCGGGATGCGAACCGCGGTGCATGCACGACAGGCGCCGCAGTGCGGCCGATACACGATGTCGCCCGAGCGTCGGAAGCCCCAGCCCAGTGCCAGTGCATACCAGTCGGCCAGCCGAGGATCGCGCGGATCGAGCACGAGGTCGCGCGCCTGGCGGTCCGGCCAGTAGCCGCAGTCGTGCAGGCCCGTGTGGAACAGGCGGAGGTCGTCGCCTTCGCGCGCAGGCGGGGTACCCATTGCCGCAGCATACCGCCCACTGCGGCTGGCCCGCGGCTGAACACGCCGGGTGCCACGTCAACCCGCCGCCGGTCCGGGCGTTCCCACTGGACCGGCGCACGCGCCCGACCTCGGAGTACCACCCCGTGAAGCAGTCGAACCTCGTCTTCCTCGCCGTCGCCTCCGTCCTTGCTGCCGGCGTGGCCATCGCGGCCCCGGCGAACGGTGCTCACATGCACGCCAGGATCGACACCAACGGCGACGGCGTGATCGATCGCGCCGAAGCCGCCGCGCGCCCGGGCCTGGCGCAGCGTTTCGACCAGCTCGACGTGAACCACGACGGCCGCATCGATGCGAGCGAGCGCCCGGAGCAGGGCGAACATGGGCACGGGATGGCCAGGCTCGACACCAACCATGACGGCGCGATCGACCGCACGGAAGCCGCCGCGGTCCCGCGGCTGGCACAGAGGTTCGACCAGCTCGATAGCAACCACGATGGTCGCATCGACGCGACCGAGCGCCCCCAGCACGACGGCAAGGGCGGCCGCCTGGCCAAGCTCGACACCGACCACGATGGCCGCTTGAGCCGCGCGGAAGCTGGCAGCTCCCCCATGGCGCAACGGTTCGACCAGATCGACGCCAACCACGACGGCTACGTGACGCGCGACGAGGCCCGGGCGTTCAAGCGCATGCACGCCGACCACGGGAACGGCGTCGGGTCCGGCGGCACCGGTCACCACGGCTGAGCAACGGCTGACATCGAACGTGAGCCCGCTCCGCAGGGTGCGGGCTCCGTTTGTGCAGACGACGCCACGGCGCGCGCGACGCGCGTTCAATCGGCGCGGAGCCGCGCCGTCAGGGTGAAACCACCTTCAGGGCGCGTGTAACCCGCCACTGTCCCCCGATGCGCTTGACCTCAAGCGTCTTGTACTTCGCCCACATGCGGTGGTGGTACGCCGTGTACTCGATGCTGCCGGCATCGGGCGAGCTCGCGCGGAAGTTTTCGAGGTCCACCATCATCGCCTTGCGGCCGGACCCGCGGTGCACGCTGCCGCGCTCCTCGTCCGGGATGCGCTGGCAGTCCGACGCCGCCACGACGGTGAGCGAAGGCGGCGTTCGAAGCCCGGCACGAACGCGAAGCGGCGCGTCGCGGCGGTCGACTGCAAGGCAGGCGACAGGCATGTCGATCTCGCCGAGCTCCTTCTGCAGCACCGCGACCGCGAGCGCGGGCGGCGTCGCCGAGACGCGGCCATCGAACGGACCCCGGGCAGGTTCGGCTGCCTGCGGCGGCGGGACGGCGACGGGCTGCCTGCCGAGGTGGATGAACTCGAAAACGATCACCACCACGATGCCCATCAACAGCGCGAGCTTGATCCGCATCGCACGCTTCTGCGCCGGCGTGCGCGTGCTCTCGTCGCCGTAGTCGGACGTGAACGTCAGCTTGGCGCCAGCGCCGGGTCGCGTGGACTCGAACAGGCCCGCCGCGCGCAGGATTTCTCGCGCACGCGCCTGGTCGTTCGACTGCACCACCCAAACCGCCGGCTGCACGGCGTCGCGGTCGCGGTAACTGGTGGTGGTGCGGCGATTGCCCTTGTACGAGCGGCCGTCGGTGATGCGCACCTCGATGCCCTCGTCGCGCAGGAGCTGCGCAACGCGTTCGACGTTTTCGAGACGCGCGCTGGAAAAGACCTGGCGCATGTCAACCCACCATCGGCTTGCGCGCGGGCATGTCGTTGAGCACCCGGATCATGCCTTCCTGCGCGGTGCTCGCGACGAGCCGTCCCTCGCGGTCGTAGATCATGCCGCGCGCCAGGCCGCGTGCGCCCTGCGCGCTGGGGCTGTCGATCGAATACAGCAGCCAGTCGTCGGCGCGGAACGGGCGATGGAACCAGAGCGCGTGGTCGAGCGACGCCATCTGCACGTTCGGCTGGTAGTAGCTGATGCCGTGCGGAAACGTGGCGGTGCCGAGCAGGTGGAAGTCCGACGCGTAGGTCAGCAGCGAACGGTGCAACTCCGGTTCGTCGCCGACCTTTTCGCTGAGCCGGAACCACACCTGCTGATACGGCGGGCGCTTCGGCGGCTTCAGTTCGTCGCGCGGATAGACGTGACGGAACTCGAACGGCCCCTGCCGCGACAGCCAGCGCTGCACCTTGTTCGGCAGCTTTTCCAGGACCTCCGTTGGCACGGCGTGGGCCGGCTCGATGTCATCGGCTTGCGGCACTTCCGGCATCGACAACTGGTGCTCGCTGCCTTCTTCTTCGTGCTGGAAGGACGCGGCCAGGAACAGGATCGGCTGGCCGTGCTGGATCGCGGTGACGCGTCGCACGGAGAAGCTGCCGCCATCGCGGGTTCGGTCGACGCTGTACAGGATCGGCGCCTCGATATCGCCTGCGCGAAGGAAATACGCATGCAGCGAGTGCGCAGCCCGCGCGTCGGACGCCGATTCGATGGTGCCCTGGGCGGCCGAAAGCGCTTGCCCGAGCACCTGCCCGCCGAAGACGTACTTGGTGCCGATATCGCGGCTCTGGCCGCGGAAGAAGTTGTCTTCAAGCCGCTCGAGCGCCAGCAGCTCGATCAGTTCGGAAACCGGGGATGTCATGCGCGGGAAGCCCGTGCGGAATGGCCACGAAGTATACCGGCCGGCCCGCGCCGGCCCGGCTCAGGGCGAGGGCGGTGGCAGGCGCTGCAGCGGGACGCGCCGGAGCACGTAGTCCCACGGGAACAGCGGCCCCGGATCGCGCTTGCGGCGCACTTGGCGGCTCGCGTCGTCGCTGGCCTCCACGAGCGCGGTGTCGAGATCCTCGTGACCGGTGACGTAGCGCAGTGCGGGGTGCTCGGTCGCGAGCCAGGAGAGCAGTGCGACGAGCGTGTCGATCTGCGCCGCGGTGTAGGGCTCGTCCATGGCCTGGTGGGCGACCGCGTACCAGTCCGGATAGCGGCCGGTATTGACCAGCTCGATGCCGATCGATCGTGGGTTGTAGCCGCGCGTGTGGTTGGCCACGCGTTCGAGCGCGACGTACTGGTGCAGCGAGCCGTCGCGGTCGATGTAGAAGTGGCCGCTGTTGCCGGTGCCGCTGCTCGCGTACAGCACCTTTTCGCCGTAGCTGCGTGCCATCGCGAGGTCCGGCACTTCGGTGCAGTGGATGATGACGAGGTCCACCTGCGACAACGGCCGCGATTCGAGCCGCGACTCGTAGGGCAGGGGGTCGACGTGGATCGGCAGTGGCGGCAGGTCGGCAAGCATGGCGCGATGCTAACCCGCGGCGACGACCGCGCCGAGACGCCGATTCACAGCGTCGCGTTTAGCATCGCGCCATGCGACGACCGCCCGATTCCTCGATGCTCGGCCAACTCATGGGTCGTTTCCCGCGCCCGGGCCGCGTCGACTGGCTGGGCGTGCGGCCGGCGCGCGATGCGCCCGTCGAGATCCGCGAGGTCGTCGAGGCTGTCGCCGGAAAGGGCATCGTGGGCGACCGCTACGCCGGCGCCAGCGGCAAGCGCGGCATCACCCTGATCCAGGCCGAGCACCTGTCGGTGATCGCCGCGCTGGCAGGCCTCGAGTCGCTCCATCCGGCGCAGCTCCGCCGCAACGTGGTCGTCAGCGGCATTCCGCTGCTGGCGCTGAAGGGGCGCCTGTTCCGCATCGGCGACGCGGTCCTCGAGGGCACCGGCCCCTGCGACCCGTGTTCGAAGATGGAAGCGGCGCTGGGCGAGGGCGCGTACAACGCGATGCGCGGCCACGGCGGCCTTTGCGCGCGCATCGTCGAGGGCGGCCCCATCCGGCGCGGCGACGCCGTGGTCGTGCTCGACTGACGCGGCCTGCGCGCGAACCGGCGACAATGGCGGCCTTCCCCCGTTTGACGGCGACATGCGCGGACACTGCATCCTCTCCCACGGCTTCGAGAGCGGCCCGGACGCCACCAAGGTGACGGCGCTCGCCGATGTCGCCGCGCGCCTCGGTTTCACCTGCGAGCGTCCGGACTACACCGACCTCGACGCCCGGCGTGACGTCAGTGCACTGGGCGACGTGGGCGCACGCGTCCAGCGCCTTCGCGAGCGGATCCTCGCGGCGGGCGGCCCCGTGGTGCTGGCCGGGTCAAGCCTGGGTGCGTGGATCAGCGGTCGCGTCTCGCTCGAGTTCGACATCAAGGCGCTGTTCCTGATGGCACCGCCCGTGCGGCTGGACACCCAGTTCCCGCTCGACGCCGCGCGCGTGCCGACATCGATCGTGCACGGCTGGGCGGACGAGCTGATCCCCGCGCGCGACGTCGTCGACTGGGCGCAGGATCGTCGCGCCACACTGCTGCTGGTGGATGACACGCACCGGCTCACCCGCCATGTCGATGCGAGCGCTCAGGCGTTCGCTTCGCTGCTCCAGGGGCTCTGACCGATGCGTTTCTTCGCCAGCTGCGGCAAGGGCCTGGAATACCTGCTCGTCGACGAGTTGCTCGCGCTCGGCTGCACGCGCGCCACCGCGACCACCGCCGGCGCGAACGTCGAGGGCGAGGGCGTCGACGCGCAGCGCGCGGTGATGTGGTCGCGCCTCGCAAGCCGCGTGCTGTGGCCGCTGGCTGATTTCGAATGCGCCGACGAACACGCGCTCTACGCAGGCGCGATGAAGGTCGACTGGCTGGCGCACGTGCCGCCGAACGCCACGATCGCGGTCGATGCTCATGTCGGCAGCGGCGGCGTGTTGAACCACGCGCAATACGCAGCGCAGCGCACCAAGGACGCCGTGGTCGACACGCTGCGCGCCGCGACCGGCGCACGGCCGGACGTCGACCTCGAGCACCCGGACGTGCGCATCAACCTGGTCGTGCGCAAGGAGCGCGCGATCATTTCGATCGACATTTCCGGGCACCCGATGCACCGCCGCGGCTGGCGCCGACGGCAGGTCGACGCACCGCTGAAGGAGAACCTCGCCGCGGCCGTGCTGATGCGCGGTCGCTGGATGGATGCGTATCGCGACGGCGGCTCGCTGCTCGACCCCATGTGCGGCAGCGGAACCCTGCTGATCGAAGGCGCGTTGATGGCCGCCGACGTCGCGCCGGGCCTGCTGCGTCACGGCGACGAGCTGCCCACGCGCTGGCCTGGCTTCGACCGCACCGCCTGGGGCGACCTTCGCGTCGAAGCCATC
>NZ_VTRV01000103.1 GCF_008274655.1 Cognatilysobacter lacus | reverse complement strand
GCTCCGGCGGCGGCGCACGCTTGGCCGGATCGGGGTCGCCGGAGCGGTCGCCCCCGAACAGGGAATTCCAGAACCCGCCGCCCTGTTCCGGCGGCGGCGAGGCCTCGCCGTTGTCGGTGGGCGCACTCGGCGCCGCGACGTACGGGCACGGCTCATGCGAAGGCGCGTAGCCCGGCACGAACGGGAAGCGGTCGGCGCCCGGGCAGCCGCTGTCGGTGGTGTGGCTGCCGGCCACCCACTCCCAGTCGATGCCGTCTTCCGGCAGCGTCAACTGCGCAGACGGCAGGTGCGCGAACAGCGACGACCAGACGCGCATGGCGCCGGTCGCGCCGTACAGGCCGGTCATCTTGTTCTGGTCGTTGCCGACCCAGATCACCGCGAGGTGATCGCCCGTGAAACCGGCGAACCAGCTGTCGCGGCCGTCGTTCGACGTGCCCGTCTTGCCCGCCGGCGACAGATTGCCGCGCCCGTCGGTGATCAGTTGGTGCGCAGTGCCGTGGTTGACCACCTGCTGCATTCCATAGGTCACCAGCCGCGCGGCCACCGCGTCGCCGGGCTGCGCGGGTGCGGACGGCTTGTCGTAGCGATTGAGCGCGCGGCCATTCGCGTCGAGCACGCCGCGCACGGCGCGCAGCGGCTGGATGCGCCCGCCCGAGGCGAGGAACTGGTAGAGCTGCGCCATCGCATACGGGCTCTCGTCGACCGCGCCGAGGATCAGCGACGGATTCGCGTTGCCTTCGATCTCGATGCCGGCGAGCGTGCGGATCAGGTCGGCGAGCCGCTGCGGCGTCACCTGCATGCCGACGCGGACCGTCGCCTGGTTCATCGACTGCGCGAGCGCGTCGACGATGCGCACCGTGCCGTGGCTGTGCCCGTCCGAATTACCCGGCGACCACGGCTTGCCGCCCTGGATCTTCACCGTGATCGGCGAATCCTCGACGTAGCTGGCGAGCGACCATTTCGACGGTTCGGCCAGCGCCAGCAGGTACACGAAGGGCTTGAGCAGCGAGCCGACGGGACGCTGCGCTTCGACGGCGCGGTTGAAACCGTGCTCCGTGAATTCGCGCGCGCCCACGGCCGCCACCACCTCACCGCGATGCACGTCGGTGACGATGACGCCGGCCTCCAGCGTGGGGCGCTTGGCCGACGCAAGCTGCCGCAGCGTCTTGGTTACGGCGCCTTCTGCATACGCCTGTGCCGACGGCGACATCCCGGTCATCACGCTCAGGCCCGCGCCAACGAGGCCTTCGGACGGATAGTCGCGGGACAGCTGGCGCCGCACGAGGTCGACATACGCAGGGAACCGGTTCGGCGCCAGCGTGGTCGGGTTCGCCGTGACGCCGAGCGGCGCCTTCTGTGCGCGGTCGTGTTCGGCCTGGTCGATCAGCCCGGTCTCGAGCATCTTGTCGAGCACGAAGTTCCGACGCTCGAGTGCGCGGTCGCCATGCTCGCGCGGGTCGTAGTACGACGGGCCGCGCACGATGCCGATCAGCAGTGCGACCTGCTCCGTCGACAGGTCCTTGAGGTCGCGACCGAACCAGAATTCCGCGCCGGCGGCCACGCCGCGGATCGCCTGGGAACCGTGCTGGCCGAGGTAGACCTGGTTGAAGTAGGCCTCGAGGATCGTGCTCTTGTCGTAGCGGGCCTCGATCAGCAGCGCGTACAGGATTTCCTTGAACTTGCGGCTGAAGGTCTGTTCCTGGCCGATGCCCAGCAGGCCGCTGCGCGCGAGCTGCTGGGTGAGCGTGCTCGCGCCCTGGCGCTTGCCGCCGGAGCGCAGGTTGACGATCGCGGCGCGCACCATGCCCGAGATGTCGATGCCGATGTGATGGTTGAAGTCGCGGTCCTCGACCGCCTGCAGGCCCGTGACGAGCAGGTCGGGCACTTCATTGATGCGCACCAGGCGCCGCTCTTCCTGCTTCTGGCCGTAGAGCGTGGCGATGCGGGCAGGGTCAAGTCGGTGCGAGCGAAGGCTGCGATGCGCGGCGGCGTCGCGCACGGCCATCACGCGCCCGCCCGAGAGCAGGACTTCGATGCGGCGCGCCGGCACCACGCCGTCGACATCGTGGAAACCGCGGCTGGCGATCAGCCAGCGGCCGCCCTGCTGCGCGTAGGTTCCCTCGCGCACACCATCGCCGGCGCGATAGGACGCGGCGTCGAGTTCCGTCTTGAGTGTCGGCGCGTCCAGGACGAGGCCCGGGACGAGCTCCAGCGGTCGGGCATAGACGCGCGTCGGCAACTGCCATTGCAGCTGCCCGAAGCGCTGCCCCACCTCGTGGTTCAGGTAGGTCACGTAAGGGATCAGGAACCCCAGCGCCAGGCCGCCCAGCACGAGCGCGATGGTCAGTGCGCGGCGAAGCCAGAGCGGTCGTTCGCCGGCGCCGCCGGCATCCTCGTCTTCGTCGTAATCGATTCGGGCCACGGAGTGCGAGAATGAAGGGCTGTTGCCCGCTGGCCGCGAGTCTAGCGCAGGCACGCGCCGCGCCCGGCCGGACCGATGGCACGGTTCACGCGGAATTGGAGCTTCACCCCATGTCGAGGTACCCGATTCCGTGAGCTGGGCCGGACTTCGCTTCTCACTGGTCCGCGCGGCGGGCCTGCTCCGTCGAGCCAGCGCGAGCCTGCGTTCGAGGGGCCTGGGCGGCACGCTTTCGCGCGTGCGCGACCACGTTGGCGTGGGCGCGCCACGTCCGTCGACGACGCTGTACCGGCCCGCATCGCCGGGAACGGTCCCGGCCGCGCTCGGTACGTCGGCCACGGCGCCGATGGCCAGCATCGTGATTCCGGTGTACGGCCACCTGGCGCACACGCTCGAGTGCCTGCAGGCGCTGGCCGAGCATCCGCCGACCACGCCGCACGAAATAATCGTGGTGGACGACGGCTCGACCGACGCCACGCCGGCCATCCTCCCGGGCATCGCCGGGTTGCGCTACCACCGCCGCACGGGCAACGGCGGATTCATCGCCGCCTGCAACGACGGCGCGGCGCTCGCGCGCGGCGAGTTCCTCGTCTTCCTCAACAACGACACCGTGCCGCAGCCCGGCTGGCTGGAAGCGTTGCTCGCGACCTTCGCCACGCATCCACGAACCGGCCTCGCCGGGGCGCAGCTCGTCTATCCGGATGGCCGTCTGCAGGAGGCCGGCGGTCTCGTCTTCTGCGATGCGTCCGGGTGGAATTACGGGCGGTTCGGCGATCCGTCGGATCCGCGCTACGCCTACTCACGCGAGGTGGACTACTGCTCCGGCGCAGCGATCGCGCTGCGGCGCGACCTGTTCAAGCGAATCGGCGGCTTCGACACGCGCTATGCGCCTGCCTATTACGAGGACACGGACCTCGCGTTCGCCGTTCGCGCGCTTGGCCTCGAAGTCCGCTACCAGCCGGCATCGCGCGTCGTCCACTGCGAGGGAGTCACTTCCGGCACCGACGAGAATGGAGGAACGAAGGCCTTCCAGGGCATCAACCGGCTCAAGTTCCTCGACAAATGGCAGGACGTGCTCCGGTCGCACGCGGCGCCGGGCGCCGATGCCGACACGGCGGCGCGGCCGCGGCGTCGCACCGTCCTCGTCATCGATGCATTGACGCCCGACAGCACGCGCGATTCTGGCTCGGTGCGCCTGGTCAACCTGATGCGCCTGCTCATGGACGAAGGCATGCATGTCGTTTTCATGCCCGCGAACCGGCGCGATGCCGGCGCGGCCACGGCCCGCCTGCAGGCCATGGGCGTGGAATGCTGGCATGCCCCGCATGCGGCGCGCGCGCCCGCATGGCTGCGCGCGCACGGTCCACGTTTCGACGCCGCCATCCTCTGCCGGCACTACGTGGCCCGCGAGTTCGTGCCATTGCTGCGGAGCCACGCGCCCGGCGCACGCGTCGTGTTCGACACCGTCGACCTGCACTACCTGCGCGAACGTCGCGGGGCCGAAGCGTCCGGCGATGCGGCAGCTTTACGCGCCGCCGCCCGCACGCGGGAACTCGAGCTCGACGTCATCCGCCGCAGCGACGTCACGTGGGTCGTCAGCGAGGTTGAACGCGCGCTGCTGGCGGACGAAGCGCCGCAGTCGCGGGTCGAAGTGGTGTCGAACGTGCATGAACTCGCGGGGCCGGGCCGCGCCTTCGGAGAACGACGCGATATCGTCTTCGTGGGCGGTTTCCGGCATCCGCCGAACGTCGACGCGGTGCTGTGGTTCGCGCGCGAGGTGTGGCCGAAAGTGCGCGCGCGGCGCGGCGACATCACCTTCCATTGCATCGGTGCCGACGCACCCTCGCAGATCCAGGCGATCGCCGACATCGACGGCATCCGCCTTCACGGCCATGTCCCCGACCTCGACCCGTACATGGACGGCGCGCGCATCGCGGTGGCGCCGCTGCGCTATGGCGCGGGCGTCAAGGGCAAGGTCAACCTCAGCATGGCCCACGGGCAGCCGGTGGTCGCGACGACATGCGCCGTCGAAGGCATGCACCTGCGCGACGGCGAGGACGTGCAGGTCGCGGACGATGCCGATGCGTTCGCGGCCGCCGTGCTCCACCTCTACGACGACGAAGCGTCGTGGACGCGGCTTTCCGCGAACGGGCTGGAAAACGTTCGCCGGCACTTCTCCGCAGCTGCCGCGCGCGTGGCGGTCCGGCGGGCGCTGGCGCTCGACTGAGTCGTCGCGCCCGTCGATCAGGCGCGGCGCGCCTGCTCCACGCCGGGCAACGCGGCAAGCTTGCCGAGCACGCTCGACAGCTGGCCGTAGTCGGCGACGCGCAAGCGCAGTCGCACGGTCAGCTGCGTGCCGCCGCGCACGTGTTCCGTGTTCAGGCTGCCCAGCCCCGCGCCGGATTGCGCGACAAGGTTCGTGATTTCCTTGAGCAGCCATTTTCGATCGATGGCGAGCAACTCGACGTCGACCTCGTAGCCGCTGCCCGCCCGGCTCCATTCGACCGGAAGCACGCGCTGCGGCTCGGCGGCGGCCAGTCGCTGGAACGCAGCGCAATCGGGACGATGCACGCTGACGCCGCGCGCACGCGTGAGGTAGCCGGCGATCGCTTCGCCCGCCACGGGCTGGCAGCAGCGCGCGATCTGCACCAGCAGGTTGCCCACGCCCTGCACCGTGAACTCGCCCTCTCGACCGCTACGCGGCTTTCGCGCGGGGGCAGGCGCGGCCGGTGCCGGCGCGGATGCCTCGTGTGCCGCGCGCTCGTGCTCGAGCAACGCGCGCCCCACCTGGTGCGGCCCGACGTCACCGAGCGCGACCAGCACGTGCAGGTCCGCGTCGCTGGCTGCATGAAACCGTTCGCGCGCGGGCGAGAGATCGGCATTCAGAAGCGACAGGCGTCGCAATTCCTTCTCGAGCATTTCGCGCCCGGCCTGCTCGTTGCGCGCGCGGTCGAGCCGGTTGAACCACGTGCGCACCTTCTCGCGCGAGCGCGCGCTGGCGAGGAACCCGTTCGACGCGATCAGCCAGTCGCGGCGCGGCTCGGACACCTTGCCCGTGAGGATCTCGACGTGGTCGCCGCTGCGCAGCCGGTGGTCGAGCGACACGATGCGGCCGTCAACCTTGGCACCGCGGCAGCGATGCCCGACGTCGGTGTGCACGTGATAGGCGAAGTCCAGCGGCGTGGCGCCGGCGGGCAGGTCCACCACCTCGCCCTTGGGGGTCAGGACGTAGATGCGGTCCTCGACCAGCTCGCTGTCGAGTTCGCCTTCGAGCACGCCCTCCTCGCCCGACTGGTCGAGCAGGCGCCGCATCCAGGCAATCTTGCGTTCGAACGCGGCGGTCGCTTGGCCGCTGGAGCCGCCCGGCCCGCCGCCTTCCTTGTACTTCCAGTGCGCGGCAACGCCCAGCTCCGCCTGGCGATGCATGTCGTGCGTGCGGATCTGCACCTCGAGCGTCTTGCCTTCGGGGCCGATCACCGCGGTGTGCAGCGAACGGTAATCGTTGCGCTTGGGGCGCGCGATGTAATCGTCGAACTCGCTGGGCACCGGCACCCACGTCGCGTGCACGATGCCGAGTGCCGCGTAGCAGGCGGCGACGTCGTCGACCAGCACCCGCACGGCGCGCAGGTCGTACAGCTCGCTGATCGGCACGTGCTTGCGCTGCATCTTCTTCCAGATGCTGTAGATGTGCTTGGGCCGGCCGGCGACGTCGGCATTGATGCCCTGTGCCTGCAGCGCGGCGCGCAGCGTCGACTTCACGTTCTCGATGTACTGCTCGCGCGCGGGCCGCTTCTCGTCCAGCAGGCGCGCGATCTGCTGGTAGGTCGCCGGCTCCAGGAAACGGAACGCCAGGTCCTCGAGTTCCCACTTGAGCTGCCAGATGCCCAGCCGGTTGGCGAGTGGCGCGTGGATGTCGCGCGTGAGCGAGGCCAGCGCGCGCTGTTCCTCCTCGGGCAACGCTGCCGCAGCGCGCATGCGTGCGAGCTGCCGCGCGAGCAGGATCGGAACAACGCGCAGGTCACGCACCATTGCGAGCAGCAGGCGACGCAGGCCCTCGCTGCCACTCCCGCCGGGATGCCGCGCGTGCAGCGTCCACACCGGTTCGGCGGCGCGCTGGCTTTCGACGAGTGCCGCGACCGCGGGAAAGCGCGTGTTGAATGTTGCGCCGAGCGCCTGCGCCAGGCCGGGCCAGTCGTACAAGAGCGCGGCAGCGACGACTTCCCCGTCCGCATCGAGAACGCCGAGCGCACCGAGCACGGCGTCGACCATCCCCCACCGCGAGTCGTCGATCGCCGGCACCGCGGCCGCCTTGAGCGCGTCGCGAAGCGCCGGGCCGAGCGTGGCGCACGCCGGATGGCCGAGCGCGTCGGTGAAGCCATGCGTCGGCGGCGGCGCGTTCATCGAAATGCCGGGGCGGAGCGATCTACACTAGCCGGCATCCGTCCGGAGGAACAGTTCATGGCCCTTGCACGATCGCGCGCCCTCGTCCTCGCCGTCGCATTCGCCTGCACGGCCTCCGCGGCCCATGCGGCGGCGCCGCCGATCCAGCAGCAGATGTCCACCGAGGAGTTCAAGGCCACCGGCCTCGACAAGTTGTCCCCCGACGAACTGGCCCGGCTGAACACCTGGCTCGGCCGCACGATCGAGACGGAAGCGGCCAAGGCGGCCGTCGCCGCGAAGAAGAAGGTCGAGGACGACAACCGCGGCTTCTTCAACTTCGGCTCGACCGATCCGATCAAGTCGGCGATCACCGGCGAGTTCCGCGGCTTCGGCCAGGGCCGCGTATACACGCTCGACAATGGCCAGGCGTGGCGCCAGATCGACGAGGCAAGCCTCGCGGGCGTGCGGCTGACCCATCCCGACGTGGTCGTCTCGCCGAGCCTCGTCGGCAATGCCTGGTACTTCGCGGTAAAGGGCTACGGCACCCGCGCGAAGGTCATCCGCGTCAAGTAGCGCGCGACGCGGCGGCTCAGCCCGACAGTTGGGCGAGCCGCTGCGCGAGTTTCTTGGGCGAGACGCCGCTACGCGCGCCCAGTTCCTGTGCGAACAACGATACGCGCAGCTCCTCCAGGTCCCAGCGCAAGCCATCCCATTCGGGATCGCCGGAACCGGCGTTTTCCAGCGCCTGCACGAACGGTCGCAGCTCGAGCATGCGGGCCTGGTCGCGCGCGGGATCGCGAAGCGCGCGTTCGGCGCGCAGCGCGAGCGCCTTCAGGTAGCGCGGATACTCGCGTAGCGCGGCGGCGGGTGTGTCGCGCAGGAATCCCGGCGGCGTCAGCCATGCCAGGTGCGCGCGCATGTCGTCCAGGTTGCCGCTCGCCCAGCCCATCAGCGGTGATTCGAACTTGGCACGTGCGTCCGCGACGGCCGCCAGGATCGCTTCGGCCTGGCGCAGGCGGTTGGTGGCCTCGGGAAACAGGCCCTTCGCGACCTGTTCGAGCCGCGCGTCGAACGCGTCGGAATCTCGCACGGCTTCGAGACCCTCCGCGGTAAGCGCGTCGAAGGCGCCGTCGACCAGGTCGAGCCGAAGGCGGTCGCCTTCCTTCAGCGACCCGGCCTCGCCACCGCGCTTCGCGGCGGACTCGATGGCCGCGTAGAGCAGCGCGGTCTTCGGCGAGACCGGCAGTTGCTTGCGCGCCTGTCGCATGCGATCGGCGAGTGCGATGCGAAGCAGGCGACGCACGCCACCCGGATGCGAGCGCATGGCTTCGTCTCGTTGCGCGAAGACCTGCAATGACGCGGTATCGCCGTCGTCGTGCAGTGCGGGGAACGCGGGCACGCCGCCTGCGCCGCGCACCGCTTCCGGTATGTGCGTGGGCGGGAACGCGGTCAGCGCTTCCTGCGCAAGGCCGGTCGACGCCGTTTCCGCGAACGCGTCGGCGGCGAGCGCGCCGAACCGTTCGCGAAGGTCGCCGAGGTCGCGCGATTCGGCGAGCACGTGCCGGCCGTCGCGGTCGAGAAGGCGCAGGTTGGTGCGCAGGTGCGGCTCGATCGTCGATTGGTCGAAGTCGAGCGCGGACACGGGAACGCCCGTGAGCCTGGACAGGAAGCGTGCAAGGGTGCCGCCGAAGGTGTCGGGCTCGGCCGGGCGCCCGCCGCTCCATGCGCCGTGCGCTTCCGCGAAGGCCCGGGCGAAGTCGGGCGCGGGAACGTAGTTGCGACGCTGGGCCTTCGGCAGTGAGCGGATGAGCGCGGCCGCCTTTTCGCCCACGAAGCCCGGCGCCAGCCACGACAGTTGCGGCTCGTCGAGTGCGTTGAGCAGGTGCAGGGGAACGGCGATCGTCATGCCGTCGTCCGCGGCGCCGGGCTCGAAGCGATAGCGAACGGCGAGCTGCGCGTCGCCCATGCGCAGGAACGGCGGGAAGCGCGACGCGGTGGTGGCTTCGCCGATCATCAGGTCATCGAGCGACCACTCGAGCGTCGCCTTGTCGGCCGGCGGCAGCTTGGCGTACCAGGCGTCGAGCGCCTGCACGTTGTGCACGTGCGCGGGAAGGCGGTCGAGGTACCACTGCGCCATCCAGTCGTCGTCCACGACGAGACCCGCCCGGCGCTGCTTCGCTTCCTCGTCCTTCGCCTTCTCGAGCACCGCGAGGTTCTTTTTCACGAACACCGAGCGCGTGTTGATCTCGCCGGTAACCAATGCATCACGCGCGAAGATCGGGCGGCTTTCTTCGGGAAACAGCGCCCCGTAGTGGATCGGCCGCTTGGGTGCGAGCACGAGCCCGAACAGCCCGATCTGCTCGCTGCCGATGACCCGCCCCTGCGCACGTGACCAGCGCGGATCGCTCTGCCGGCGCGACAGCAGGTGCGGCAGTTCGTCGATCGCCCACTGCGGTTCGATCGCGGCATTGATCAGCGCCCAGACGCGCTCGGTATCGAGCAGCGTCGCCGACAGCACCCACGGCGGCGGCTTCTTCGCGAGCGGCGAGCCGGGGAAGAGCTGGTACTTGCGGCCGCGCGGGCCCTCGAAGCGCCGGTCGGCGCGCTGGCCGATTTGAGATCA
>NZ_VTRV01000102.1 GCF_008274655.1 Cognatilysobacter lacus | reverse complement strand
CGCCGCTCCGGGCACGACGCCCGCCCCGACCGCTGCGACGCCGGCCACGCCAGCCCAGCAACCGGCCGCTGCGCCCGCGAACACCACGAAGGGAGGCGAGTCGTGAGCCGCAAGTTCGATATCAAGAGCCTCGACTTCAGCAACATCGGGTCGTGGCCACGCGAAGCCAAGGCCGTCTTCTGCGCTGTGATCGGGATCATGATCATCGCCCTGTTCTGGTTCCTTTTCATCGGCGACAAGCGCGACGAGCTCTCGTCGCTGGAGTCGAAGGAGAAGGAGCTGCGCACGACGTTCGAGACCAAGCAGGGCCAGGCCGCGAACCTCGGCGCGCTGAAGCAACAGCTCGTGCAGATGGAGCAGCAGCTGCAACAGATGCTGCGCCAGTTGCCGAGCAAGAACGAAATGCCGGACCTGATCGTCGACATCTCGCAGACCGCGCTTGCCACGGGCATCTCGAACGAACTGTTCCAGCCCGGCGAAGAGCAGCCCAAGGACTTCTACGCCGAGAAGCCGATCGCGTTGCGCATGGTCGGCACGTATCACCAGTTCGGCGCCTTCATGAGCGGCGTCGCTTCGCTGCCACGCGTCGTGATCATGACGATGCACGACATCTCGCTTAAGCCGAAGAATCCGCCAGTGGGTAATGCGGGCGGGGCGAACAACGGGCTGCTCGAGCTGTCGGGAACGGTGAAGACCTACCGCTACCTCGACGAAGACGAGGTAGCGAAGCAGGCCGCACCGCGGCCGAGCGGGCAACCGCCGGCGCCTGGCGCGCCGACGCCTGCTCCGGCCGCGCCCGCGCCCGCGGCAAAGGGAGGCTGACATGCGCACTGCGATGATCCGTGCCTTCGCGCTCGCCGCCGCCCTGACGGGTTGCGCGCGGGGCGTCACGAGCACGCCGGGCGACGCGCCCAATCTGGAAAAGTGGGTCGCCGAGGTGCGCGCGCATCCCGCGCCGCCGCTCGATCCGCTGCCGGTGATGCAGCAGTTCGAGACATTCGAATACGCCGCGCAGGGCCTGCGTGATCCGTTCAGCCGTGCCTTCACCGACGATGGCGGCGGCAACGGCCCGCGTCCGGATTCGGCGCGACGCAAGCAGGCCCTGGAAGCCTTCCCGCTCGACAGCCTCGACATGGTCGGGACGCTTGGCAAGGGAGGCGGACTTACCGCACTGGTGATGGCGCCTGACAAGGTGACGTACCGCGTGCGGCCTGGCGATTACATCGGGCAGTCCGACGGCCGCGTTACCGCGGTCCACGAGGACCGCATCGAGCTGGTGGAACTGGTGCCCGACGGGGCGGGTGGCTGGCTCGAACGGCCGGCCACGCTTGCACTCGACGACAACAAGTGATGCTGAGGGGATGAGGATCATGATTTCTAAGACTGCCCAATCCGAAAGGAAGGCCCGTCCCCAGGTAGGGGCCCGGCTCGCGGGGCTCGCCCTCGGCCTGCTCGCTGCACTCGGGAGCGTCCACGCTGCACCTGCGGGCCCAACGGGTCCGGCGGCGATAGCACCTGCGTCGAGCCTGGACCCGGCCAAGCAATTGCCGGGCGCGGTCAGCGTCGCGGACATCGACTTCAAGCGCAGCGACGACGGCGCCGGTCGCCTGGTCGTGCACTTCAGCGGCGACGGCGCTCAGCCGGACCTGCGCAAGGTCGGCGCCAGCGTGATCGTCGACATCGGCAACGCGCAGCTTCCGGAGAACCTCCGCAAGACGCTCGACGTGAGCGACTTCGCGACGCCGGTAACGCGGGTCGAGCCGCGAATGAACGGCGTCGGCACCCAGCTGGTGCTCGAGACCTCAGGGTCCTTCGACTCCATGGCGTACCAGGCCGGTCGCGACTACATCGTCGAGATCACGCCGAAGTCGGCCACGTCGTCGCGTGCGGTGGGCGGCACTGCAGCCATCAAGTCCGCTGCTGCGCAGATCATTGCAAGCAGCGGCCCTACGCGCTACGCGGGCAAGCCGGTCACGTTCAACTTCCAGGACGTGCCGGTGCGCACCGTCCTGCAGCTGATCGCCGAGGAGTCCGGGCTCAATCTCGTCGCGTCGGACACGGTGCAGGGCAACGTGACCCTGCGCCTCGTCAACGTCCCATGGGACCAGGCGCTCGACATCGTCCTGCAGGCCAAGGGCCTCGACAAGCGGCGTAACGGCAACGTGGTCTGGGTTGCACCGCAGGCAGAGATCGCGAAGTACGAGCAGGACAAGGAAGACGCGCGCATCGCGATCGACCAGCGAACCGATCTCGTTACCGAGTACGTGCAAATCAACTACCACAACGCGGCGGCGATCTATAAGGCGCTGACGGAAGCCAAGGGGATCGGCGGTGGGACTGGCGGCAGCGCGGGCGCGGGCAGTTCGCAGACCGGTGACACGGGCTTCCTGTCGCCGCGCGGACGCCTTGTGGCGGACGAGCGCACCAACACGCTGATGATCAGCGACATCCCCAAGAAAGTCGCAGCGATGAAGGAGCTGATCCGGATCATCGACCGCCCCGTCGATCAGGTGGTGATCGAGGCGCGCGTCGTCGTTGCGACGGATACGTTCTCGCGTGAGTTGGGCGCCAAGTTCGGCATCAGCGGTGCGCAGGGGTCCACGGGCGACCGGAGTTCAGTCGGTTTCGGCGGAAGCGTCGACTCCGCCGCGGCAAACGCCGCCGCACGGCATGCAAACCCGACCGCCTACAACGTGACGCGCTCGCTCATGACCAACCTGCCGGTCTCGTCGCCTGCCGGCGCCGTGGGTCTGTCGATCCTCAATGCCGGGTTCTCGCTTGATGCCGAACTCTCGGCCTTGCAGACGGAAGGCCGCGGTGAGGTGATCTCCAATCCCCGCGTCGTCACCAGCAACCAGCGCGAAGCGGTGATCACCCAGGGCAAGGAGGTGGGTTACGTGACGCTGCAGGCGGCCGCCCCGGGCGCGACTCCGCAGCCCACGGTCGCGTTCAAGGACGTCGTCCTGCAGATGCGCGTCACGCCGACGATCACCAACGACGGTCGGGTATTCCTCAACATGTCCGTCAAGAAGGACGAGGTCGAGGGCTTCATCGACACCGGCATCGGCCAGGTTCCGGAGATCAGCAAGCGCGAGGTCAACACGGCGGTGCTGGTCGAGGACGGCCAGACGGTCGTGATCGGCGGCGTCTACGAGTTCACCGACCGCACCGATGTCACGAAGGTCCCGTTCCTCGCGGACATCCCGTTCCTCGGCAACCTGTTCAAGAAGCATGGTCGTACGAAGGACAAGGCCGAACTGCTGATCTTCGTGACGCCTAAGGTGCTGCACGTCGCGCAGCGCTGATCGCCGCCGCATCGATCGATTCGACGGGGCCCTTCGGGGCCCCGTTTGTTTTCAGCGCGCGATCCCCTCCTCGGGCGTGAAGGGAGCGTCGGAACTTCGGCAGCGCCCGCCGGTCAGAATGCACCGATGAATATGCAGGAACGACCCAGGGAAGCGGCCCCCGATGCCGCCCGAGTGCACCGCCTTTTCGGCGGTCTGCGTGAATCGCTGCAGGCGGAAATCGTCGGCCAATCGACGCTCGTGGAGCGCTTGCTCGTGGCACTGCTGGCGGACGGCCACCTTCTCGTCGAGGGCGCGCCCGGGCTCGCGAAGACCAGCGCGATACGCGCGCTCGCCGCGCGGCTGCATGCCGATTTCGCGCGCGTGCAGTTCACGCCCGACCTGCTTCCCGCCGACCTGACCGGCACCGAGGTCTGGCGACCGCAGGACGGACGCTTCGAATTCCAGGCCGGCCCGATCTTCCACCACCTGCTGCTCGCGGATGAGATCAACCGCGCGCCGGCCAAGGTGCAGTCGGCGCTGCTGGAAGCGATGGGCGAGCGTCAGGTCACCGTGGGCCGCGCGACGTATCCGCTGCCCAGGCTCTTCCTGGTGATGGCGACGCAGAATCCGATCGAACAGGAAGGCACGTTCCCGCTGCCCGAAGCGCAGCTCGACCGCTTCCTGATGCACGTACGCATCGGCTATCCGGACGCGCACGTCGAAGCGGAAATCGTGCGGCTGGCACGCGAGCGCGCGCGTGTCCTGCTCGAGACGGGCTCCGAGCCTGTCTTCGAGGCGATGGAACGTATCTCCATCGAGGATGTGTTCGCGGCGCGCAAGCTGGTTCTGTCGCTGCACATGGCGCCGCAGGTGGAACGCTACCTGGTCGAACTGGTACTCGCCTCGCGCGATGCGCAACGCTACGACGCGGCGCTCGGGCGACGCATCGCCTGGGGCGCCAGTCCGCGTGGCTCGATCGCGCTGGAGCGTTGCGCACGTGCGCATGCCTGGCTGGCCGGACGCGATTACGTGACGCCGGACGACGTGCGCAGCGTCGCGCCGGACGTGCTGCGCCACCGCGTGCTGCCGAGCTTCGAGGCGACCGCGGAAGGCTGGGACGGCGGCAAGCTCGTCACCGAGTTGTTGTCGCGGGTGCCGTTGCCGTAAGGCGCGATGACGATGGGTGGCGAACGAGACAAGGTCGACGCACCCGGCGTGGTGCCGTCGATCGCGGAACTGGTGGCACTGCGCGCCGTCGCAGCCAGCCCTCGCCACCTGCGTCGCGTGCGCAATGCGAATGCCGGGCTCGCGTCGTCGCCGATGCGCGGGCGCGGCATGGAATACGCCGAGTCGCGCGAATACACCGCCGGCGACGACGCGCGGCATATCGACTGGCGCCTCACGGCGCGCACGGGCCGCGCGCACACCAAGGTCTTCCATGCTGAGCGCGAGCGGCTGACGTTGCTCGTGGCCGACACCGCCGCGTCGCTCTATTTCGGTACGCGTGTGCGGTTCAAGTCGGTGCAGGCGGCGCGTGCCGGCGCAGCGATCGCCTGGCATGCGGTAGGCGAGGGCGACCGCGTAGCGGTAATGCGAGGGGTCGCGCGCGAAGCGCCGGTTGCGCCTGCCGGGGGATCGCGCGGCGCGCTGCGCGTGATCAATGCATTGGCGCGCTGGTATGCCGCGACTCCTGCCGACGATGAGGGCCTGGCGTTCGCGCTCGAACGCGCACAGCGGCTCCTGCGACCGGGTGCGCGGCTGGTGCTGCTTGCCGATCCGTCGAGCCTGGAGGCGGTGCCTCTGCATCGCTGGAGTGCGCTCGCGCGGCACCACGATGTCGCCGTGGTGCTGCTGCACGACCCGCTGGAGTCGCAGCCGCCCGCGATGGCCCTTCCGGTCGCGGTCGCGGGCGGCCGCATCGAAGTGGCGCTCGACGACGCGGGCGTGCGCCAGCGATGGCTCGCGCGCTTTGCAGCGCCGTTGAGTCGCGCAACGGACGTGCTGCCCGGTCGCGGCGTTCGCGTGATGGGGCTTTCGACCGCCGATGCCAGCGAAGCCTGCCTGGCGCTGCTGCACCGGCGCGTGGCCGGAGCTGCCTGATGCCCGGCGGCCTCGTCCTGCGTGACGTGCATCGCCCTCCGGCACCCCCGTTCTGGCCGCCGGCGCCTGGCTGGTGGCTGGTCGTAGCCGTGCTCGTCGTTGCGACGGCGATCTTCCTTTTCGTGCGGCGCCGCCGCGCGCGCCGTCGTGCCGCCGCCATCGCCCTGTTCGACGCATCGCTTCGCGCGGCGACGACTCCCACGCAGCAACTCGGTGGCGCGTCCGAGCTGTTGCGCCGCGCCGCGCGCCGCGTCCGCGACGACGCCGACCGTCTCGACGGCGACGCATGGCTGGCATTCCTCGATACGCCACGCACGCCCTTTGTGGACGGCCCTGGCCGCCTGTTGCTCGACGGGCCTTTCCGGCCGTCGATCGATGCAACCGAAGCGGACGATGCCATGCACTTGGCACGCGAGCGCTTCATCGAACTGATGCAGGCGCGCCGATGAGCCTGTCTCCGCGCGACTGGCTCGAGATGCTGCAATGGCCCGCGTGGCTGCTGGCGATTCCATTGCCGTGGCTGCTTCGCGCGCTGCTGCCGCCGCCGATCGTGCAGGGCGCATCCCTGCGTTTGCCGATCGCCGATCGCATCCGCGAACTCGTCGGGCCTCCTTCGCCGGGTATCGCCGGCCGCGGCATCGGCTGGCTGGCGGGTCTCGCGTGGGTTCTGCTGTGCATTGCGGCAGCGCGTCCGCAGGAACTCGGACCGCCGGTGCAGCCGCCGACCAAGGGCCGCGACCTCATGCTCGCGCTCGACCTGTCCGGCAGCATGAACGAGCCCGACATGGAGATCGGCGGCAATGCTGTCGACCGTCTCACCGCAGCGAAGGCCGTGCTTTCGGACTTCATCGATCGACGCGCCGGTGATCGCCTGAGCCTGCTCGTGTTCGGCCGGCAGGCGCACGTGCTCACGCCGTTCACGCTCGATCGCGAAAGCGTGCGCGACCAGCTCGCCGACAGCGTGGTCGGCCTCGCCGGGCAGGAGACCGCCATCGGCGATGCGATCGGTCTGGCGGTGCGTCGCCTGCGTGCGGAGCCGGGCGGCCAGCGCGTGCTCGTGCTGCTCACCGACGGCGTCAATACCGCGGGCCTGCTCGACCCGCGAAGGGCCGCGCGTATCGCCGCCGACGCGGGCGTGCGAATCCACACCGTCGCATTCGGTGGCGACGGTGCCGTGTCGCTGTTCGGCTTCCGCCTACCCACCGGTGGTGACGACGAGATCGATGAAGCCACGCTGCGCGCGATCGCGGGGACCACCGGCGGACGCTTCTTCCGCGCCCGCGACACCGACGAACTTGCCGGCATCTATGCCGAGATCGACCGACTGGAGCCGATCGCCCGCCCGGGGCGCGCGGTGCGTCCGCGCATCGAGCGCTACATGTGGCCACTCGGCGCGGCATTCGCGCTTGCGCTTCTTGCCGCGCTCAAGGGGCGACGCACGTGATCGACGTCGGCCCGCTGCATTTCCTGCGACCCGCATGGCTGCTCGCCCTGCTGGCGCTGCCTGCGCTGGCGTGGTGGCTCCGCCGCCACGCATCCGCGCGCGCCGACTGGCAACGCGCGATTGATCCGCACCTGCTGCCCTATCTGCTCGAGCCCGGCAACGACGCGCGCCGGCGCTGGCTCGCGGTGATCGCGGCGCTCGCGTACACAGTCGCGACGCTCGCGCTCGCAGGGCCTGCATGGCGTCAGGTCGACGAACCGGGCTGGCAGTCGCGCGAGCCACTGGTCGTTGCGGTCGACCTTTCGAGCGCGTCGCTCGCCGCCGACGTGCCTCCGACGCGCGTGGCGCAGTTGCGCGCGCGGCTGTCCAGGCTGTTGCAGGTGCATCGCGACGGGCCGGTCGCGCTGGTCGCGTTCGCCGACGATGCATTCACCGTCGCGCCGCTCACTGACGACGCGGCCAATGTCGCGCTGTTCGTCGACGCGCTGGAGCCGTCGGTGATGCCGGTCGACGGACAGTCGCCCGCGCGTGCGATCGCCTGGTCGCGGCAGCTCATCGACCGCGCCGGTTTCGCGCACGGGCGCATCGTGCTTATCACCGACCACGCGGACAGCGAAGCGCAACGCGCGGCGTCCGAAGCACGCGCGGCGGGCGATGTCGTGTCGGCGATCGGGCTGGGAACGCCCGCAGGCGCGGTGGTGCGCACGCCGGGTGGCGCGACGGTGCACGTGGCGCTCGACGAAGCCTCGCTGCGTGCGCTCGCTCGCGCCGGCGGAGGCGACTATGCGCGGCTGTCGCTCACCGGCGCCGACGATGCCGTGTTCGCCGTCGCGTCAGGACCGGGCAGTACACACGGATTGGGCGGCCGCGCATGGGCCGACGATGGTGTGCGATTGCTGCCGCTGGTGTTGCTGTTGGCCCTGGTGCTGCTCGCACGTCGCCCGCGTATTGCCGCCGCCATGCTGGTGATCGCGCTGGTTCCGCGGCCGTCGTTCGCCTCGGATCTATGGCTGCGCCCGGACCAGCGCGCGCATCGGGCGGTCGAGCGGGGAATCGAGCAGTACCGGCGTGGCAATTTCGCGGCCGCGGCGGATTCGTTCGCCAGGTCGGGCTCTGCCGATGCGCTCTACGATCGCGGCAATGCGCTGGCGAAGGCGGGCAAACTCGAGGATGCCGTGGCGGCCTACGACATGGCGCTCAAGCGCAGCCCCGGCATGGCCGACGCCCTCGCCAATCGAGCTGCCGTGCTCGCTGCACTCAAGCGCCAGCAGAATGACAAGGGCGACAACCAGGGCAACAAGGGCGACCCGTCCAAGGACTCGCAGAAGTCGCGCAACTGCGCGCCGGGCGATGCGAACTGCAAGGGTCGGCAACAGCCGTCCCGGCAGCCCCGCAATGGCAGTGCATCGCAGCCCTCGCAGCGCTCGCAGTCCGCCGCGCCGCCGAAGCCGGGGGACGCCGCCAAGCAGGCGCAGGCCGACGCCGCACAGCGCGAGCGCATGCAACGCGCTGTCAAGCAGGCGCAGGCAAAGCCGGGTGAGCCCGCGTCGCCGAAGCTCACGCCCGAGCAGCGCGAACGCAAGCTATCGGACGACGCGGCGCTGATGCGCGTGCCCGACGAGCCCGGCAACCTGTTGCGCGAGAAATTCCGGTTGGAGCACGAGCGTCGCCAGTCCGGAGGATCGCCGCCATGAAGCGCGTCGCGCGCGTGTTCGTTCTGCTGGTGCTCTGCATTTTCGCCGGCGCCGCGCCCGCGCAGACGCGGGCATGGCTGGACCGCGACCGCATCGCGATGGGCGAAACCACCACGCTCAATATCGAAACCGACGCAAGTGCGGCGCCCGACTACGCGCCGCTGCTTCGCGATTTCGACCTGAGCGGGCAGGCCAGCCAGCAGCAACTCGCATGGACCAATGGCAGCCTGAGCAGCCGAAGCCTGTACGCGGTGGCGCTTCGGCCTCGACGCGACGGGCTTCTGCGCATACCCGCCCTGCGCGTGGGGGGTCGCGTGACCGCACCGCTGACGCTGCTGGTCACCGCCGCGCCCGCCGTCGCCGACAACGGCGGCGGTGACGTCTTCATCCAGAGCGAGGCCGACTCGCAGGACCCGTATGTCCAGCAGTCGGTCGCATGGGTAGTGCGGCTGTATTCCGCGGTGCCGCTCATCGCGGGCCAGCTCGACCAACCGGAGCCCGCGGGCGCCAGTCTCCAGCGCATCGGCGACGACGTGCAGTACCGTCGCATGCTCGGGTCGCGAACGTACATGGTCACCGAGCGTCGCTATCTGCTGATTCCCGAGCGCAGCGGCGAACTCGTGATTCCGCCGGCCAGGTTCGACGGCCGCGGCACGGGCAGCGCGCTCGACCAGTTCTTCGGCAGCGGGCAGACCGAGCTGCACGCAACCGCGCGCCCGCGCGTGCTTACGGTGCGGCCGATTCCCGCGGACGCCCCGCAGCCATGGTTGCCCCTGCGCTCGCTCACGCTGCGCTACGTGACGCTGCCGAAGCGGGCGACCGTCGGCAGCGCGGTCAACGTGGTGGTGGAGCTGGAAGCGGACGGTGCGGCCGCATCGGAGCTGCCGGACCTCCAGGTGCGCGCGACCGATGCGGCGCAGGTGTTCCCCGAGCGCGCGCAGTCCGACGAGTCGATGGTGGACGGGCGCCCGCGCGTGCGGTTGCAGCGACGCTTCGCGATCGTCCCGAC
>NZ_VTRV01000101.1 GCF_008274655.1 Cognatilysobacter lacus | reverse complement strand
TCAGTTCGTCCAAGTGAGCCGCCCATTTTAGGGCATTTCCGATCACTGTCAACACCTCGTGAGCGGAAATTTTGCTGCCCGACTGGTTCGGTTGGTCGCCGTGTGGCGACCCCTGGTCAGCAGGGTCGACGATTATGACGCGCAGAGTCGTCCCTGTGAAGCCCTGTGATCGCCGCGATTGAAAAGTTCAGACCACGAGCCGGATACGGGCGAAGCTGCGCTTGCCAACGGCGATGACGCCTTCGTAGCCGGGCGCGAACTGGCGGGAGGCGTCCTCGCAGACGTCCCCGTCGACCCGCACCGCGCGCTCCTTGAGTTTGCGGTTGGCTTCGGAATTGCTGGGCGTCAGGCCCGCCGCCGTGAGTAGGGCTGCGATCCGAAGCCCCTCCGCCGGAACCCGCACGTCCGTCAGCGGCAGTTGCGAGATGTCGCCTTCGCCGCGCACCGCCGCGTTCCAGCCCGCGACTGCCTGCTCGGCAGCCCCTGAGCCATGGAAGCGAGCTGCCAGCTCCCGGGCGAGGCGCATCTTGAGATCACGGGGGTTGAGCGCTCCCGCATCTATCTCGTCCATCAGCCGCCGGGTGTCGGCGATCGAGATCTCGAAGCTCAGCAGCTCGATCCACCGCCACATCAGCGCGTCGTCGATCTTCATCGTCTTGGTGACGATGTCGATCGCCGGTTCGTCGATGCCGATGTAGTTCCCGAGCGACTTGCTCATCTTGTTGACGCCGTCGAACCCCTCGAGCAGCGGCATGGTCAGCACCACCTGAGGCTTCTGGCCGAAGTGCTCCTGAAGGCCGCGGCCCATCAGCAGGTTGAACTTCTGGTCGGTGCCGCCGAGCTCGACATCCGCCTCGAGCGCGACCGAGTCGTAGCCCTGCACCAGCGGATACAGGAATTCGTGGATGGCGATCGACTGGTGCGCGGCATAGCGCTTGGCAAAGTCGTCGCGCTCGAGCATGCGGGCGACGGTGTGCTGCCCGGCGAGCCGGATCATGTCGGCGGCCGACATCCTGCCGAACCACTCGGAGTTGAATCGCACCTCGGTGCGCTCGCGGTCGAGCACCTTGAACACCTGCTCGGCGTAGGTCTCGGCGTTCGCGCGCACGTCCTCGCGCGTCAGGGGTTTGCGCGTGACGTTCTTGCCGGTCGGGTCGCCGATCATTCCGGTGAAGTCGCCGATCAGGAAGATCACCTGATGGCCGAGATCCTGGAACTGCCGCATCTTGTTGAGCAGCACCGTGTGGCCCAGGTGCAGGTCGGGCGCGGTGGGATCGAAGCCCGCCTTGACGCGTAGCGGTCGTCCGCCCTGCAGCCGCTGGGCGAGCTCATCGGGCTTGAGGACTTCATCCGCGCCGCGCGTGATGAGGTCGAACGTGTCCTGGATCGACATTTGGAAATCTCACGATAGGCCGCGATCTGCGACCCCGGTCCCGTGAAGGAGCGGTCAAAAGTTAATTGGACGTAAAACGGGCGTTGACGAAAAAATCCATTCACATCAATGGTTTGACGCACACCGCTCGCGTGTCTATTTTACGGTCGTGACGGGGCCTACACGGCCATCCGGGGGATCAGCAGCATGACAGACACCGCTTCGGCACGGCGCGCGCGCCTTGACGCTCTTCGCGAGAAGACCCTGCATCGCCAGGTTGTCGCGCATGAGGGCACCGGGTTCAACGGTCGCTGGTCGCGGCGGCAGTGGGCGCATGCGAGCCTTTTCGCCACGGCGGCGATGCTGGCGGCCGCGATCGTCCCGGGCTTCGATCGGCCGGTCGCCACGCGCGGCGACGTGCTGGCGCCGCGGCACTCGATGGCACTCGCGCTGCCGCCGCTGAAACTCACGCAGGCGCGGGGCGACAGCTGGCAGATGGTGCAGGTCAAGCGCGGCCAGACGCTCGCTTCGATCATGAAGGACATGGGCATCGCGCAGGCCACCCGCGAGATGCTGCTCGCGCAGCCCTCGGTGAAGGACCAGCTGCTGCACGCCATGAAGCCGGGCACGCAGCTCGCGTTCGACCTGCCGGTCGGCGGCGACCTGCGCGCGTTCCGCTTCGACCAGGACGAGAGCCACCGCGTCGAACTCACCTTCGACGGCGGCAAGGTGCACGAGCACGTGCAGGCCAGCCCGACCGAGACGCGCACCGTCGTGATCAGCGGCAAGGTCGGCAATTCGCTGTACGCGTCGGCGCGCAAGCTCGGCCTGACGAGCGCGCACGTAAATACGCTCACCGACGACATGTTCAAGTACGACATCGACTTCAACGACGACGTCGGCGCCGACGACCGCTTCAGCGTCGTCGTCGAACAGACCTGGCGCGACGGCGAACTGGTCAACACCGGGCCGGTGCTCGCGGCAACGTTCAGCACGGGCGACACGCTGCATTCGGCGTTCCGCTTCGACCGCGGCGGCAAGCCGGAATACTTCACCGCCGACGGCCGTTCGCTCAAGCGCACCTTCATCCGCATGCCGATTCCGTATGCGCGACTGACGTCGGGCTTCGGCAACCGGTTCCATCCGGTGCTGGGCCGCATGCGGATGCACAAGGGCGTGGACTATGCCGCCGGCATCGGTACGCCGATCATGGCGGCCGGCGACGCGCGCGTCGCCTTTGTCGGCTGGAAGGGCGGTTACGGTCGCGTGGTCGAACTCGACCACGGCCGCGGCTACTCGACGCTGTACGGCCACATGTCGGCCTTCGGCAGCGAGCACGTCGGCCAGCGCATCGCGCAGGGCACGGTGATCGGCTACGTGGGCGCGTCGGGCTTGGCGACCGGCCCGCACCTGCATTACGAATTCAAGGTCAACGGCGCGCAGCGCAATCCGTTGTCGGTGACCATGCCGCCGCCGGAGCCGCTCAGTGGCGCCGAGTTCACCGCGTTCCACTCGCAGACGCGCACGGCCCTGGCGCGCATCCGCGAGGTCGAGCACGTCATCTACTCGGGTGACGATGCCGATACGCGCGTGGCCAAGGCGCCCGCCCGGACCGAGAAGCCGGGCCGTCGCTCCTGACATGACGACATCGCTGCCGGCCGACGGACTCTTCGTCGGCCTGATCTCGGGAACGAGCGCCGACGGCATTGACGCGGCGCTCGTTCGCTTTGGGGCGGACGTATCCGATACCGGCTGCCGGCTGGTGCACGGCGTGGTCGTGCCGTGGGATCCGGCGTTGCGCGCGCGGCTCGTCGCACTCGGGCAGGGCGGCGATGCACGTGGGCTCGATGAACTGGGCACGCTCGACGCGCAGGTGGGCGAGGCCTTTGCAGCCGCCACGCAGGTGTTGCTCGCAGAAGCGGGGGTCGACGCCACGGGCGTGGTCGCGGTCGGCTCGCACGGTCAGACCGTGCGCCATCGCCCCGCGGGCGCGGCCTCCGACGGCGTCCATCCCTTCAGCTGGCAGATCGGCGACGCCAACATCATTGCCGAACGGTGCGGCATCACCACCGTGGCGGATTTCCGCCGTCGCGATGTCGCCGCGGGAGGCCAGGGCGCGCCGCTGGTGCCGGCGTTCCACGCGGCGATGCTGCATTCGGATGCGGAAGACCGCGCGGTGTTGAATCTCGGCGGCATCGGCAACTTCACGCTGTTGCCGCGCAGCGGCGACGTGCGCGGCTTCGATACCGGGCCCGCGAATGCGCTGCTCGATGCGTGGTGCCTGCGCCATCGCGGCGAGGCGTTCGATCGCGACGGCATGTTCGCCGCGACCGGGCGCGTCGACGACGCGTTGCTGGCGCGCCTGCGCAGCGATCCGTGGTTCGCGTTGCCACCGCCGAAAAGCAGCGGCCGCGAGCAGTTCCATCTCGACTGGGTCGAAGCGCGACTGGAAGGCGCCGCGACACCGGCGGACGTGCAGGCGACGCTGCTCGAACTCAGTGCGGCGACGATCGCCGACGCGCTGCACGCCCATCAACCCACGACGACGCGCCTGCTGACCTGTGGCGGCGGCGTACGGAATTCACAGCTGATCGCACGCATCGCGGCGCGGCTGCCCGGCTGCATCGTCGAACCCACGGATGTGCACGGGCTCGATGCCGACTTCGTCGAAGCCATGGCGTTCGCGTGGCTGGCGCGCCAGACACTCGCGGGCCTGCCGGGCAACGTCGCCGCGGTCACCGGCGCGCGCGGGCCGCGCGTGCTGGGTGCGATCTATCCGGCCTGAGCGGCTTTCGCGGCGCCCGCGTCCGCCGACCTGAAGCGCGGCCACAGGTACAGGAACAGCAGCGTCGCCGGCAGCACGGCGATCGTCGCGATGATGAAGTAGGTCGAGTAGTTGGTGGCTTCGACGATGCGGCCGGCGAACACGCCGAGCACCTTGCCGGGCAGGTTGACCATCGAGCTGAGCAGCGCGTACTGCGTGGCGGTGTGCTGGCGGTTCACCAGCGAAGACAGGAACGCGACCGCCGCCGTACCGAGGAAGCCCAGCGAGAAGTTCTCGGCCGAGATCACCAGCGTGAGCGCGCCCAGATCGCCGTGATGCCGCGTCAGCCAGACGTAGAGCAGGTTGCAGCTGGCGCAGACCACGATCGACAACAGCAGCGGCAGCCGCACGCCCCAGCGCGCGATCGCCATGCCACCCGCGAACACGCCCGCGATGCCGACCCATGTGCCGTAGAGCTTGGTGATCGCGCCGATCTGCGTCTTGGCAAAGCCCATCGACAGGTAGAACGGGCTCATGATGCCGCCCACCAGCGCCTGCTCCGGCACCTTGAACAGCAGGATGAAGAGCAGTGTCAGCAGCGCGGTCTGCGCACCGTAGCGGCGGAAGAAATCGACGAACGGATCGATCACGCCGATTCGCATCGCCTCGCGCCACGTCGCCGGCGATTCGCGGTACGACTCCGGCTCGCGCGACATCAGGTTGGCGCCGATCGGCAGCAGCATGAGCGCGGCCATGCACAGGTACACGGTGGCCCACGGCATGTGATCGGCCATCGCCAGCGCGAGCGCGCCGGTGACAATCAGCGCGATGCGGTACCCCAGGGAGTACGTCGCGACCAGCGCGCCCTGCGCGGCGGGCGGCGCGATCTCGATGCGGTATGCGTCGACGGCGATGTCCTGCGTCGCGCCGGCGAAGGCCACGAACACGGTTGCGACCACGAACGGCATCAGCTGCGACGGCGTGAACATTGCCATGACCAGCAGGCCGGCGACGACCGCGACCTGCGCCAGCAACAGCCAGCCCCGACGCAATCCCAGCCTGCGAAAACCGGGCACCTGCGTCTGGTCGAGCAACGGCGCCCACAGGAACTTCAGCGCATAGGTCATGCCCGCGCTGGCGATCACCGTGATCTCCTTGAGCACGATGCCGTTCTCCTTGAGCCAGTACGCCAGCGTGCCGGCGACGAGCAGGAACGGCAGGCCCGAGCTGAAGCCGAAGAAGAACATCGTCCACGCGGCCGGCTGGGTGAACGCCTGCCAGACGGATACCTTCTTCGCGGGTGGCGGCGGAATATCGGCCGTCGCGGGGTCGTTCGGCAGGCGTACGTTGTCAGAGGTCATAGTCGACGATGTAGGGGCCGTGGTCGGAGAAGCGGGGCTCGCGAGGCGACTCGCAGTGCCGGATGGCATCGCGCAGGTTGGGCGTCACGAGCTGGTAATCGATGCGCCAGCCTACGTTCTTCGCGCGGGCCTGTCCCCGATTGCTCCACCAGGTGTACTCGGCGCATTCATCGGGCCGCGCCACGCGGAAGCTGTCGTGCCAACCGTGCCCGTCGGCGCAGGGCGAGCCGTCGCCGTGCTCGTCGGCGATCAGCGCATTGAGCCAGGCGCGTTCGTGCGGCAGGCAGCCCGTCTGCTTCTGGTTCGACGCCCAGTTGGTGATGTCGCGACGCGAGCGCACGATGTTCCAGTCGCCGCACACGATGTACTGGCGACCGCTCTGCAGCCATTCGCGCAGGATCGGCGCGAACCAGTCCATCACCGACACCTTGAAGCCCTGCCGCAGTTCGCCGCTGCTGCCGGAGGGCACGTACACGGACACGACCGAAAGATCGCCGAAGCGCGCCTCGATGTAGCGGCCTTCCTCGTCGAACTCGTTCCAGCCCAGGCCGGTGCGCACCTCGTCGGGCTCGCGGCGCGAGTAGATCGCCACGCCGCTGTAGCCCTTCTTCGTGCTCGCGTCGCGGAAATGCGCGTGGTAGCCGTCGGGCAGCAATTCGGGCACGCGCAACTGGTGCTCCTGCGCCTTGGTTTCCTGCACGCACAGCACGTCTGCATCGCGCTCGTGGAACCAGTCGATGAAGCCTTTCCTGGCGGCCGAACGCCAGCCGTTCGCGTTGAAACTGATGACGCGCATCGGGGTACTCGTGGGGTGGGGTGTCGCGGGCGGGCGACGTCGGGCGCCAAGGGTAACGGCTGGCTGCTTTACGATGCCGGTCCCACGTCGCAGGGTTTTCGACGCATGACCGACCACCGCGCACGTTTCCTCCAGCTCGCCCTGCGCGTCGAGGCGCTGCGCTTCGGCGAGTTCACGCTGAAGTCGGGGCGCACCAGCCCGTACTTCTTCAATGCGGGGCGTTTCGACTCCGGGGCGTCCATCGCCGAACTCGCAGGCTGCTATGCGGACGCACTGGATACCGCGGGCGTGGCGTTCGACGTGTTGTTCGGGCCTGCCTACAAGGGCATCCCCCTCGCGACCGCGCTCGCGTGCGAGTTCGCGCGCCGCGGCCGCGACTATCCCGTCGCGTTCAACCGCAAGGAGGCCAAGGCCCACGGCGAGGGCGGCATGCTGATCGGCGCGCCGCTCGACGGCCGGCGCGTGCTGATCGTCGACGACGTGATCACCGCGGGCACCGCGATCCGCGAGGCGCTCGGGCTGATCCGCGGAGCCGGCGGCGTGCCCGCGGGCATCGTGATCGCGCTCGATCGGCAGGAAGCCGTCGACCCTGGCGTGTCGCGACGCTCGGCGGCACAAACTGTCACGGACGAGCAGGGCCTGCCCGTCATCGCCGTGGCCCGGCTCGCGGATCTGCTCGACTTCACCGCCGGCGGGGCGCTGGACGCCCAGCGGGCGGGGCTATTGGCGTATCGCGCCGCCTACGGTTGCGACTGACCGCGGCTGGCGCGAAAGTTGCTTCGCCTCCTCCCGACGCTTCCGCCGAACGGCCTGCCATGACCCGCAAACTCATCACCGCCTTCGCCGTCCTCGGGCTCGCCAGCGCGATTCACGCGCAGGAAGCACCCAAGAAGAAGCTCTATTGCTGGAACGAGGCCGGCCACAAGGTGTGCGGCGATGCCCTGCCCGCCAGCGCCGCCAATTCGGCGCGTACCGAATTCAACACCAAGAGCGGCATGGCGACCGCAGTGGTGGGCCGCGCGCTCACGCCTGAGGAGCGCGCCGCCGCCGACGCACAAGCCAAGGCGCAGGCCGACGCCGCGGCCGCCGCCGAAGCCGAGCAACGCCGGCTGATGGCGATGGTCGAAACGTTCCCGACCGAGGACGACCTGCGTCGCGCCTTCGATGCGCGCGTGTCGCTCAATCGCGATGCGATGAAGACCGCACGCATGGGAATCGATGGCCTGCGCCAGAGCCTGGTCGCGCTGCTGCGCCGGGCCGGCGATGTCGAACTCAACAGCAAGCCGGTGCCCAAGACGCTGGCGGGCGAGATCCGCGGCCAGCATGGCCAGCTCCTGGCGCAGCAGGCCGCACTGGCGACGCTGCAGCGCGAGTCCGCGAACATCCAGGCGCAGATGCAGGAGGCCGTGGCCCGGTACCGCGAACTGAAACCGCGGCCGGCGTCCGGATCGACCGGCGCGCTCGCCCCGATGCCGACGCCCGCGGGCTGATCCGCTTGGACATCCAGCCCACGGCTTCGCGCGACCCGCGGCCGGCGCGGATCGTCGCCACGCTGATGTCGTTGGCGCTCGGGGCGCTCGGCGCGATGACGCTGATGACCCAGCACTTCGCCGGCCACAACTCCCGACGGCCCGGCCCCGCCGTGGTGCTCGACGGCACGCCAGCGATGTGGATGGGCGGGCTCTACTTCGCGCTGGCTGCGCTGCCGCTCGCGATCTGGTGGCGCACGCCGCGTGCCGCGTCGACATGGGCCGCGGCCTGCATGCTGGCGCTCGTCGGATGCCTGTTGATGGCGATCCGCGCACAGCGCTGAGGCCTTAGGGCAGCAGCACGATTCCGAACGGGCGAACCGCCCACGCGGTCAGCGCGAAGCAGCCGACGGTGAGCAGCGCCGAGGCCGCGAGTGTCGGCCAGAACCCGAGCCGCGCCAGCAGCCACGGGAACGCAAGGAACATCGGCAGCGTCGGCAGCACGTACCAGAACGTGTACCAGGCGTGGTTGGCCAGCTTCGCCTGCGGCTGTTTTTCCAGCTGCAGCCACACCAGCGTGAGCACCGTCACGAGCGGCAACGCAGCGATGAATCCGCCCAGGCGATCACTGCGCTTGGCGACCTCCGAGATCACCACGACGAGCGCCGCGGTGATCAGGTACTTCGTCGCCAGCCACGCCATCGGAGAGCTCAAAAGGGCAGGACCAGGTCGGGCTGGATCGCCGCGATCTGCTCGCGGAATGCGTTCTGGATGCGCTGTAGCGCCTCGCTGGAGTCGGCGTCGAAACGCATGACCAGCACCGGCGTCGTATTGGACGCCCGCACCAGCCCCCAGCCGTCGGCGTAATCCACGCGCAGGCCGTCGATGGTCGAAAGTCGCGCGCCCTCGAACTTGGCCTCGGCCTGGAAACGCTCGACGAACGCGTGCGGATTGCCGTTGGGCGCGTCGACCTTGATCTCCGGCGTCGACACGCCGTTGGGCAACGCGTTGAGCGTTTCGGTCGGCGTGCGGGGGCTGGCCGCGAGGATCTCGAGCAGGCGCGCGGCGGCGTAGATGCCGTCGTCGAAGCCGTACCAGCGCTCCTTGAAGAAGAAGTGGCCGCTCATCTCGCCGGCCAGTTCGGCGTCGGTCTCGCGCATCTTGGCCTTGATCAGCGAGTGCCCCGTCTTCCACATCAGCGGGCTGCCGCCGTGGCGCAGGATGTGGCCCGGTAGTCGGCCGGTGCACTTCACGTCGAACAGGATCACCGCGCCGGGGTTGCGCTCGAGCACGTCCGCCGCGAACAGCATCAGCAGGCGGTCGGGATAGATGTTGTCGCCAGTGCGCGTGACCACGCCGAGGCGGTCGCCGTCGCCGTCGAAGGCGACGCCGAAGTCGGCGTCCATGCGCTCGACCATCTGGATCAGGTCGACGAGGTTGTGCGGCTCGCTCGGGTCCGGATGGTGGTTGGGGAACGTGCCGTCGATGTCGCAGAACAGCGGGATGACCTCGGCGCCGATCGCCTCCAGCACGCGCGGGCCGATCTCACCGGCCACGCCGTTGCCCGAATCGACCACGACCTTGAGCGGCCGGTCGATCTGGATGTCCGACGCGATGCGCTGCACGTAGTCTTCGGCGATGTCGTGCTGCTCGACGTTGCCGGGCGTCGGCGCGGTGTGCAGGCGGTCGTCGGCGATGCGCGAGTAGAGGTCGGTGATCGCATCACCCGACAGCGTCTCGCCGCCCACCACCACCTTGAAGCCGTTGTAGTCGGGCGGGTTGTGGCTGCCGGTGACCGACACGCACGAACCCGCGCGCAGCTGGAACGCGCCGAAGTACACCACCGGCGTGGGCGCCATGCCGATGTCGAGCACGTTGCGGCCCGCGCGGCCTGGTCTGCGCACGATTGCCGTACTGGTCGACGAAATACGGGAACTGCGCCGTGTTTCCGTCGTCGGAGAGC
>NZ_VTRV01000100.1 GCF_008274655.1 Cognatilysobacter lacus | reverse complement strand
GCGACGGCAGTCGCCGCGGCCTGCACGCCCACGCGCGCCGGAAGCGCGAACCCGTGCAACGACCACCACGCCAGCGCTGGCATCGCCACCAGCCACATCGGCAGCCAGCCGATCGCGGACGTCGCGCGCGCACCGGGCAGCAGCGCGACCAGCACCAGCCCCACGGCAAGCGCCGTGCACAGGACCTGGTCGAGGAGAGACGGCGTGGCGCGGGACGGGTTCGACATGGCGGCACTCGGCGAGGTGGGCTGGCATCCACCATCGCGGCGCCACATCTCACCGGCTGCGACCTCCCGCAGTCGTCCGACGGGCGGCGCGCGGCTCAGTAGCCGGCGGCGTCCAGCGCCAGCTCGGCCTGCCCGCGGCCGATCTCGATCATTTCCCGCGCGCGCCAGAATTCGTAGAACTGGCAGGCATCGCGCGGGATGCGGATCACCAGCTCGGCCGGGTCCAGCGCCAGCTGCACGCGCGAGACCTGCGCCTGCATGGTGTCGATCGCACGCGCGATCAGCTCGACCATGCCGATCTCCCCGCCGCGCGTGCCCGCCTCTTCGTCCGCCAGCGCCGTGGACGGCGGCAGCGGAATGTCAGTGGGCTTGAGTTGCGGCCAGCCATGCATGTCGACGGCGACCAGGCGATGCGCGGCCGACAGCCGCGTGGCGGTGATCGGCAACGGCGCCAGCACGCCACCATCCACCAGCTCGCGGCCGGCGATGCGATGCGGGGTGAACACGCCGGGGATCGCGATCGAGGCGCGGATGGCGTCGAGCAGGTCGCCGCGACGCAGCCAGACTTCGCGCTGGCGCATGAGGTCGACGGCGACGATGGTGAGGTCGACGTCCAGCGACTCGATCGAGACGATGCCGAGCAGCTCGCGCAGCGCCTCCATCAGCCGCCGTCCACCGACCAGCGCGCCACCGAGCGAGGGATCGATGTAGCGCAGCATTCGCGTGCGGGTCAGGCCGCACAGCCAGTCGCGCAGTTCGGGCAGCCGCCCGGCGGCCTGGAAGCCACCGACCAGCGCGCCGCTGGACGAGCCGGCGATCGTCGCGATGTGCAGGCCGCGGGCCTCCATCGCCTCGATCACGCCGATCTGCGCGAGCCCACGCGCGCCGCCGGCGCCGAGCACCAGCGCGATCGGTTCCTCGCGGACGGGGGTCACCGCTCGTAGTTGCTCAGGGCGAGCTGCAGGTGCGTGCGTGCCTGCTCGCGAAGCGCCGCCGGTTCGATGATCTCGGCGTCGGCGCCGTAATGCATGACATCCATCAGCAGCTCGCGCGCGGTGCTGTAGGGCACCTTCAGTTCGAAGCGGCCGTCGGGCAGGAAGCGGCCCTGCTGCTGCGAATGCCAGTGCTCGTCGGCGACCCAGCGCGCGGATTTCGGGCTGAACACGATGGTCGCCCACCCCTTGGGCGCGCCGGAGAAGATGCCGTAGCTCGACGACAGCTGGCGATCGAGCTCCTCGTCCGGCACGTCGCGCGCGGCCTCGTCCTGCACCTTGGCGTTGACGATGCGATCGACCGAGAAACTGCGCAGCGCCTCGCGCTCATGGTCCCAGCAGTCGAGATACCAGTTCTCGCGGTAGTGGGTGAGGCGCTGCGGCGACACGGTGCGACGGGTCTTCTCGTCGGTCGAGCGCGCGCGGTAGTCGAACGACAGCCGACGTCGATCGAGCACTGCGGTGGCGACGTTGCGGAAGCTCGCCTCGTCCAGCCGGCGTCGGCGGTGCGGGATGACACGGATGCGCTCCACCGGCACGCGGCGGCCGCCGGCGTGCTCGCCGAGCAGCTTCTCGATGCGCTGCTGCAGGGGCGCGAGCGCGTTGGACAGCACGCCGCCGCCGGAGCGCACCAGCAACTGCTGCGCGGCGAGCAGCGAATAGAGCTCTTCCGACGACAGCCACAGGCCCGGCAGTTCGAAGCGCGTGCCGTCGCTGTGGTCGTAACGGAAGCCGGCCTCGCCATTGCCGACGACGGGCGCCATCAGGTAGTCGCGCAGGTACGCAAGGTCGCGGTAGACCGTCGCGCGCGAGCACTGCAACTCTTCCTGCAGGCGCTGCACCGTCACCGGATAGCGCGAGGCGCTGAGGATGCGGTGCAGGGAATTGATGCGTTCGATGCGTTCCATTCGGTCTCGGGTCTCGCGGGCCTTCTGCACCAAGGATGGCACCCGGCTCGCGTCAGCGGCTAGGGCCGTGGGGCAGCGGCAGTGTGGCCGCGGCGGGGGCGCAGGAAAGTGAAAGGGGCCGTCCGCGGCACGGCCCGGCGTGGCGGTCGGGCACAATGACGCGATGCGAGGCCCTTCCGAACCGGTGATCGACACGTCCCCCACGCCGGGTGACGAGGTCCGCACCACCACCTGTTACATGTGCGCCTGCCGCTGCGGAATCAAGGTCTGGCTGCAGGACGGCCGGATCCGCTACATCCAAGGCAACCCCGCGCACCCGGTCAACAAGGGCGTGCTCTGCGCCAAGGGCTCGGCCGGGATCATGCAGCACTACTCGCCGGCCCGGCTCTCGCGGCCGCTCAAGCGCGTGGGCGAGCGCGGCAAGGGCGAGTTCGAGGAGATCTCGTGGGAGGAGGCGCTCGACCTGGCCACGTCGTGGCTGGCGCCCATCCGCGAACGCAATCCCGATGAGCTGGCCTTCTTCACCGGCCGCGACCAGAGCCAGGCGCTGACCGGCTGGTGGGCGCAGCAGTTCGGCACCATCAACTACGCGGCGCATGGCGGCTTCTGCTCGGTGAACATGGCTGCGGGCGGGCTGTATTCGGTGGGCGGCAGCTTCTGGGAGTTCGGCGAGCCCGACTGGGAGCACACGCGCTACCTGATGCTCTGGGGCGTCGCCGAGGACCACGATTCCAATCCGATCAAGCTCGGCCTCGGCACGCTCAAGGCGCGCGGCGCGAAGATCGTGTCCGTCAACCCCGTGCGCACCGGCTACGGCGCGATCGCGGACGAGTGGATCGGCATCCGCCCCGGCACCGACGGCCTGTTCGCCTTCGCGCTGATCCACGAACTGCTGCGCGCCGACCGCATCGACCTCGACTACCTCGTGCGCTACACGAACGCGCACTGGCTGGTGATCCGCGACCCCGGCGCCGCCGACGACGGCCTGTTCGCGCGCGACGACAAAGGCCGACCCTTGTGCTTCGACCGCGCGCGTGGCGCGACTTTCGATGCCAACGCGATCGACCTGCAACCCGCGGTCGTCGGCGAATACGCGTTGCCCGACGGCCGCATCGCCGTGCCCTCGTTCCACCTGCTCGCCGAACGCTACATGGATCCGCAGTACGCGCCGGACGCCGTCGCCGAACGTTGCGGTATTCCCGCCGACACCATCCGTCGCATCGCGCGCGAACTCGCGGAGAACGCTTTCGACCACGAGCTGCGCCTGCCGATCGCGTGGACGGACGCCTGGGGCCGCGAGCACGCGGACATGGTCGGCCGCCCGGTGTCGATGCACGCGATGCGCGGCATCAGCGCGCACAGCAACGGCTTCCACACCTGCCGCGCGCTGCACACCCTGCAGTTGCTGCTCGGCGCCGTGGATACACCCGGTTCGTTCCGCTACCAGCCGCCATTCCCCAAGCCGATCCCGCCGCCGAACCGTCCGGGACGCACGCGCCAGGCCAACGGCGTGCTGGATGCCGCGCCGCTCGGTTTCGTGCACGGCCCGGAGGACCTCGTCGTCGACGAGAACGGTGCGCCGCGCCGCATCGACCACGCGTTCTCGTGGAGCTATCCGCTCGCCGCGCACGGGATGATGCACACCGTCATCCGCAACGCCTGGGCCGGTGACCCGTACAAGATCGACACGCTGATGATGTTCATGGCCAACATGGGCTGGAACTCGTCGATGAACATCGCCGAGACGATCGGCTGGCTGACCGACAAGGACGAGACCGGCGAGTACCGCATCCCGCGCATCATCTACTGCGATGCGTTTTCATCCGAAATGGTCGCCTACGCCGACCTGGTGTTTCCGGACCCGACCTACCTCGAGCGATTCGATTCGATCTCCCTGCTCGATCGCCCGATCTCCGACGCCGATGGCGCCGCCGACGCGATCCGCCATCCGATCTTCGACCCGGCTACGCAGCTCGATGCGCAGGGCCGTCCGCGCGACATCCGCGGCTTCCAGAGCGTGCTGGTCGACCTCGGCGCGCGGCTCGGTTTTCCAGGCCTGCTCAACGACGACGGCACGCCGAAATACCGCGACTACGCCGACTACATCATCCACCACGAGCGCGCACCCGGTGTCGGCCTTCTCGCCGGCTGGCGCGGCGCGGACGGCTCGCTCGAAGGCAAGGGCGCGCCGAATCCGGCGCAACTCGATACCTACATCGCCAACAACGGCTTCTGGCGCAGTGAGATCCCCGAACACGCGCGCTACTTCAAGATGGCCAATCGCGGCTATCTCGACTGGGGGCAGACCATGGGTTTCCTCGGCAGCCCGCAGCCGATCGTGCTGCAGCTGTACTCGGAGACGCTGCAGAAGTTCCGGCTTGCGGCGCAGGGGCACGGGCCGAACGTGCCGCCCCCCGAACACTGCGATCGCGTCGCGACTTACTTTGACCCGCTCCCGATCTGGTACGAGCCGTTCGAGCAGGCGCAGAACCTCGATGCGGCCGACAGCGATTTCCCGCTCAGCGCGATCACGCAACGCCCGATGTTCATGTACCACGCATGGCATTCGCAGAACGCCTGGCTGCGCCAGATCGCCACGCGCAACTATCTCTACCTGCACCCCGATACGGCGGCCCGCTACGGCATCAAGGACGAGGACTGGGTCGACGTCACCTCGCACAACGGCACGATCACCGTGCAGGCGCGCAGTGCGTCGAACGTACAGCCCGACACCGTGTGGACGTGGAACGCGATCGGCAAGCGCCGTGGCGCGTGGAAGCTGCCGAAGGACGCGCCGGAGGCCACCAAGGGTTTCCTGCTCAACCACCTGATCTCCGACATCACGCCGAAGGGCGACTACGCGAACGCCGACCCCGTGACCGGACAGGCCGCCTGGTTCGACCTGCGCGTGCGCATCGCGCCATCGACGCAGACCGACGACGTTTCGCAGCCCCAGTTCGCGCCGATCGCCGGCGCGCCCGCCGACGACCCTCCACTCCGCTACGGTGCCGAGTTCCGCCGCGAACGCGACACGCGCGAGGCTTCATGACGCCGCGAAAGATCATCGGCTATGCGCTCATCGCGCTCGGCTTCCTGCTCATCATCCTGCTCGGCTACGGCGTGGTCGAGCCGTTCGGCGACACATCGCAGGCCAAGGACATGGGCGGCCTTCTTAACGCGCTCGCGCCCAGCCTGCTGCTGCCGCTCGCGATCTTCCTCGTCGGCGTCGCGCTCGCGCGCGGAGGGCGGCGTCGATGACGATGCTGCCGCCGCCTTCAGCGAAAAAGCTGGGTCTGGTCATCGACCTCGACACCTGCGTGGGTTGCCATGCCTGCGCGGTCGCCTGCAAGGAGTGGAACGCCGGCGGCTTCTCGGCGCCGCTGCCGGATGAAAAGCCCTACGGGAAGCATCCGACCGGCGTCTGGTTCAACCGCGTGCACAGCTATGAGCTGGCGGCGGTCCTCGTCGATGATTCGAGCCCTCCGCCCCCGAACGAATCGGATACGACGATGGCCGATGCAGGTCATCTCGGTGATTTCGATCGCTCCGCCGGCATGGACGCGGCGCGTAGCGACGCGGGGGCTCGCCTGGCGATCCGCGGTGCAACGGAAGCGCGTGGCAGCGCCCGCCCGGTTACGGGCGCTGCAACTGCAGCTCCTGTTGACGCGACCGCGGCCAGCGCGGCGTCGCCAGCACCACGCGGCTGCAGTTCGATGAACCTCGCCGAGGCGGCCGCGCAACCGGCAATGACGCTGCACTTTCCGCGCTCCTGCCTGCACTGCGAGGAGCCCGCCTGCGTCACCGTGTGTCCGACCGGTGCCAGCTACAAGCGCGCCGAGGACGGCATCGTGCTGGTCGACGAGAGCAAATGCATCGGCTGCAAGCTGTGCTCGTGGGCCTGCCCGTACGGCGCGCGCGAGTACAGCAGCGTCGAAGGCGTCATGAAGAAGTGCACGCTCTGCATCGACCGGATCTACAACGAGAACCTGGCCGAAGCCGAGCGCCAGCCCGCCTGCGTGCAGGCCTGCCCGACGCGCGCGCGGCATTTCGGCGACCTCGGCGATCCGGAGTCCGCGGTGTCGAAACTGGTCGCCGCACGCGGCGGTGTCGACCTCATGCCCGAACTCGGCTACAAGCCGGTGAACAAGTACCTGCCGCCGCGGCCGCGCCGCACGACGGCGACGGAACCGGTTGCCGAAGCACTCGACACCGCCACGTTGCCGCCGGTGCTGCGCTGGCTCGACCGCATTTTGTCGCGCTGAGGCACGCATGCATCCGGCGCTCTCCGTCATCTTCTTCACCACCCTTTCGGGCCTGGGCTACGGGCTGTTCGCGTGGGCCGGCGTCGGCGCACTGTTCGGCGCATCGCCGCGCGTGTTGCTCGCCGCACTCGTGCTCGGGCTGGCCTCGTCGACGGCAGGCCTGATCTGCTCGCTCGGCCATCTCGGCAAGCCCTTGCGCGCATGGCGCGCGTTCTCGCAGTGGCGCAGCTCGTGGCTGTCGCGCGAGGGCGTGGCGGCGGTGGTGACGTACGTGCCGGCGGTCGCACTCGGCGCGGCACTGCTGCCCGGGATGCTGTCAGCGAACGCGGCGGGTACACGCGTCGCGCTGTCGCCCGCGGGCATGCTCGTCGCCGCGCTGCTCATTGCCTGCGCGCTGGCGACGGTCTACTGCACCGCGATGATCTACGCGTCGCTCAAGCCGATCCCGGCGTGGACGCACCGGTCGGTGCCGCTCATCTATCTCCTGTTCGCGTTGATGACGGGCGCCGTCGTGATGCTCCTGTTGCAGGCGACACTGGCCACGCCAGTGCGCGCGGCACTGCCCATCGCCATGGCCTTGGTCGTTGCCACTGCACTGCTCAAGCGCGGCTACTGGCATGCGATCGACACGACGCCGCTTCCCGTTTCACGCGGCGACGCGGTGGGCCTGCCGACGCGCGAGGTACGCGTGTTCGAGCGCCCGCATACCGAGGGCAACTTCGTGACGCGCGAAATGGTCTTCGTGCTTGCGCGCAAGCATGCGACGCGCCTGCGGACGGTCGCCCTGGTGCTGGTGGCGGCGCTGCCGGTCGCCTGCATGGTGCTGGCGTTGTTCGTCCCGGCCGCAACGACGGTAACGCTCGCGATCGCTGTCGTGTCTGTGCTCGGCGGCGCGCTGGTCGAACGCTGGCTGTTCTTCGCCCAGGCGCGACACCTGGTATCGCTGTACTACTGACGCGCCACGAAGCCGCGTCCGGGGCGCCGGACAAGCAACGCGGCGACGCGGCGTCAGGACACGAACGGCCCGGTATCGGGGTCGGCGGATCCCGCGATGAGCTCGGCCGCACCCTGCGCCAGCAGCGCCGTGGCGACACGCTGGCCCAGCGCCTCGGCATCGCCGGCATCGCCGTGGGCATCAGCGCGCACGTAGCGGCCGTCGATCGCCGACCCCACCAATCCCTGCAGATGCAGCTGCGCGCCCGACAGCGTGGCGAACGCGGCGACGGGCACATGACAGGAACCGTGCAGCGCGCGGTTCATCGCGCGCTCGGCTTCCACGCGCACGCGGGTGTCGCGGTCGTCCAGCGCGCCGAACAGACCGTGCGCGGCGAAGTCGTCGCTGCGGCATTCGATCGCGATCGCGCCCTGCGCCGGCGCGGGCAACCACGCGGGTGCGTCCAGCCGCGAACGGATGCGGTCGTCGAAGCCGAGCCGCTGCAGGCCGGCGCAGGCCAGCACGATCGCGTCGTACTCCCCCGCGTCGAGTTTCGCGAGACGCGTGTTGACGTTGCCGCGCAGGTCACGCAGCTGCAGGTCCGGCCGGCGCGCGCGCAACTGCGCCTGGCGACGCAACGAGGACGTCCCGACGACGGCGCCCCGCGGCAGGTCGTCGATGCCTGCATAGCGACTGCTGACGAACGCGTCGGCGGCGTCGGCGCGCGCGAGGATGGCCGCCAGTGCGAAACCCGGCTCGAGTTCCATCGGCACGTCCTTGAGCGAATGCACGGCGCAGTCGGCGTCTCCGCGCTCCATCGCGAGCTCGAGTTCCTTGAGGAACAGGCCCTTGCCACCGATCGCGGCCAGCGAGCGGTCGAGCACCTCGTCGCCGCGCGTGCTCAGCGGCACCAGTTCGACCCGCATGTCCGGATATGCAGCGCGCAGGCGCTCGGCGACGTGCTCGCTCTGCCATAGCGCGAGGGGGCTCTTGCGGGTGGCGATGCGCAGGACGTCGGGCACGGGGAAGGCTTCAGTCATCCGGCGATTGTCGCGGATCGCGCGGCAGGGCCCAACCCGCGGCGTCCGGCGACGACAGCGCCGCTGGCGCAACGCTGCCGCTGCGCAGGGATGCGGAACGCTCGAGCCGTCAGCGCGGGCGCTGCTGCACGATCGCCAGCAAACCGCCCACCAGGCCCAGAAGCACCGCGCCGGCGACGACATAACCGCCTGCAGCGCCTGCGATCGCGCCGACCACCGCGCCCAGCAACGCCGTGCCCCCGATGATCAGCCAGCGCGATGCGCTGCCTGCGCGGCGCGAATGCACGCAGTCCGCCCCCTGCTGCGAACGATAGGCCGCCATGAGGCGCTCGGCTTCGGCTTCCGCGTCCGCGGCATCGGGCCGCCGCGGTGGCGGCGGCACCGAGTCGCGTGGCGAGGTCACAGGTGGGCGAGCCTTTCGCGCAGCGAGGCCACGCACCGGCGGCTGACCTCGAGCGGTTGCCGGCCGTGGCGCAGCACCGCCTGAACGTGCCCGTCCGGGCTGCGTTTGAGTTCGACGAGCTCGTGTCGCGCCACCAGGCAATTGCGGTGGATGCGCACGAAACGTTCGCCGAATTCATCCTCGAGCGAGCGCAGCGATTCCTCGATGAGGTCCTCGCCGCGCGCGTGATGGACCACGACGTACTTTTCCTCGGCCTGCAGGTAGTGGATGTCGTCGACCGGGATCAGCCGAAGCGAACCGCGAAGCCGCGCACACAGGTGCGTGCGCGTGCGCGTCGCGCCGTCGCCGTTGGTGCGCGACGAGGTGAGCCGCCGAACGCGTTCGAGCGCAGCGGCGAGCCGCTCCGGACGCACCGGTTTCACCAGGTAGTCGAGCGCCTCGGCCTCGAACGCCGAGACCGCGTGCGCATCGTAGGCGGTGCAGAAGATCACGGCCGGGCGCGGTTCACTCGCAGCGAGGTGCCGCGCCGTTTCCAGCCCGTCCATGCCCGGCATCGACACATCCAGCAGCACCAGGTCCGGGTGCTGCTCGGCGCAGGCCAGCAGGGCCTGCGCGCCGTCCGACGCCGTCGCCACGACGCGGATGCCCGGCTGCTCTTCTAGCAGCACGCGCAGCCGGTCGCGGGCCAACGGTTCGTCGTCGGCGATCACCACGTTCAACATTTCCACGGAACCCCTCCCGCGATACCCCCCCGACACCGATAGTAGCGTTACCGGGGGCCCGTGGAAGAGGGGGCGCGGTCGGCACCTGAACCAGCCACCAGGCGGCGGTCGAACCAGCTGCGCAGTGCGTCGATTTCCGGGGAGCAGACCTGGTGCTGCATCGGGTAGGCGTGGAAGTCCACTTCGAAGCCCAGCGCGCGCAGGCGGTGCGCGGCGTCCTCGCCGGCGCCGAAGGGCACCACCGGGTCCTGGCGGCCGTGCGCGACGAACACC
>NZ_VTRV01000010.1 GCF_008274655.1 Cognatilysobacter lacus | reverse complement strand
GGCCGCCCCGGGCCGCCGTGCTCGGCGGTCCAGACCGGGCGGCCGTTGGGCGCGTCGATCGCGGCCGTTGAATGCTTGAGACTCGTTGCGTAGAGCGCGCCGCCTTCGAGCACCGGCGTTCCGTCGACATCGGCGATGCGCTCGAGCTCGTTACGACCCTCGGGCTGCGCGATCGGGAGCTCCCACAGCGGCCGACCGTCGTTCGCGGCGAGCATCGCGACGGTGCCGTCGTCGTTACCGACGAACACCACGCCCGGGCCTGCGGCGACGCTGTCGTTCCCGCGCGCGGTGAGGTTCGGCAGCTCGCGGTTCCAGAACCACCGGCGCTCGCCGGTACCGGCGTCAAATGCGGTGACGCGGCCATCGACCGTGCGCACGAACACGCGGCCCTGCGCGATCGTCGGCGCCGAGATCACCTCGTTGCTGACCTTGGCAGTCCACTTCTCGGTGCCGGTCGCTTCGTCGAGTGCTATGACCTCGCCCTCGAGGCCGCCGACCACCACCAGGCCTTCGCCGACGCCGGGACCTCCGGACACCTTCACCTTGGTGTCGTGGTGCCAGACAGACTTGCCCGTCTGCAGGTCGAGCGCGTAGACACCGCCCGCGACCGCCGCGGCGAACACGCGGCCGCCGTCGACGACCGGGCCCTGGCGCAGCCCCAGCCGGCCTTCACCCGCGCCCACGTCGGTGCTCCAGAGCTGGGAAACGTTGAGCGTAGGCGTGATGGCAACCAGCTCCATCGGCTTGGCGGCCTTCTTGCCGGAGTCCTTGCCGCTGAACCAGCCGCCGACGGTCGAGCAACCCGACAGCGCGACCACGGCAAGCACGAGGGCCAGCCGCGCGAAGCGGCGCCCGGTCGGAGAAGAGGGGCGAGCGGAATTCATGGGGGATGGCCTCACGGTGTCTGCGGCTGGGCGGGCACGCCGCCGACCTGGGTGTACTTGAGCTCGATCAGGCGACGGTCGGGCGAGCCGACGTCGGTCTTCGCGAGCGCCTTGCGGTACGAATCGCGCGCGGCGTCGACTTGACCGAGCACGAACTGCGCGTCGCCGCGGAGATCTAGGCTCGCGGCATCGGTCGCATCGAGCGACTTCAGCGCGTCGGCGGCCTTGCCCGAATCGATCTGCAGCCGCGCGATGCGGCGCCGGAATATCGCGGCAAGCGCCGTATCGGACGGCATCGAGCGCTGCAACGTGGCGATCGCGCCGGCGTCGTCCTTCGCTTCAGCCTGCGCCTTGGCGAGGCGGAGCGCGGCGAGACTGCGGTAGATGCCCGCGGGCAGCGCCTGGACGCGCCCGGCAGCCTTGACGCCGTCGCGGTCGATCGCGTCCACGGCAGTCTGGAACGTGTCCGCCTGACGCATCTGCGCCTGCGCTTCGCGTTGCTGCCACCATTTCCAGCCGCCAACCGCGGCCAGGCCGAGCAGGACGCCGCCGATCAGGCCGCCGCCATTGCGGCGCAGCCATTCCTGGACGCGCCTGCTCTGTTCGTGTTCGTCGAGAATTTCGTCGATCGCCATGCTGTCTCGCCCTGCGACGAGCGCAGGGACCGCTGGAGGACTGGGCCTCGCGCGGGGTCGGCCGCGACATCCGGCCGACAGGCGGGATCAGGGCGCGGACGGCGCGAGGGAACCGTCAGAGGATAGCGTAAAGCGCGCGACATTCGCTCGGGTGTATGGCGCGAGGTCGACCGGCAGCCCCTGCACCTGCAGCCGCACCGCGGCCGCGTTACCGAGCACAAGGCGCGACACGGCATCCGACTGGACCGAGCGGCTCTGGCCGGCGTGCATCAGGCCTTTCTCGACGATCGAGCCATCGGCGTCGAAAAGTTGCACCCAGCTGTCGCCGTCGAACTGGATCTCGACCGGCGCGGCCGCCGGCGTGGCGGCAGGCATCGACGCAATGGACGCGACCATCGGCGTGCGGACGGCGGGTTCGACCTGCGACGTCTGCGACGGCGAGATATCGAGCGGGGCGACCGCCGTAGCGCCATCGCCGTGCGCGCGTGTCGCAAGCCAGACGGGAACCACCAGCGACGCCGTCAGCACGATGTAGACGGCCCGGCGCACCAGGTTCTCGGCCACGTAGCGATACCTGGGCACGTGCGCGTGGCTCACCAGGCTCGGGATCTGGGTCGTGGTGAACGGGCTCGGTAGTGCCTCGTCGTCCAGGCAGATTCCAAGCATGCGCGCGTAGCTTCGAGCGTGGCCGCGGACGAAGACCGGCGGACCGAGACGGTCCCAGTCACCACTTTCCAGCGTTTCCAGCGCATGGACAGGCAATTTCATCCGGGCCGAAGCCTCGGAAAGGTCATAGCCGGACGCTTCTCGCGCCCGCTTCAAACGCTCGCCGGCGGCAGAACCGGCAGAGTGCGTGGTCGTCATCGTTTATCCCCACTGGGACGGGAGTTTGGGGGAAACTCCGTCCGCAGGCGGGCAACGTAGCGCGCGGCAGCGGCCGTGTCGCCAAGAGATTGCTCAATTTGTGACGCCAGCTGCAACGTTTCGGCGTCCGCCGGTGCCGCCGACAGCCGCCGCTCGATGAAGCCCCGCGCTTCCAGCGCATTCCCACGCGCGTAGGCCCGCTTGGCCAGCGTGGTCAAAGCAAGCGGCGTGGTCGGGTCGATTTCTAGCGACCTGCGGGCGGCTGACTCGGCGCGGTCGCCCTGCCCCGCCTCGACGGCGCAGGAAGCCTCGTTGGCCAATGCCGCGGCCGGTGTTTCGTAGCCAGCGGCTGCCACGGCGCGCTCGAACCAGTCGAGCGATTCGCCCGACTTGCCGTTCGAACACAGCCAGATTCCATAGTTGTTGAGCAACGAGCCATGGGTGGGCGCGAGTTCGGCCGCGCGGCGATAGTGCGGGCCGGCTTCCGCTGCGCGGCCGAGCTGGTCGAGCCCCAGCGCGAGCAGGCTGTGAGCGTCGGCGGAGGCTTCGTCCGCCTTGAGCGCGCGCTCGGCCGCCGATACCGCACCCGCCGTGTCGCCCGACATCAGGCGGGACTGCGCCACCTGCGTCATCGTAAACGCGGTGTCATGCGCCTTCGAACGAGGGTCTATGTGGACCTGCGTCGCGATCTGCTCGTAGTGGCCGCGATTGACGTTGGGCTTGATGAAAGTGAGGCGGCTGCAGGCGGATGCGAGGAGCACGGCGGCGATCAGGAAAACGGCTGTCGCGGGCTTCGCCACGTCACGCTGCTGCATCACCACGCTCCTGCTGTCCGAGACTGCGGCGGAATTCGGAATTCCGGCGGGTGCGATCCATGACCTGGCCCTTGAGCTGGCCGCAGGCCGCGTCGATGTCGTCGCCGCGCGTGCGGCGCACCGGCGCGATCATGCCGGTGTCGTTGAGCAGCTTCTGGAACGCGCGGATCGCCTGGTCGGTCGGGCGCTCGAAGCGCGTGCCAGGAAACGGGTTGAACGGGATCAGGTTGACCTTGGCAGCGCCCTTCATCTGCACCGAACGGTCGAAGCTGCGCATCAGCTGCACAAGCTGGCGCGCGTGCTGCGGCTGGTCGTTGACGCCCTTCATCAGCGTGTATTCGAACGTCACCGAGGTGCCCGGCTTGCGCAGCGCATACCGCACGCAGGCATCCATCAGCATCTCGATGGGGTACTTCTTGTTGAGCGGCACGAGTTCGCTGCGAAGCTCGTCGTTCGCTGCATGCAGTGACACGGCCAACGATACGTCGCTGAGCTCGCCCAGCTTGTCGATCTGCGGAACCATGCCGGCAGTCGACAGCGTGACGCGCTTGTTCGCAAGGCCGTACCCGAGGTCGTCGCGCATGATGCTCATGGCGCGGACGACGTTGTCGAAATTCGCTAGCGGCTCACCCATGCCCATCATCACGACGTTCGTGAGCCTGCGCTGCTGGTGCGGCACATTTCCGAGATGCCGCGCCGCTATCCAGACCTGGCCGATGATTTCAGCGGTCGACAGGTTGCGGTTGAAACCCTGCGTGGCGGTCGAGCAGAACTGGCAGTTCAGCGCGCATCCGACCTGAGAGGACACGCACAGCGTGCCGCGGCCCTTGTCGGGGATGAACACGGTCTCGATCGCATTCTTCGCGTCCATGCCGAGCAGCCACTTGTGCGTGCCGTCCTCGGACGCCTTGTCGAGCACGACCGACGGCGCGTGCACATGCGCGTGCTGCTCGAGCTTCGCGCGCAGCGCCTTCCCGAGGTCCGTCATGTCGGAGAAATCGGTCACGTAGCGGTGGTGGATCCACTTCATGACCTGGTGCGCGCGATAGCGCTTCTCGCCCAGTACCTGCTCGAAGAAATCTTCCAGCTGCACGCGCTCGAGGTCGAAGAGGTTGGTCCTCTTCGGCTCGACCTTCGGGACAGGCACGTCCGCGCGCGCAGCCGCGTTCGTCGGCACGGCGGGCGCCGTGTCGACCAGCGTGGCGTTGATGTCGCGGGACGTGCTCATCGGCTCTCTCTCAGCGCCCGTAGACGTCGGTCTGCGGGAAGAAATAGGCGATCTCCGTCGCGGCGTTTTCCTGGCTGTCGGAGCCGTGCACGGCGTTCGCGTCGATGGAATCGGCGAAGTCGGCGCGGATCGTGCCCGGTGCGGCGTCCTTCGGGTTGGTGGCGCCCATCAGCTCGCGGTACCTGGCAACGGCATTGTCGCCTTCCAGCACCTGGATCATGACCGGTCCGGACGCCATGAATTCGACGAGTGCGTTGAAGAACGGGCGCTCGCGGTGCACGGCGTAGAAGCCCTCGGCCTCCTGACGCGAAAGCTGCTTCATCTTCGCAGCGACGACCTTCAGGCCGGCCTGCTCGAAGCGGGCGTAGATCTGGCCGATGACGTTCTTGGCGACCGCGTCGGGCTTGATGATGGAAATGGTGCGCTCCAGCGCCATGTGAATCTCTCCGGGTTGGCGGGCGCCTTTGCGTGTCAGCGCCCAAGATAACAAGAAAAACCCGCGTAGTTACGCGGGTTTAGCCGAGCTGGCAGGCTGTGATTCTACGCGTTCAGGGGGCCTGCTTGAAAGCGGCCGGCGGCCCCGCGGCCACCACCATTGACCCCCGTATGGTCCGGGACTACCATCAAACAAGCGTTTGATTAGGCCTGCTGATGTCGACCCCCGCTCCCTTCTCCACCAAGGACCGCATTCTCGGCGCCGCCGAGGAGCTGTTCGCGCAGTACGGCTTCAGCGGAACGTCGCTGCGACAGGTCACCAGCCGCGCAGACGTCAATATCGCGGCGGTCAATTACCACTTCGGCAGCAAGGAAAACCTCGTCAACGAGGTTTTCCGCCGCCGCATGGACGAGATGACCGACAACCGGCTGGCCGCGCTGAAGGCCGCGGTCGAAGCCGGGCCCGCGGAGCTCGAGCCGATCCTCGCCGCGTTCGTCGAGCCGGCGCTGGCAATGGCACAGGATCGACACGGCGGCGCCTCGTTCATGCGGGTGATCGCGCGGGCCTACGCCGAGAAGAACGACGCGCTGCGCAAGTTCCTGTCGGACCACTACGGCCATGTGTTGCGCGATTTCGCCAAGGCGATCTCCGCGGTCGTGCCGGAGCTGAGCAAGGAGGAGCTGTACTGGCGCCTCGACTTCCTGGCCGGCTCGCTCACCTACGCGATGTCCGATTTCGGCCTGATCAAGCGGCCGTCCGGCACGTCCGACGCCGCCCACCGCGCCCGTGCGGCGCGCGAGCTCATCCGTTTCGCCGCCGCCGGCTTCCGCTGCCGGCCGGTCGACCTTTCCTGATTTCCCCAACCGGGACCACCACCGCCATGTCGAAGAAACTGCTTGTCCGTCGCGCTGCCGTGCTGGGTGCGGGCGTCATGGGCGCACAGATAGCCGCGCACCTGACCAACGCCGGCGTCGATACCGTGCTGTTCGACCTTCCGGCCAAGGAAGGAGATCCGAACGGCATCGCCGCGCGCGCCATCGCCAATCTCGCGAAGCTGAGCCCTGCCCCGCTCGCGGACAAGGCACTCGCCGATCGCATCACGCCAGCCAACTACGACACCGGGCTCGACCTGCTGCGCGGCTGCGACCTCGTCATCGAGGCCATCGCCGAGCGCATGGACTGGAAGCAGGACCTCTACCGGAAGATCGCGCCGTTCGTGCCGGCGCACGCGGTGCTGGCCAGCAACACGTCCGGCCTGGGCATCAATGCGCTGGCGGACGTGCTGCCCGAGGAAATGCGCCACCGCTTCCTGGGCGTGCACTTCTTCAACCCGCCGCGTTACATGCATCTCGCCGAGCTGATTCCGGCGAAGACCACCGACGCGGATGTCATCGAAGGCCTCGAGTCGTTCCTGGCCACGACCCTCGGCAAGGGCGTGGTGATCGCCAAGGACACCCCGAACTTCATCGGCAACCGCATCGGCGTGTTCTCGATGCTGGCGGCGATGCACCATACCGAACGCCTGGGCCTGGGGTTCGACACGGTCGACTCGCTGACCGGCCCCGCCATCGGCCGCCCGAAGTCCGCGACGTATCGCACCGCCGACGTGGTCGGCCTCGACACCATGGCGCACGTCATCAAGACGATGGCGGACACGCTGCCGGATGATCCGTGGCATGCGTACTTCAACGCGCCCGTGTGGCTCGCCGGCCTCGTCGAAAAGGGCGCGCTCGGCCAGAAGACGGGCGCCGGTTTCTACACCAAGCGCGGCAAGGACATCCTCGTGCTCGACGTCGCGGCACGCGACTACCGTCCCACCGCGGGCGAACTCGACCCGGAGGTCGCGGCGATCCTCAAGGAACGCGACCCCGCGAAGAAGTTCGCCGCGTTGCGTGCCAGCGGGAACCCGCAGGCGCAGTTCCTGTGGTCGGTCTTCCGGGACACGTTCCACTACAGCGCCTTCCATCTCCAGGACATCGCCGACACTGCGCGCGACGTCGACTTCGCGATGCGATGGGGCTACGGCTGGTCGCAGGGTCCGTTCGAGACGTGGCAGGCCGCCGGCTGGAAACAGGTCGCGGCGTGGATCGCGGAGGACGTCGCGGCGGGCAAGGCGATGGCGAACGCGCCTCTGCCGGCATGGGTGAACGCGCGTGACGGCGTGCATGAAGCCGCCGGCAGTTTCAGCCCGGCCCGCGGCTCGTCCGTTGCACGTTCGACGAACCCGGTCTACCAACGCCAGCGCTTCCCGGACGCGCTTCTCGGTGAGCGTTTCGAACCGGGTCGCACGGTGTTCGAGAACGACGGCGTGCGCCTGTGGGCCGACGCGGACGACATCGCGGTGGTCAGCTTCAAGACCAAGATGCACACGGTCTCCGACAAGGTGCTGGACGGCCTGCAGGAGGCCATCTCGATCGCCGAGGGCGACTTCGCCGGCCTGGTGATCTGGCAGCCGAATGAACCCTTTTCCGCGGGCGCGGATCTCGCGGGCGCGCTCGGCCTGCTGCAGGCGGGCGACGTTGCCGGCTTCGAGTCGATGGTCGAGGACTTCCAGCGCACCAGCCAGCGCATCAAGTATTCACTCGTTCCCGTCGTCGCCGCGGTGCGCGGGCTGGCGCTCGGTGGCGGCTGCGAGTTCCAGATGCATGCGGCGCGGACGGTGTTCGGGCTCGAAAGCTATGTCGGACTCGTCGAGGCGGGCGTAGGCCTGCTGCCCGCGGGCGGCGGCCTGAAGGAGTTCGCGGTACGCGCATCGGAAACCGCCGGCCCCGGCGGCGATGTCTTCCCGCACCTCAAGACGGCGTTCGAAAGCGTGGCGATGGCGAAGGTGTCCTCCTCGGCGTTCGAGGCGAAGTCGCTCAGGCTCGCCCGCCAGGACGACGCGATCGTCTTCAACGCACATGAACTGCTGCACGTGGCGAAGGCGCAGGCGCGCGCGCTTGCCGAGGGCGGCTATCGCCCGCCGCTGCCCGCGCGCAACGTCACGGTTGCAGGCGACGTCGGAATTGCCACGCTCCAGATGATGCTCGTCAACATGCTCGAAGGCATGTTCATCTCGCCGCACGACTACGAGATCGCGACCCGCATCGCCACGGTCATGTGCGGCGGCATGGTCGACCGCGGCTCGGTGGTCGACGAGGAATGGCTGCTCAAGCTCGAGCGCCAGCACTTCGTCGAGCTCGCGCAGATGCCGAAGACGCAGGAGCGCATCGCGCACATGCTCAAGACGGGCAAGCCGCTTCGCAATTGAGGTTCGAAGGCCCTGCCCTTGCGAATCGACCTTAGAGCCTCACGAGAGAAACGAACATGAGCAAGCAAGTCCAGGACGCGTACATCGTCGCCGCCACCCGCACGCCGGTCGGCAAGGCGCCGCGCGGCGTGTTTCGCAATACCCGCCCCGACGACATGCTGGCGCACGTGCTGCGCAGCGTGGTCGGACAGGCGCCCGGAATCGATACCGGCCGCATCGACGACGCCATCATCGGCTGCGCGATGCCCGAAGCCGAGCAAGGCATGAACGTCGCCCGCATCGGTGTGCTGCTGGCGGGCCTGCCCGACGGCGTGGCCGCGCAGACGATCAACCGCTTCTGTTCCTCGGGCCTGCAGGCGGTCGCGCTCGCAGCCGACCAGGTGCGCCTCGGCAACGCGGACCTGATCCTTGCCGGCGGCACCGAATCGATGTCCATGGTGCCGATGATGGGCCACAAGATCGCGCTCAATCCGCGCGTCTTCAGCAAGGATGAAGACCACATCGCGATTGCCTACGGCATGGGCATCACCGCCGAGAACGTGGCGAAGCAGTGGGGCATCTCGCGCGAGGCGCAGGACGAGTTTGCCGTGGCGTCCCATCGCAAGGCACTCGCGGCCATCGCGAACGGCGAGTTCCGCGACGAGATTTCGCCGTATGAAGTCGTGTCGCACGTGCCAGCGCTTTCCAGCAACACCATCCAGTTGCGCAAGCGCGTCGTCGACACCGACGAGGGCCCGCGCGCCGACACGTCGATGGAAGGCCTTGCCAAGCTGCGCCCGGTATTCAGGAACGGCCAGTTCGGCGGCTCGGTCACCGCCGGCAACTCGTCGCAGATGAGCGATGGCGCCGCGGCGGTGCTGATCGCGTCGGAGCAGGCGATCAAGGACTACGGGCTTACGCCCCTCGCCCGCTTCGTCAGCTTCTCGGTTGCAGGCGTGCCGCCGCACATCATGGGCATCGGCCCGAACGCGGCCATTCCGAAGGCCCTCAAGCAGGCCGGGTTGACGCGCGACCAGCTCGACTGGATCGAGCTCAACGAGGCATTCGCCGCGCAGGCGCTTGCGGTCATCAGGGATTCGGAACTCGATCCGTCGAAGATCAACCCGCTCGGCGGTGCGATCGCACTCGGCCACCCGCTCGGTGCGACGGGGGCCGTTCGTACCGCGACGATCGTGCACGGCATGCGTCGCCGCCAGCTGAAGTACGGGATGGTGACGATGTGCATCGGCACCGGCATGGGCGCGGCGGGAATCTTCGAAGCGCTCTGACGCGCCGTTCGCACGTTCCCGTGGTGGTTTCGCCGGTGGAACAAAAAAAGGCGGCCAGGGGCCGCCTTTTTTCCTGTCGCGATGCCTTGTCTCTTCGCGGCTCACCGCGAAGCGCGATGCGACGCCTCGAATGCGGCCAAACGCGTCACGCGACGATTCGTCGGCGAGCCAATGACGTCACACCTTGCAGGCGACGAACTTTCCCTTCGAGTCCCGGCACGGCGCCTTCTTCGCGGGCGCGGCCGTGGCGCACGCAATGAACTTGCCCCTGCCGTCGCGGCAACGCGCCGCGGACGCCGTGCGTCGCGTTGGCTTGGCGACGGGTGCCGGCGCGGTGACTGCCGCACGCGTGGCGACCGTCGCCTTTGCGACCGGGGCCGCGTGGATCGCAGCGGACGCAGGAGGTGCCGCCGAAGCCGAGAAGCCGGCGCCCAGCAGGCAAGCGGCGGTGAACGCGAGAAGGCTGCGCATGAGCGTTGTCCCGAAGGGTGGCCAGATCGCCACGGACGGACTCTGCGACGCCCCGCGCATCACGGGCGTGGCCGCGACATTAACGATGCGTCATCCGGGACGGCGTTCGCTTCGTGCCTTGAGAGCGTCCCGCGCCTCGGCCCACCAGTAACTCGCCTGCGCGGCGGCGAAACCGAACGGCTTGTACGCGCGCTGCAGATCGTAGCGGGCCAGTCGCCGATACCGCGTATCCCCTTCCTCGATCGCCGAGGCGACGAGCTCCCCCGCCGCCGTGGTCGGCGCCACGCCGTGGCCCCCGAATGCCTGGGCGATCCACATGCCCGGCTCGGCTTCCATGACATGGGGCATCTCGTGCGGCGCGTAGCTCATCAGGCCGCTCCACGCGTGGTCGATGGCGACGCCGTCCAGCTGTGGGAAAACGCGGAGCATGTCGCGCACCAGCAGCTTCTCGACGTCCGCGGGAGCACGGTCCAGCACCGAGATCCTGCCGCCCCAGAGCAGGCGCGTGTCGGGCAGCGGGCGGTAATAGTCGAACGCGAACCGCGTGTCGTAGACGGCTGCGCTCGTGCGCAACACGTCGTGCATGCGCACGCCGAGTGGCTCGGTCACCATCACGTAGGTTGCGATCGGCAGGACCGCGCTGTCGACGCGCCGCCTCAAGCGGGCAAGATAGCCGCCGCACGCAAGCACGACGCTGCGCGCGCGCACCTCTCCGCCCGGCGTGGCGATGCGCCACGTCGCTCCATCGCGAACGATCGAGGTGGCGGGTGTCGCCTCGTGGACCTGCACGCCGCCGCGCTCGAGCACGCCGGCGATCCCGCGCGCGTATGCCAGCGGATGGAAGTGGAAGGCGCCGGGCTCGAACAAGCCTTCGCCGTAGCGTTCGCTCGCGATGCGCCTGCGCATTTCCGCGCGGTCGAGCCACTGCCAGTCCGCGCCAAAATGCGTGGCGAGCAACGCCTGTCGCGACCGCAGGGGCGTCGCGTCATTGAACCAGTTGGCCCAGATGACGCCGCCATCCGTGACATCGCAGGCAATCGCGTACCGGTCGATGCGCGCACGGATACGGTGCACGGCGTCGACCGTCCAACCGTAGACCTCCCGGGCAACGTCGCTTCCGAGATCCGCGAGCAGTCGCGATTCTCCGCGCGAGTACCCGCCGAAAACGAAGCCCCCGTTGCGGCCTGACGCGCCGAAACCGATGCTGTTCGACTCGAGCAGGACCACGTCGCGATTGCCGCGCTCGAGGAGCCCCAGCGCCGTATTGAGGCCGGCGAGACCGCCGCCCACCACGCAGACGTCGCAGTCGGAACGCCCGGACAGCGGCCGAGGAGGCGGCGCCGCGCCGGCAGTGGCAGTGGCAGTGTAGTAATCACCCGCGTATCGAGGCATTGCGCGAGCGTGGCGCGCGCCGACGCGGGTGTCCAGCGTCAGGGCAGTTCGACGACGCCCAGCTCGACGAGCGCACTGCGCATCATCTCGGCGGCCGCATCGCTGAGCTTCTCGTGATCGAGTGCGTAGCGGATCGTTGCTTCGATCAGGCCGATATGCGTTCCGCAGTCGAATCGCGTCCCGCGGAAGCGGTATGCGTCGACGCATTCTTCCTTCAGCAGGCGATCGATCGCGTCGGTCAGCTGGATCTCGCCACCGGCGCCGGGCGTCGTCTGCTCGAGCAGTTCGAATATGCGCGGCGAAAGGATGTATCGCCCGACGACGGCCAGGTGGCTGGGCGCATCCTCCGGCGCAGGCTTCTCGACGATGCGCTCGATACGCCCCTGGCGGTTCGCGAAATCGCGTGTCGCCACGATGCCGTAGCTGGCGGTTTTCTCGGGCGGAACGTCCTGCACGGCAATGACGCTACACGCGCTCTCGACGGCCGCGTCGGCCATCTGCCGAAGCGCGCCGGGCCCACGGTTCCAGATCAGGTCATCGGGGAGCACCACCGCGAATGGCTCGTTGCCGATTACTTCCTTCGCGCACAACACGGCATGCCCGAGACCGAGGGCTTCGGTCTGGGTGACGAAAATCGTCCTGACACCGGGCGGCAACACATGGCGCACGAGCTCGAGCTGTTCGAACTTGCCGGCCTGCTCGAGCTTCTGTTCGAGTTCGTACGCCTTGTCGAAATAGTCCGCGACGGCGTGCTTGTAGCGATTGGTGATGAACACCAGCGTGTCGCAGCCGGCCTCGATCGCCTCGTCGACCGCGTACTGGATCAGCGGCTTGTCGATGATCGGGAGCATCTCCTTCGGCACCGTCTTGGTGGCGGGAAGGAAACGCGTGCCGAGCCCGGCAACGGGAAATACAGCCTTTCGAATGCGACGCGGGATGTTCGGTGTCATCGAGATGGGGTCGTGTGCGGAATCGGTCAGATCTTCCGCGACTGTCGTGCAGGAAATGCGACGACAGTAGCGCCGGTGCCGAGGTTGGTGCGCGTGTTGAGCGGTTCGAACTCGGGAACCGCATCGCGCAGCAGGCGCGCGAGTACGTCGATGTCGTAGCGCGCACAGGCGTCGGCGAAGTGGCCCAACTGTTCCACCACCTGAGTGCTGACGACCTTGCGCGGCTCGGCCTGCAGGATCTTCGGATGCTGCGTCGGGCGATATCGCTCGTCCGCATGGAACAGCGTCTCGTGCAGTTTCTCGCCCGGACGAAGCCCGGTGAAAACGATGGCGACATCGCGACCGGGCTGCTTGCCCGCCAGGCGGATCATCTGCTCGGCCAGCAGGCGGATCAGCACGGGCTCGCCCATGTCGAGCGTGTACACGGCTTCGTGCGTGCCGATCGCGGACGCCTGCAGGATGAGCTGGCAGGCTTCCGGAATCGTCATGAAGTAACGGGTGACATCCGGATCCGTGACGGTGACCGGCCCGCCCGCGCGGATCTGTTCGCGGAACAGCGGCACGACGCTGCCCGCGGAGTCGAGAACATTGCCGAAGCGCACGGTGACGAAGCGCGTCGGGCAGTCGGCGAGTGCCTGGCAGATGATCTCGGCCATGCGCTTGGTCGCGCCCAGCACGTTGACCGGGTCCACGGCCTTGTCGGTCGAGATAAGCACGAAAGTGCCGACCGAGGCTTCGCGGCAGGCCCGCGCGACGGTGTACGTGGCAAGCACGTTGTTGCGTACCGCTTCGCGCAGCTGTGTTTCGAGCATCGGCACATGCTTGTACGCCGCTGCGTGGAAGACCGCCTCGGGGGACGTGCGGCCGATCGCGTAATCGATGACGGAGCGGTCGCCGCAATCGCCGAGGATCGGGGTGATCTCGATCTCCGGGAAGTCGCGGCGCAGCGTCGACTCGGCGGTCATCAACGCGAGCTCGTCCATTTCGACGAGTGTGATGTGGCGGGCACCGTGCCGCGCGCACTGCCTGCACAGCTCAGCGCCGATCGAGCCGCCGGCGCCGGTAACGAGCACGGACCGACCGCCGAGCCATGCGCGGATGGCCTTCCAGTCCGGCAGGACCGGCTTGCGGCCCAGAAGGTCCTCGATCGCGACCTCCTTCAGCTCGCCCGGCAGCGAGCGGCCTTCAAGCACGTCCTGCAGGCGCGGCACCATGCGGAACGGAATCCCGCTGCGCTCGCAGATTCCGACAATGTTCTGCAGCGACGTGGCGTCGGCCGATGGCACCGCGATGACGACGAGTTGCGCCGCCGTCTCACGCGCGATTTCCGGCAGCTCCTCGATGCGACCGAGTACCGGAATGCCGTGCATCTTCGAGCCGCGCAGGCGCGGCGCGTCGTCCAGGAATCCGACGGGCTGATACGTGCCGAAGCGGCGCAGGTCGCGGACCAGCGCTTCGCCCGCCTGGCCGGCACCCAGCACCAGGACGCGCGTCGAGGAGGCGCGTCTACCCTCGGACTGCGCGTCCTTCCAAGCGCGATAGATGAGCCGTGGCGCGCCAAGCATGGCGGCGAGCACGATCGGGTACAGGACCAGCACGGCGCGCGGCACGGAGTCCATGCGGTCGTACAGGAACAACCCGAGCATGACGCCCAATACGCCGACGACCGACGCCTTGAGAATGTTCCAGAGGTCCGGGACGCTCGCGAACCGCCACAGGCCGCGATAGAGGCCGACCTTCCAGAAGACGAGCGCCTGCACCGCAAGAACGAGCGACGTCTGCACCGACCACAGCGGCAACACCGGCGCACTCGGCGCCACCGCGTAGCGCATCCAGTGCAGCCCGTTCCAGACCAGCCACACCATGGCGAGGTCGTGCGCGGCAATTGCAAATCGAGGCAGGCGCGCCTGCCAAGGGGACAGCGTTCGGCTCATCGATCCCTCATGACGATGCGTCGCGTTCCGTGGCGACCGGGCGCTGCAGCCTCAGCCACAGCAGTGCCGCGCTCGTATAGCACACGGCCAAGGACGCCATGGTATACGCCGGCCCCATCGGCGCGATCACGAGGCTGGCGACACTTGCCGACGCCGTCCATGCGGCGTAGGCAAGCGTGACCCGTGCGTGTCCGTGGCGACGGGCGAGCCCTTGGTAAAGATGCTGGGCGTGCGGCTCCCACCAGCGCTCGCGACGGAGCATTCGGCGCGAAAGCGTCAGGCCGGCGTCGACGAGGAATGCGGACAACGGAAGCGCCATCAACAGGCCGTTGAGCGGCCTTGCCGTGGCTACACCTGCGCATAGCCAAGCCACGATGAGTCCGAGCGCGCCGCTCCCTACATCCCCGAGGAAAATCCGTGCGCGGGGGAAGTTGAACGGCAGGAACGCGAGGCATGCAACGACAACCACGATGGCCGGGATGCGCATGCCGGGATCGACGGCCGCTACGGCCGCGGCTACCAGCGCCGCCTGGGACGCTGCGAGCCCGTTGATGCCGTCCATGAAGTTCCAGACATTGATCAGCACGACCACGCCGGCGAATACGGCAGCGAACAGCAACGGGGCAACCATCGGGTCGAACAAGGACCCGGCGACGGCGAGGCCTGCCGCCGCGTGGACCAGCAGTCGCCAACTGGCCGCCAGCGGCCGGTGGTCATCCCATGCGCCGACCAGGGCGACAGCGGCGAGCGCGATCGCGGCGAGCCAGGGCGTCCCCTGCGCCGCGGTCATCGCGAGCATCGCCGCCAGGACCGCAACGACCGGCCCGACCCCGCCCCCGCGTGGCGTGGCGACAGAGTGGCTGCGGCGCTCACCGGGAACATCCACGAGCTGGCGCGCGAGCGCATAACGACGCGCCAGGGCCGTGCCGCTGGCCGAAATGGCCGCGACGGTGACGAGCAAGGCGACCGTCTTCACACGACTGCGTAATTCAGCAGCGGCTTGACCGAACCCCACTCCTTGCAGCTCGGGCATTGCCAGTGGTGGCTGCGCGCGCCGAAGCCGCATCGCGTGCAGCGATAGCTCGGGTTGCGGACGAGCAGCTGGTCGGTGATGTGCTTGAGATCCACGAGCGTGGCTGTCGGATCGGTCTGCTCGGCGAGCGATAGCTCGATCAACGCCGCCTCGCCGCGGACCGAAGGCCGATCCTTCAACTGCTTCGCCAGGTAGGCGCGGGCCGTCGGCACCCCTTCCTCGCGCTCGATCATGCGCGTCAGCGCTAGCACGGGTGCGATGCCGCGATAGTGCTCGCACATCTCGGCGAGAAAGCTGCGCGCGCCCGGTCCGTCGCCGCCCGCCGCATAGCATTCGAGCAGCGGCGGCATCACTTCGGGCAGGTAATCCGGGTCGCTCCGGGCCACGCGTTCGAAGGACCGGATGGCCGCCGAGTGCCGTCCGGCATCCAGCTCGATTCGCCCTTCGAGCATGCCGGCGCGCACCGAATTTGCGTCGGCCTGGTAGGCGCGCGCAACCGCGTCGCGCGCCGCGGCGACATCCCCTGCCGCGCGCGAGCGATCAGCGAGTTCGCACTCGAAATGCGCCACCAGTTTGCCCATCGGCTCACCCGTCGCGTCCTCGAAACGACGTGCATTCTCGATCGCCTTCGCCCAGTCGCGTTCGGCCTGGTAGATGCCGATGAGGTGGCGCAGCGCGAGCGGCGCCAGGTCGAGCGCGACAAGCTCGCTGAAGACGGTCTCGGCGCGGTCGAGCAGACCGGACTTCATGTAGTCCTCGCCCAATGCGAGCAACGCCTGCACACGCTGCGCATCGGTCAGGTCGCTGCGCTGCACGAGCGACTGATGCAGCCGGATTGCACGATCGACCTCGCCGCGCCGACGGAACAAGTGCCCGAGCGCCACCTGCGTTTCGAAGGTGTCCTTGTCGAGTTCCGCTATATGCAGGAACAGCTCGATCGCTTTGTCGGGCTGCTCGTTGAGCAGGTAGTTCAGGCCGCGGAAATAGGTCGTCGAAAGGCGACTGACCTGGTCCTCGCTATGCAGCTTGCCGCCGCGCCGGCCGATGACCCAGCCCAGCACCGCTGCGATCGGTAGCAGCAGGAAGAACCAAACCCACTCGCTGATGAATTCCATGACGGGCTCCGTCTTTATCGGCGGGAGACTGGCCCCGGCGCGATGTGTGTAGGCAAGCCGGCACCTGGCCGGCCCACGTCAGCCGTCCTCGTCGATTGGTTGCGCGCCGCTGACGCGCTCGCGCAATTCCTTGCCGGGTTTGAAATGCGGGACATGCTTGCCGCGCAGCGCGACCGACTCGCCCGTCTTCGGATTGCGACCGACGCGCGGCGGACGATAGTGCAGGCAGAAGCTGCCGAAGCCGCGGATCTCGATGCGTTCACCGCCCGAGAGCGAACCGCTCATCATGTCCAGAAGCGACTTCACCGCGAGCTCTACGTCCTCAGCCTTCAGGTGGGCCTGACGCTGGGCGAGGATCTCGATGAGTTCGGACTTGGTCATGGAGGCTGGGAACCCGCGACGCCTGCAACTTCAGGAATTCTCGGGCTGCCCGCCATCGGGCGCCCGCACAAAAAGGGACGGCCCGACAGGGCCGGGCCGTCCCGGTTTACCGCGTGCGATTACTCGCCCTTCTGGCCGAGCTGCTCGCGCAGCAGCGCGCCGAGGCGCGTCGTGCCGCTCGCCGCATCCGACGACTGGCGGTTGTAGTCCGCCACGGCCTCGCTCTCTTCCGCGTAGTCCTTCGCCTTGATCGACAGCTGCATCTGGCGCGACTTGCGGTCGTTGCCGACGATCTTGGCCTCGACCTGGTCGCCGATCTTCAGCTTGGTCGTCGCGTCGTCGACGCGCTCGCGGGCGATGTCGCGGGCCTGGATATAGCCCTCGACGCCGTCCGACAGCTCGACGGTCGCACCCTTCGCGTCGACCGCCGTCACCGTGCCGCGCACGATCGAGCCGCGCGTGTTGGTGGCGACGAACGAACCCATCGGGTCCTGCTCCATCTGCTTGATGCCGAGCGAAATGCGCTCGCGTTCCGGATCGACCGCCAGGACGACAGCTTCAACCGTGTCGCCCTTCTTGAAGTTGCGGACCACGTCTTCGCCCGTGGTGTTCCACGAGATGTCGGACAGGTGCACCAGGCCGTCGATACCGCCGTCAAGGCCGATGAAGATGCCGAAGTCGGTGATCGACTTGACCTGGCCCTCGACCTTGTCGCCCTTGCGGTGAATTGCCGCGAAGGTTTCCCACGGATTGGACGAGACCTGCTTCATGCCGAGCGAGATGCGGCGACGCTCTTCGTCGACATCCAGCACCATCACTTCGACGTCGTCACCGACCTGCACGATCTTGGATGGGTTGACGTTCTTGTTCGTCCAATCCATCTCGGACACGTGCACCAGGCCCTCGACGCCCGGCTCGATCTCGACGAACGCGCCGTAGTCGGTGACGTTCGAGACCTTGCCGAACACGCGGCTGTTGGCCGGGTAGCGACGCGCGATGTTGTCCCACGGATCTTCGCCGAGCTGCTTCAGGCCGAGCGAAACGCGATTGCGCTCGCGATCGTACTTGAGCACGCGGACGTCGAGTTCCTGGCCGACTTCAACGACTTCGGACGGATGGCGCACGCGCTTCCACGCCATGTCGGTGATGTGCAGCAGGCCATCGATACCGCCGAGGTCGACGAACGCGCCGTAGTCGGTGAGGTTCTTGACGACGCCCTTCAGCACGGCGCCCTCGACCAGCTTCTCCATCAGCTGCTCGCGCTCTTCCGAGTGCTCGCTCTCGACGACGGCGCGGCGCGACACCACGATGTTGTTGCGCTTGCGGTCAAGCTTGATGAGCTTGAACTCGAGTTCCTTGCCCTCGAGGTAGCTCGAATCGCGCACGGGGCGCACGTCGACCAGCGAACCGGGCAGGAAGCCGCGGACGTCCTTGATGTCGACGGTGAAGCCGCCCTTGACCTTGCCGCTGATGCGGCCGGTGATTGTCTCGTTCTTCTCGAGGGCTTCCTCGAGTTCGTCCCACACCATCGCGCGCTTGGCCTTCTCGCGCGAAAGCACGGTCTCGCCGAAGCCGTTCTCGAGCGAGTCGAGCGCGACCTTGACTTCGTCGCCCACGCCCACGTCGATTTCGCCGGCGTCGTTCCGGAACTGTTCGATCGGCACGATGCCTTCGGACTTCAGGCCGGCGTTGATCACCACCACGTCGCCGCGGACTTCCACGACGATACCGGTGACGATCGAGCCCGGCTTCAGCTTCGCCAGGTTGGTCTGACTGGCTTCAAACAGTTCGGCAAATGATTCGGTCATTGGAGAATTAGCTCTGTTGGATACACGGGCCGTGCACGTGCCCAGCGGCATCGTCACGCGGCCCACCCGTTGAGTGGCGCGCGAAACCGCGCACCGTGCTGTTGGATATCCGCCGCAATGCGCGGCGGGCCGGCCTGCCGGGCGACGTGGGCGTACCGATCCGGAAGCGACTCCGTGCGGACCGCGTTGGCGGTTACCGCTTGACCAGGGACAACACGCGTTCGACCACCGCCTCGATGCCGGTGCCGGTGGTATCAATGCAGACGGCGTCTTCGGCCGGTCGCAGTGGCGCCACCGCGCGAGAGGCATCGCGGGCGTCGCGGGCAAGAATCTCCCGCAGCAGATCGCCCAAGTTAACCGAAACCCCCTTTTCCTTCAACTGCTTATACCGCCGCTCGGCCCGCTCCTCGGCGCTCGCCGTGAGGAAGACCTTGGTCGCCGCGTCGGGAAAGATCACGGTGCCCATGTCGCGGCCGTCGGCGACCAGGCCCGGCTGCTGGCGGAAGTTGCGCTGCCGCTCCTTCAGCGCCGTGCGGACCTCGGGAATGGCTGCGATCGCAGAAGCGGCCGCGCCGGCGGTCTCGGTGCGGATCTCGTCCGTGGCGTCACGGCCGTTTATGAGGATCCTCAGTTCCTGGCCGACCACCTCGAGGAAGTCGATGCGGCTGTCGAACGCGCACCGCACGAGTGCGCCGGGGTCGCTCAGGTCGAGGTCGTTCCAGCCCGCCGAGACCCCTACGGCCCGGTAGAGCGCCCCGGAATCCAGGTAATGCCACTCGAGATGCTGGGCGACCAGTCGGCTGATGGTGCCCTTGCCGGAGCCGGAGGGACCATCGATGGTGAGCACGGGGGCAGTGGGATCCATGGCGTCATTCTCGCCCGCCCGGCGGAAAATGCCCATTCACGACGCGCCGGGCGAACGCGCGGGAAAAATCGACGGGACCGCCGGCAGGCCTCGGGCCGACGACCGGGACGGCTTCGCGGTCCAAGCCGTTGATTATCAAACCATCACGCCGCTATAATGCGCGGCTTCGTTTGCCCGCTCCCATCTTTTTTGCCGAGGTTTCTCTCATGAAGGTCCTGTCCTCCCTGAAGTCGGCGAAGACCCGTCACCGCGACTGCAAGGTCGTTCGCCGCCGCGGCAAGGTCTTCGTGATCTGCAAGTCGAACCCGCGCTTCAAGGCTCGCCAGCGCTGATCGCGCAGGCTGTTCCGGTTCGCCGCAAAGCCGCCGAGAGGCGGCTTTTCGCGTTTCTGGGACCGGATCGGCCGGCGCCGGCTGCCAGAGGGCGCACCGACACTGCCGTCGCTGCATACAATCGCGATACATCCGTGTCGGGCGTCCCCCGAGGAGAGACAACATGATCCGTACTGTCGTGGCCGCTACCGCGCTCGCCCTTCTCTCCATCGGTTCACTGCATGCGGAGACGTTGCTTGTCGACCGCGTGAAGCACGAATCCCGCGCGATGCCGTCACGCGGCATGCGCGCGGCGGACGTCGAAAAGCGCTTCGGCGCGCCGCGCGACCGCCTGCAGCCGCGCGGCGGGCAGAAGCGCCAGTGGCCGACCATCCAGCGCTGGGTCTATCCCGCGTTTACCGTCTACTTCGAACACGGCCGCGTCGTTGACGCCGTCGCGAACAAAGCGACGCCCACCGAGATCGGCCCGAAACCGCCGATCCGCTGACGGGAACAACGATGCCCTTGACCGATGCACGGCTCCCCGCCGAGTGGGAGCCGCAGTCCGCCGTCCTGCTCGCGTGGCCGCATGAGGGGACGGACTGGGCCGAACGGCTCGCCGACGTCGAGACTACGTACGTGGCGCTCGTGGCAGCGATCACGCGTTTCGAACCGGCAATCGTCTGCGTTGCCGACGCCGCGCTCGAGGCGCATGCCCGCGACGTGCTGGCAGCGGCGCGCGTGGAGCTTTCGCGCGTGCGGTTCGTTCATGCGCAATACGACGACACGTGGCTGCGCGACTCCGGCCCGATCACGCTGCGCACCGCAAGCGGGTTCCGGCTGCTCGACTTCCGCTTCACCGGCTGGGGCGGCAAGTTCGAAGCCAGTCGCGACGATGCGCTGGTGGAGACGCTCGAACGCGAGGGGCTGTTCGCGCATGCCGATCGCGTGCCGATTCCCTTCGCGCTCGAAGGCGGCGCAATCGACACGGATGGGGCCGGCACGCTGCTGACGACGTGGCAGTGCCTCAACCAGCGCCACCCGCAGGCGACGCGCGAGGAACTTTCCGGGAAGCTCGCGGACTGGCTGTCGCAGGAGCGCGTGCTGTGGCTCGAGCACGGCTACCTTGAAGGCGACGATACCGACGCGCACATCGATACGCTCGCGCGCTTCGCATCTGCCGACTCGATCGTCTTCCAGAGCTGCGACGATCCGGCGGACTCGCACTACCCGCACTTGCGCGCGATGGCGGGCGAACTCACCGTGTTGCGCACGGCCGCCGGCGAACCCTACCGGTTGTTCGAACTGCCCTGGGCGCACCCGATCATCGACGAAGGCCGCAGGCTCGCGGCGAGCTATGCGAACTTCCTGATCGTCAACGGCGCCGTGCTGGCGCCCGCCTACGGTGACGCCGCCGACGAACCGGCACGCAAAGTGCTGGCCGAAGCGTTCCCCGGCCGCGAAATCGTGATGGTCCCGTGCCGCCCGCTGATCTGGCAGAACGGCAGCCTGCACTGCATCACGATGCAGCTGCCCGAAGGAGTGGTCTGATGTCGAAGCCGAAAGTGCTGCCCGTCGCGTTGGTGCAGGAAACCAATCAGGGCGACGCGCAGGCGAACCTCGACACGATCGCGCGTCGCGTCGCCGAGGCCGCGGGCAACGGCGCGAAGCTGGTGCTGTTGCAGGAACTGCATAACGGCGCCTACTTCTGCCAGCACCAGTGCGTCGACGAATTCGAAACCGCCGAGCCGATACCCGGCCCGACGACCGAGCGGCTGTCAGCGCTTGCGAAGCAGCACGGCGTCGTTATCGTTGGCTCGTTGTTCGAGCGGCGCGGCGCCGGGCTGTATCACAACACGGCAGTCGTGCTCGATGCGGACGGCTCGCTCGCCGGCAAGTACCGGAAGATGCACATACCGGACGACCCGGGCTTCAACGAGAAGTTCTACTTCACGCCGGGCGACATCGGCTTCCACCCGATCGATACCTCGGTGGGGCGCCTTGGCGTGATGGTCTGCTGGGACCAGTGGTATCCGGAAGGCGCGCGGCTGATGGCGCTCGCCGGCGCGGACATGCTGCTGTACCCCACGGCGATCGGCTGGGATCCGAACGACACCCAGGACGAGAAGGATCGCCAGCGCAACGCCTGGATCCTCTCGCACCGCGGCCACGCAGTCGCCAATGGCCTGCCCGTGCTCTCGTGCAACCGCGTGGGCCACGAGCCGTCGCCGATCGGCCGCAGCGGCATCGATTTCTGGGGCTCGAGCCATGTCGTCGGGCCCCAGGGTGAGTTCCTCGCCGAAGCTTCGACCGATCGCCCGGAAGTGCTGATGGCGGAAGTCGATCTTCGCCGCAGCGAGGACGTGCGCCGCATCTGGCCCTTCCTGCGCGACCGTCGTATCGACGCGTATGGCGACCTGCTCAAGCGCTATCGCGATTGACGCGCCGCCGAGCATCCGGCCAGCGACGGAGGCCGACCTCACCGCGCTCTCGCGCATCTACGCCGACGAGGTGCGGGGCGGCACGTCGTCGTACGAATACACGCCGCCGGACGACGCCGAATTCGCGCGACGCTTCCGCGCACTGAAGGTCGCGGGCTATCCCTTTCTCGTCGCCGAAGCCGGTGGACGCGCCGCCGGGTTCGCCTACGCGAGCGCCTACCGGTCGCGCGAGGGCTATCGCTGGACGGTCGAGGACAGCGTCTACATCGACGCGGACCACCGCGGCCGCGGCGTCGGGCGGGCGCTGCTCGCCGCACTCATCACGGAGTGCGAGGCACTCGGCTATCGGCGCATGGTCGCGGTGATCGGCGATGCCACGAACGGCGCATCCCTGGCCTTGCACGAGCGCCAGGGATTCCACGTCGCCGCCCGCTTTCCCGGGCTCGGCTTCAAGCACGGCCGCTGGCTCGAAAACGTCCACATGATGCGGGTGCTCGGCAGCGACGGTGACGCGCCACCCGACGCACCGCCGTTGCCCGCCGGCGCCTGACTCCCTACGCTGCTCCGTTCGCGCTGCGAATGGCGACACCTCCACCCAAGGTCGACATGGATCCGATGCCCCCCGTTACCCACGCGCTCGACAGCCAGCCGCATGCCATCGTCGAGCGCGACGGCGTGCGCTACACGCTGCTCGGCACTGCGCATGTTTCGCAGGCAAGCGTGGATGCCGTGCGTGCCGCGATCGCGTCGGGTGAATACGACCACGTCGCCGTCGAGCTCGATGCCGCGCGAATGCAGGCGCTCACCGATCCGGACGCGATGGCGCGCCTCGACCTGGTCGACGTGATCAAGACCGGGCGCACGGCGATGTTCGCAGCCAACCTCGCGCTCGCCGCGTACCAGCGCCGGCTGGCGGAGCAACTCGGCATCGAACCCGGCGCGGAGCTGAAGCAGGCCGTGCTCGACGCGCGCGAGCGCGCACTGCCGGTGAGCCTGATCGATCGCGACGTCGGACTCACGTTTCGTCGCGCCGCCGCGAAACTGGGTTGGTGGCAGCGCGTCAAGCTGGGTAGTGGACTGGCGGTATCGCTGATCGCCAGCGACGAAGTGCCTGCCGACGAGATCGAACGGCTCAAGGAAGGCGACATGCTCGAATCGAGCTTCGCCGATTTCGCGAGCCACAGCCCGGCGCTGTTCGAGACCGTCATTGTCGAGCGCGACCGCTACATGGCCGCCGCACTGCGCGCCGCGGGTGCCGGCTCGCCTACGCCGCGGAACATGTTGGCCGTCGTCGGTGCCGGCCACCTCGCGGGGTTGTCGCGCGAGCTCGCCGAGCAGACCGGCGACCCCGCGACGATGCGCGCTTCGCTCGAATCGATGCCGAAGAAGCGCAAGGTGCCGTGGTTCGCGATCGTAGTCGCGCTGCTGCTGATCGGCGGCGTGACTTGGGGTTTTGAGAACGGCGGCCTGAAGATGGCGTCGGGCGTGATCGTGCAATGGCTGTGGATCACGGCGCTCATGACCGCGATAGGCGCGGCGGCGGCCGGCGCGCATCCGCTGAGCGTGCTGGTGGGCGCCCTGGTCGGGCCGTTCAAACCCTTCCGTCCCACCTTGCCGTCCGGCGCCTTCAGCGCACTGGTGGAAGCGCGCCTGCGCAAACCGACCTACGCCGATTTCATCGCGGTTCGCGACGACGTACGCACGCTGCGCGGCTGGTACCGCAATCGCGTGGCGAGGACGCTGATGGTGTTCATCCTCACCTGCTTCGGGACCATGGCCGGCGAGTGGATCGCCATCGCACGCATCGTGGGCAAGCTGGCCCACTGACCCTGCCGACCGCGCAGCCCTTGGGCTGGCGGCCGGGCAGTGCAGACCTCAGGCGGGAACGGGCAGCTGCCCGCTCGATGAAGACAGCGGCGGCAGGCCCCGCGCGCGGCGAACCAGCCGCGACGTCGCGCTGCGCATGTCGTCGAGGATCGCGTAGATCGTCGGCAGGAACAGCAGGCTGACGAACGTCGAGAACGCCAGCCCGCCGGCGATCGCACGCGCCATCGGGAAGTAGGAGATCTCGTTGCCGCTGCCGCCCTTCGAGAGCGCGATCGGCACCATCGCCAGGATCGCGGTGCCCATCGTCATCAGGATCGGCCGCAATCGCTCCCGACTACCGTCCACCAGCGCATCGGTGCGCGAGAGGCCGCGCCGCCGCAGGTTGTTGATGTGCTCGATCATCACGATGCCGTTGTTCACCACAACCCCCATGAGGACCAGGATGCCGATGAAGGCCATGATGTTGAATTCGGTGCCGGTGAGCCAGAACAGCCAGAACACGCCGAACATCGAGAAGACGACGCCCGACATGATCGCCGACGGGAACAGCAGTGATTCGAACACCGACGCCATCACCACGTAGATCATCACCAGCGCGATCACGAGGTTGAGGACCATCTGCTTCATCATCGCGCTCTCGTCCATGAACTGAGGCGTATCGAACGTGAAGCTGTAGCCCGCCGGGAATGCGATCGACTTCATCGCCTCCTCGATCGCCTTGCGCGCCTCCGGCATCGTGGTCTTGCCGGTGGGCATCGCTTCGATCGTCAGCGTGGTCTGTCGGCTGATGCGGCTGATCTGGCTCGACGTCGGCTTGTAAGAAACGTCGACCATCGCCAGCAGCGGCACCTGGCGGCCGTCGGGCGATCTAACCGTGAATGCGGACAGGTCGTCGGCACCGTAGTTGTCCGCACCCTTGAAGCGCATCCACACCGGCACCTCGGTGTCGCCGCGACGGAAGTCCTTGAGCTTGGCGCCGCGCAGCGCAAGTCCCACGAACGACGACACCTGCTGCGACGTGAAACCGAACGCCGCCGCACGTTCGCGGTCGACGCGCACCTGCAGTTCGCTGTTCTGGTCACCGGCATCGATGCGGACGTCGCGCAGTTCGCGCCTTGCAGCGAGCGCGGGCAGGATGTCCCGCGCGAGCTCGTTCAGCGTGAAGGTGGAATCGCCGACGAGCCTGACCTGCACGTTCTTCGGCGCCCCGCTGCCACCGTTGTCACCCTGGTTGCCGAGGACGAGCTTGGCCCTCGCCAGCTTCGGCAGCGCCTTGCTCAGGTCGTCCACCAGCGGTTTGATGCGGCCCTTGTACTCGGGCTCGAACGTGACGCGCGTACCGCTGCCGCCCTGCTCGCTGAAGTACGAGTAGACCTGTGCGATATGGAAGCGCTTGCGGTTGGCGTTGAGGAAATCCTCGACGTGCTGCACCTCGGCCGACAGTTGCTCGACCGTGTAACTGCCGTTGAGCTGGTAGTCGATATTGGTTTCGTCGCCGTCGTCGCCGCCGAACATGTTGTACTTGACCATCTTCACCGGCAGCACGCTGACGGCCACGATCACCAGGATCGCGAGAACGCTCTTCGCGCGATGCTCCAGCGTCCAGCGCAGCAGCGTCGCGTAGCGTTGCTGCAGCCGGTGGATGAAACCCTGGTGGGACGCCACGGTTGGCGGCGTCTTCAGCCGCGCGGACAGCATCGGGATCAGGCTGACCGCCACCAGCCACGAGGCCAGCAGCGACACCGAAATGGTGATCGCGATCTGCGACAGGTAGATCGCCAGCACGTTGCGCTCGCCGAACAGGTTCGGGACGAACACGATGCAGTGGCAGAGCGTGCCCGCCGACAGCGCGATCGCCACGTGCCGGGTGCCGACGATGGACGCCAGCCGCGGGTTGCCCGGGTTGCGCTCGCGTTCCTGGTAGATGCTCTCCACCACGACGACGGCGTTGTCGACGAGCATGCCGACTGCCAGCAGCAGTCCCATCATCGACAGGATGTTGAGCGTGACGCCGGCGAAGTACATGAAGCCGAGCGTCATGATGAAACAGATCGGTATCGCCAGCGTGACCATCATGGTCGACGGCCAGTGGCGCAGGAACAGGAACAGCACGGCGATCGACAGTACGAGGCCGATGGCGCCCGCCTCGGCCAGTTCGGTGAGCGAGCTGGTGACGCTTTCGCCCTGGTTGTTGATCACCTTGGCCTGGATGCCGCGCATTGCCGGTTCTTCGCGGATGCGGTCGAGTTCGGCGAGCGTCGCGCTCGAGACGTCGACGAGGTTCGCGTTGCGATCCTTGAAGACGTCGAGTCCCACCGCCGGCCGGCCCTCCAGCCTGCGCCCCATGTCCAGGCGCGCCGGCTTGAGCCGCACGTCCGCGATGTCGCCGAGCCGGAGCCCGCTGGCGTTGATCGACAGGTTGCGAAGCTCGTCCAGGCTGTCAAGTTCACCGACGGGCTGCACGCGCAGGCGCCGTCCGCCGTCCGTAATTTGACCGGCGGAGATGGAGAAATTCGCCGATTGCAGGCGCTTGGCGAGATCATTGAGGTTGACGCCGTGCGCGGTGAGCCGATCGGGCAGCACCGCGATCTCGACCTCGTTCGGCGCGGCACCCGACACTTCGACACGCGCCACGCCCGGGATGCGTTCGATCCGGCGCTTGAGTTCGCGATCGATCAGCTCGTAGGAATTCGCGAGGTTGATCGTGGCGCTCGCCAGCCGCACCGCCAGCACCGGCTGGTCGCTGGTGCTGAAGTTGCCAACGAACACGCGCTGGATCTCGTCGGGCAGCTGGTCGCGGATGCCGTCGAGGCGTTCGCGCGCCTCGGATGCCGCGATCGCGACGTCGCGCTCCCAGTCCTTGAACATGACAATCACCGTCGCGCCGTCCGCGCGTGCGGTGCCCTGCATGCTCTTGACGCCGGTCATCGTCGCCAGCGCTTCCTCGGCCGGTCGCAATACCGTGCGTTCGACTTCGCCGGGCGTAGACCCCGCATACGGCAACTGCACGAACACCACCGGGAACGAAACCGAGGGGAACGCCTCGAGCGGCAGGCGGAACGACGCGATCAGGCCGATCACCACAAGCGTCACGAAGAACATGATCGCGGTCACGGGCCGGCGGATGCTGAGCTCGGCGATGCTCATGCGGTCTGCGCCTCCAGCGCATCCAGCTCGCTCGACGTTTCGGCGATGCGTCGCGCGCGGCGGACGTAATACTCGTCCGGGCGACGGTCGAGCAGGTCGTACACCACCGGGATCACCACCAGCGTCAGCAGCGTGGATACCAGCAGGCCACCCATCACCGTGATCGCCATGGGCGAGCGCACCTCGGCGCCTTCGCCGAAGGCGAGCGCCAGCGGGAGGAAGCCGAACAGCGTGCACAGCGTGGTCATGACGATCGGGCGCAGTCGCGACCGCGCGCCGTCCGCCAGCGCTTGGCGCTTGGGCACGCCGGCCTCGCGCAGCTGGTTGACCTTGTCGATGAGGATGATCGCGTTCTTTACCACCAGGCCCACCAGCAGGATCAGCCCGATGAACACCACGACCGACACCGGCGAGCGCGTCATCAGCAACGCGAGCACCGCACCCACAAGCGCGAGCGGAATGGTGAACAGGATGACGAACGGATGCAGCAGCGATTCGAACTGCGAAGCCATCACCAGGTAGACCAGGAAGATCGCCAGGCCGAAGGCGAACAGCAGCGATTTGACCGAGTCCGCGAGTTCCTCGCCCTGCCCGCCGATGTGCATGCCGATGTCGGGGCCCAGCGGATTCTTCGCCGCCATGTCGCGCACCTCGGCGATCGCGCCGCCGAGGTCGATGTCATGCAGGTTCGAGGACACGATCGCCACGCGCACCTGGTCGGCGCGATGGATCTCGCTCGGGCCGACCGTCGAGATGACGTCGGCGACCGAATCGAGCGTCACCGGCGCGCGCCCGTTGCCGGGATTCACGATCAGGTGGCGGATGTTGTCCACGGTGGCGCGATCGTTTGCGTTCGCACGCACCAGCACGTCGATCTTGCGGTCGCGGAAGCTGTAGCGCGTGGCGACGTCGCCACGCACCTTGTTCACCACGGCGTCCGCGATCTGGCGCGTCGTCAGGCCCAGCGCACCCGCGCGCGCCTGGTCGAAGCGGATCTGGATCTCGGGAAAGCCCTGCTCGACGGTCGACTTGACGTCCGTGTAGTGCGGATTGGCCCGTAGAAGCTTAGCGAGCCGTTCGCCGGCAACGCGAATGCCTTCGAGGTCCTGCCCGCGCAGCTCGACCTCCAGCGGCGTGGAGAAGCTGAAGAGCTGCGGCCGACGGAAATCGACCTGTGCGCTGCTTTCGGAGGCCATCGACGCACGCAGTTTCTGCGTCTCGCTCGCTTCCAGTTCGCGGCTGCCGCCGTTGGCCATGACCACGGTGAGCTTGCCGATGTTCTCGCCGCTCTCGGTCGGGCTGGCATCCAGCCGCGTGCCGCTGCCGCTGACACCGAAGATGGTGCGAATGCCGGCGTCGCCCGCGTGCTCGCGCTGCAGGCGGCGCACCACCTGGTCGGTCTCCGCCAGCGGCGTGCCGGGCGGCAGCTTCACCGTCATCTCGAAGCGGTCCTGCGCCAATTGCGGGATCAGGTCGGCGCCCAGCAACGGGACGGCCGCCAACGTCAGGGCGAACGCGACCGTCGCACAACCAATGACCAGCAGCGGCCTGTCCAGCGCTGCCGGCAGGATGCGCAGGTAGGCGCGCTCGGCGCGGCCGTACGGGCGCATCGCGAGATCGCTCGCCTTGCGCATCACTGGACCGACCACGCGCGACGTGCCGCGGCCGGCGGCAACCACGCCGCGTGCAAGCCAGAAGAAGCAGAAGCCGATCGCGATTGCGAGGCCGTGGCGCGCGGCTGCGAACGGCCGCCGCCAGCCGGTCACCGGCGCGTGCTCGTACGCGGGCTCCTCGGGGAAATGCTCCTGCTTGCGGTCCTTCAGCGCGCTGAGCATCGGGATGAGCGTCATCGACACCACCAGCGAAATCGCGATCGCGATCGCCACGGTGAGCGCCTGGTCGCGGAACAGCTGGCCGGCGATGCCCTGCACGAACACCAGCGGAAGGAACACGGCGATCGTGGTCAGCGTCGATGCAACTACCGCCATGCTCACCTCGCGCGTGCCGGTCACGGCCGCCTGCAGGATGCCGAGCCCGCGCTCGCGCGCCTTGGCGATCGACTCGAGCACGACGATGGAGTCGTCGACGACAAGGCCCGTGGCCAGCGCCAGGCCGCCCAGCGACATCACGTTGAGGCTCAGCCCCAGTCGGCCCATGAAAAAGAAGGTCGCGATGATCGACACCGGCAACGACAGCGCGATCACGAACGTGCTCCAGCCGTCGCGCAGGAACAGGAAGATGATCAGGACAGCGAGCGCGCCACCGATGATGGCGTCGAGTTTCACGTCGCTGATGGCGTGGCGCACGAACTGCGACTGGTCGTCGATGACCGTGAGGTCGACGTCCTTGGGCAGCTGTTCGCGGATGGACTTGAGCTTCGCGTCGATGGCATCGGCCGTCGACACGGTGTTGGCGTCGCCTTCCTTGTAGATCGCCAGCTCCACGGCTTCGCGGCCGCCGAGCCGGATGATCGCCTCGCGCTCCTTGAAGCCCTGCCGCACGGTCGCGATGTCGCTCAGCCGAACGGGCATGCCATTGGCAGGCGCCTGAGATCCGGAACTGCCCTGCAGCGATGCGGCGGCCGCCATGGAGTTCGCATCGCCACTTGCCGCGGCCACGCGCGCCATCTGCTCGGCCGCCGACTGCTGCGCGCCACCCCCGGCGCTCTGCGTGGTGACCAGCATGTCGCGCATTTCCTGCAGGCTGGTGAACTGGTTGACGGTGCGCACGAGATAACGCTGCGTGCCCTCTTCCAGTCGCCCGCCGGAGACGTTGACGTTTTCCTGGCCGAGGCGCTGGATCACGGTGTCGATCGACAGGCCGAGCTGCGCCAGCTTCTGCTGGTCGATCTCGACCTGCACCTCGTCCTCGAGGCCGCCGCCCACCTTCACCGCTGCGACGCCATCAACGGGTTCGAGCTTCTTCTTCAGGTCGTCGTCGGCATAGCGTCGCAACTCCGTCAGGCGCCGGATCGCCTCGCGTCCCTCGGCGTCCTTCGCCGCAAGCGCCAGGCGCATTACCGGTTCGGTCGACGGATTGAACCGCAGCAGGATCGGCGGCTTGGCCTCCTGCGGCAGCTGCAGCGACTCCATCTTGTCGCGCACCTCGATGCCGGCCTGGTCCATGTTCGTACCCCAGGCGAACTCGAGCACGACATCGCTCTGACCGGTGCGCGAAACCGAGCGCAGCTTGCGCAGGTTCTTGACCACGCCGACCGCTTCCTCGACCGGCTCCGAAATAAGCGTTTCGACTTCCGACGGCGCCGCGCCGGCGTATTCGGTGCGCACCGTCAGCGTGGGATAGCTGAGGTCCGGCAGAAGGTTGACCTTCAGCTCGCTCAGTGCGATGAAACCGAAAAGCAGGAACGTGAGCGTGACCATCGCGACCGTGACGCGACGGCGCGTGGCGAATTCAACGACGCCGCCGCGCGCGGGCGTGCCATCGGGACGATCGCTGGGAGGATTGGACATGGCGGCCCCCGGTCAGCGCGCTGCGACCGGGGCGGCAGGCGCGACGCGAGGTGCCTTCTTGTCGCCCAGCACCTGCACGTCGCTGCCTTCGCGCAGCGCGGTCTTGCCGGCGACCACGACCTGCTCACCATTCCTCAGGCCCTGCCGAACTTCCGTGAATCCGCCTTCGCTGTAGCCGAGCTTCACCGGCACCCGGATCGCCTTGCCGTTGCGCACGACATAGACCGCGGGATCGTTCTCGTCTTCCAGCAGCGCGGCGCGCGGCACGACGAGTGCGTCGGCGCGGCTGTCGTAGTCGATGCGCAGGCGGCCGAACATGCCGGGCTGCAGCAGCCCACCGCCAGGGAACGCGCAGATGACCCGGAACGTGCCGCTGCCGGAGTCGACGACGGGCGCGACGCGATCCACGGTGCCGGTGAAGGTACGACCGGGCAGCGCGTCCACCTCCAGGTTGACCGGCTGCCCACGCTTCAACGTCGCGATCTCGCGCTCCGGCACGTTCAGCACCGCCTCAAGCCGCGACGTGTCGACGATGCGGAAGATGGGCGTGTTGATCTGCACGAAGTTGCCGGGCTTGATCGAACGTTGCGCGATCACTCCCGAAATTGGTGCGGCGACGTTCGCGTAGGAAAGCTCGAGGTTCGCCAGTCGATTCGCGGCGCGCGCGTTCTCCAGGTCGTAGCGCAGCTGGTCGTTGTCGCTGGCACTGACGAGCTTCTGCGCTGCCAGCTGCTGCGACCGCGCGAAGTTCGCCTGCAGCTTGCGCATCTGTGCCGAGCTCTGCGCGGCCTGGAGCGCCGAGCGCGCGGCGTCGAGGCGCACCAGCGTCTGACCGGCGCGCACCACCTGCCCCTCCTCGGCGAACACCTGCAGTGCGACGCCGGAGGTCTTGGCGATCACCTGCGCTTCGCTGCGCGGCTCCAGCGGCGCGGTACCGGTGTAGCTGGCGGCGATCGGCCGCGTGGTGACCAGCGCGACCTCGACAGGGACAGCCTCGGGTGCCTTCGACTCCTTGGCCTCCGCGTCCCCGGGCTTGGGGCCCTTGCAGGCCACGAGCGCAAGGCAGCCCAGCAGCACGAGGGGGAGGCGCGCAGCAGCGCGCGAGGTAGAAGCGGTACGCATCGGAATGTCCTTCGAAGCGATGGAAAGAGCGGCGGTCAGCCGGTGTTGTACATAGGTATATCACCCATGTTCACGAAGCCCATGCGCCGAAGGTCACGGGTGCCGAAGACACGGCTGGCGTGCGGGTCGCGTGTGGTGCGCCGTTCGTCCAATCCCGGGCTGCAGGCTATACTCGGCCGCTTGTGCGAACGCGCCCTGCGTCGCATCCCACCGCCAGCACGAGAACCGCGGATTTGACCATGCGACCGCTGAGAATCGCCGCCCTCGCCGTCTTCACACTGCTCGCCACGAGCGCGCAGGCGCAGCAACCCGGGGCCTCCGCCCCCGCCCCCGCGGCCGCGACGGCCCAAGCTGCGACGACCGTGAAGGGCAACGCCGAGCGCGGCCACGAACTCACCTTTACGTGCAAGGGCTGCCACGGCGTGACGGGCTACCGGAATGCGTACCCGAACTACCACGTGCCGCGGCTGGCCGGCCAGAACGAGCAGTACCTGATCAACGCACTGACGGGCTATCGCGAAGGCACCCGCAAGCATCCGACCATGCAGGCGCAGGCGCAAAGCTTCTCGCCGCAGGACATCGCCGACATTGCCGCCTACCTCGCGACCCTGAAGTGAGCCCGACCATGACGAACACCCGACTGTTGCTGGGCGGCCTCGCCATCGCCCTGCTCGCCTCCGCATGTGGACCCAAGGCCGACGAAGGCAAGGCGGAGGAAGCGCCGGTCTCCGAGCATTCGTCCGCCGGGCTCCCGGCCGGCGATGTCGCTGCGGGCGAGAAATTCGCCAACACGAAGCAGGCCGGCACCGGCCAGGCCTGCATCGAATGCCACGGCAAGGAAGGCGCGGCTCCGATCGATCCCAGTTATCCGGTTCTCGCGGGCCAGTACGCCGACTACATCGCCTCCGCGCTCGAGATGTATCGCGACGGACGTCGCCAGAACCCGTTGATGGCGGCACAGGCCAAGAACCTCAAGGACCAGGACATCGCGAACCTCGCCGCCTACATGGCGTCGCGGCCGCAGAAGGTCTACGACCTGAGCGAGCACGACGGGTCGAAGTAGGTCCGGTCGCGTGATCGAAAACGGCCCGCCTTGCGGGCCGTTTTCATTTGGGCGAGCGACAAATGCATCTCGGGGCGGGCAGACGTAGCCGCACCCGGCGGTTGGTCGGTTGGGTCCGTTGGGTCGGGCCGACGCTGCAACCGTCGCGCGCCAGCAGCCGCTCCCTCGCGGCCTGCCAGCGTTAGTCGACCACGCGCGTACGTCGATCGCGCGTTCCCCGACGGTCAACCGCCGGTCGCCGTCCCCGATTTCGGCGGCGCGAACATCCCGGGCAACTTGGGCGGCGGCGGAGCCTTGCCGTCCTTGTCCCATGTCGCGCCATTGCCTTCCTGCAGTCCCGGTTTGAACGGCACCGGCGGCGACGGGCGCGCGCGCGCCGGCTGCTCGTTGAGGTCGGGATCGCTGATGTCGCAGCCGCCGCCGAGCTGCAGGATCGAAATCACGCAGACGATGCGTTTGTTGGTGCCGGGGATCGGGATGCCAACCTGTTTGACGCCGTTGTCCACCCAGTCCTTGAGCAGCGTCTGGTTGGGCTTCCACAGGCGATCCCAGCGCGTGGGTTCGTACGGCGACGGCTTGCGCTTGAGCCACGTGCCCGCACGGTCGAGGTCCTTGATCTCGTCGGTGATCATGCCGGGCGGGTAGCCCGCCGACGCCGAGCCGGGCCCTGTGCCGACGTTGGGTCTGCCGTCGCGATCGAAGACGCCGTTGCCGGGGTGGTCCCGCGTCGACATGCCCCAGTCGTCGCCGCGCTTGGGCGTCGCCCAGGAACCCGGGGACGGCGCCGCCTTGGGTCCGATGCCGATGCCGGTGCTCGGCGTCGCAGAGGCGGGCCCTGCAGCGGCCGACGCTGCGGTACCCGCGGCCGACGCACGAGGCGCCGCGCTTGCTTGCGAGGACGCGGTAACCGACGGC
>NZ_VTRV01000001.1 GCF_008274655.1 Cognatilysobacter lacus | reverse complement strand
GCCGAGCAGCTGTCTGCCGGCCTACCGCGCGAATGCCGAGAGAACACGAGTGCTGGCCGAATATCTGCCGACCCTGCTGTTCCTGATCGTCGCCAGCGGCATCGGCGTCGCACTGATCATTGTCGGGCGCGTGCTCGGGCCCAAGAACCCGACGATCGAAAAGCTGCTGCCCTACGAGAGCGGATTCAACGCTTTCGAAGACGCGCGCATGCAGTTCAACGTGCGCTATTACCTCATCGCGATCATCTTCATCGTCTTCGATCTCGAGATCGCTTTCGTCTTTCCCTGGGCGCTGGTCTTCCGCGAGCTCGGTCCGTTTGGCCTGATCGAAATGGGTACCTTCCTCACACTCCTGGTGATCGGCTTCGCCTACGTGTGGAAGAAGGGCGCCCTGGAGTGGGAGTGACTCGGCGGCAATGAAGACGTTCTCCGAACTCATGTTCAATCCGCTGCCCGAAGGGCGGCTGGACGACATCCTGCTGCCCGAGGCCGACAACCCCGTGATGCAGCAGGGCTTCGTCACGACGAGCATGGACACGCTCTGGAACTGGGCGCGCACCGGCTCGATGTGGCCGATGACCTTCGGGCTGGCCTGCTGCGCCGTGGAAATGATGCACGCCGGTGCGGCGCGAATCGATCTCGACCGCTTCGGCGTCGTGTTCCGCCCGTCTCCGCGGCAGTCCGATGTGATGATCGTCGCGGGTACGCTGGTCAACAAGATGGCGCCGGCGCTGCGCCGTGTTTACGACCAGATGCCGGACCCGAAGTGGGTCATCTCGATGGGAAGCTGCGCCAATGGCGGCGGCTACTACCACTATTCGTATTCGGTGGTTCGCGGTTGCGATCGCATCGTGCCGGTCGACATCTACGTTCCCGGCTGCCCGCCGACGGCAGAGGCGCTTACGTACGGGATCCTTCAGCTGCAGAAGAAGATCCGCCGCGGAACGAACTTCGGCGACGAGCGCCAGGGAGTCCGCGCGTGAGCGATGCGGTCACCGATTCGACGGGTGCTATCGAGCCCCCGCTGGTCACGCGGCTGCGCGAGCGGTTCGCGACGGGCGTCGTGTCTGTCGCCATGCCCCGCGGTGAGGTGACGCTCGAGCTTCCCCACGACGTCTGGCTAGAGAGCGCGCTGGCACTGCGCAATGAATTCGGCTTCGAGCAGCTGGTCGATCTCTGCGGCGTCGACTATCTCAGCTACGGTGTGGACGAGTGGGACACCACCGTTTCATCCGAGGGTTTCTCGCGCGGCGTCGAAGGCAAGGGCATGGGGCGCTTCGTTTGGGGCGAACAGCCGAGCGGCGCATCCGTCGCGCCCGAGCGCCGCTATGCGGTGGTCGTGCACCTGCTCTCGGTCAGGCACAACGTGCGCGTTCGCATGCGCACGTTTGCGCCGGACGACGCGGTTCCCGCGGTCGCCTCGCTTGTGCCGGTGTGGTCGGTTGCCAACTGGTTCGAGCGGGAAGCGTTCGACCTCTACGGCGTCGTGTTCGACGATCATCCGGACCTGCGCCGGATCCTCACCGATTACGGTTTCGTCGGGCATCCGTTCCGCAAGGACTTCCCGTTGATCGGCAACGTCGAGGTGCGCTACGACGCCGAGCGACGTCGCGTGATCTACCAGCCGGTGACCATCGAGCCGCGCGTTCTGGTGCCGCGCGTCATCCGTGACGACGCGCGTTACGCGACGTCCGCCGGTGAAGCCGCGCAGCGCGCCGAGGTGAAGAAGTGAGCGCCGCTCCCAACGACGTGACCACCTCGGGCCTCAACAATCCCGAGATCCGCAACTACACGCTCAACTTCGGCCCGCAGCATCCGGCCGCTCATGGGGTTCTTCGACTGATCCTCGAGATGGACGGCGAAGTGGTGCGTCGCGCGGACCCGCACATCGGCCTGCTTCATCGCGGCACCGAGAAGCTCGCTGAGTCGAAACCGTTCAACCAGTCGGTACCGTACATGGACCGGTTGGATTACGTATCGATGATGTGCAACGAGCACGCCTACGTGCGCGCCATCGAAACGCTGCTGGGCATCGAGCCGCCCGAGCGTGCGCAGTGGATCCGGACGATGTTCGACGAGATCACGCGCATCAAGAACCACTTGATGTGGCTCGGCTCCAATGCGCTCGACCTCGGTGCGATGGCGGTCTTCCTGTATGCGTTCCGCGAGCGCGAAGAGCTCATGGACGTGTACGAGGCCGTCTCGGGTGCACGCATGCACGCCGCCTATTACCGCCCCGGCGGCGTCTACCGTGACCTTCCGGACCAGATGTCGAAGTACCGCGAGTCGCCGTGGCGCAAGGGCAAGAGCCTCAAGCGCTTCAACGAGTCGCGCGAGGGATCGCTTCTCGACTTCATCGAGGCGTTCACGCAGGGTTTTCCGGCGCGCGTCGATGAATACGAAACGCTGCTGACCGATAACCGCATCTGGAAGCAGCGCACGGTCGGCATCGGCGTCGTCACGCCGGAGCAGGCTCACGACTGGGGCATGAGCGGCCCGATGCTGCGCGGTTCCGGTATCGCGTGGGACCTGCGCAAGACCCAGCCGTACGCGCGCTACGACCAGGTGGATTTCGACGTTCCGGTCGGCAAGACGGGCGACTGCTACGACCGCTACCTCGTGCGCGTGGCCGAGATGCGCGAGTCCAACAAGATCATCCAGCAGTGCGTGAAGTGGCTGCGCGCGAATCCGGGCCCCGTGATCGTCGACAACTTCAAGGTCGCGCCGCCCAAGCGCGAAGAGATGAAGGACGACATGGAAGCGCTGATCCATCACTTCAAGCTCTTTTCCGAGGGCTACGGCGTTCCGGCGGGCGAGACCTACGCAGCCGTAGAGGGCCCGAAGGGCGAGTTCGGCGTGTTCCTGGTGTCGGACGGCGCGAACAAGCCGTTTCGCCTCAAGGTCCGTGCGCCCGGCTTCGCGCATCTTTCGTCGATGGACGCGATCGTCAAGGGCCACATGCTGGCCGACGTTGTCGCGATGATCGGCACTTACGACATCGTGTTCGGCGAAATCGACCGCTGACGCGGCGACGCTGGGGATCGCATCTGCAATGAAAGCCACCGGCAATTTCGAGGCCTGCCAGAACGTCGACCCCATGGTCGCGTTGACGGATGCCACGCGCGCGCACATCGACCACTGGCTGTCGAAGTTCCCGGCCGACCGTCGCCGATCCGCGGTGCTGCAGGGGCTCCACGCGGCGCAGGAGCAGAACGACGGATGGTTGAGCGACGAGATCATCGCTGCCGTCGCCAAGTACATCGGCATTCCGCCGGTGTGGGCGTACGAGGTGGCAAGCTTCTATTCGATGTTTGAAACGGAGAAGGTCGGCCGTAACAACGTCGCGTTCTGCACGAACATCAGCTGCTGGCTCAACGGCGCGCAGGAACTGGTTGCGCACGCGGAGCGCAAGCTCGGCTGCGCCCTCGGCGAAAGCACGGCCGACGGCCGCGTGTACCTCAAGCGCGAGGAAGAATGCCTGGCCGCCTGCTGCGGTGCGCCAGTGGTCGTCGTCAACGGGCACTACCACGAGAAGCTCGACGTCGCCCAGGTCGACGCGCTTCTGGACGGGTTGGAGTAATCGCCATGGCGCATTCGCACCACGACTATTCCACCGGCTACGGTCCGGTCGGCCCGGAACCGCAGGCCCACAACGTCGTGTACACGACCCTGCATTTCGACACGCCGTGGTCGTACGAGAACTACCTGAAGACAGGCGGTTACAGCGCCTGGCGCAGGATCCTCAGCGAGAAGATCGAGCCGGCGGCCGTGATCGACATGGTCAAGCAGTCGGGTCTGCGCGGACGCGGGGGCGCGGGCTTCCCAACGGGGCTCAAGTGGTCGTTCATGCCGAAAGGTCCGGGGCAGAAGTACATCCTCTGCAATTCGGACGAGTCCGAACCCGGCACGGCGAAGGATCGCGACATCCTGCGATTCAATCCGCATTCCGTCGTCGAGGGCATGGCCATCGCCTGCTACGCGACCGGTTCGACGGCGGCCTACAACTACCTGCGCGGCGAGTTCCACCATGAGCCGTTCGAGCACTTCGAGCAGGCACTGAAGGAAGCGTACGAAAACGGCCTGCTCGGGAAGAACGTGCTGGGTAGCGGCATCGACGTCGACATCTACGGGGCCCTGGGTGCCGGTGCGTACATCTGCGGCGAAGAAACCGCACTGATGGAGTCGCTTGAAGGCAAGAAGGGGCAGCCGCGCTACAAGCCGCCATTTCCGGCGAACTTCGGCCTGTACGGCAAGCCGACGACTATCAACAACACCGAGACCTATGCGTCGGTGCCGGCGATCGTCCGCAACGGCGCGGAGTGGTTCGCGAACCTCGGCAAGCCGAACAACGGCGGGCCGAAGGTGTTTTCCGTGTCGGGCCACGTTGCGAATCCGGGCAACTTCGAGATCCGGCTGGGTACGCCATTCTCAGAACTTCTGCAGATGGCGGGCGGCGTTCGCGGCGGCCGCAAGCTGAAGGCGGTGATCCCAGGCGGTTCGTCGATGCCGGTGCTGCCTGCGGACACAATGATGTCGCTGACGATGGACTACGACTCGATCCAGAAGGCCGGGTCCGGCCTGGGCTCGGGCGCTGTCATCGTGATGGACGACTCCACGTGCATGGTTCGCGCCTGCCAGCGCATCGCGCGCTTCTACTTCAAGGAGTCGTGCGGCCAATGCACGCCGTGCCGCGAGGGAACGGGCTGGATGTACCGCATGCTGACGCGCATCGTGAACGGCGAAGCCACGCTCGACGACCTGCAGATGCTGCGAGCGGCGGCCGGTCAGATCGAAGGCCACACCATCTGCGCTTTTGGCGAAGCCGCGGCGTGGCCGGTGCAGGGCTTCCTGCGCCATTACTGGCACGAATTCGAATACGCGATCGTCAACAAGCGCTTCCTCGTCGATGATGAGGCGGCTGGCACTGTCGTCGCGCAGCAGGTAGCCGCATGAGCGCGCAACCGGTAAATCCGAATCTTCCGCCGGACCACGTCACCGTCTTCATCGACGGCGTCGAGACGGCCGCGCCGAAGGGTTCGATGATCATCCAGGCGGCCGACAGGATCGGCGTTCCGATCCCGCGCTTCTGCTACCACGACAAGCTGAGCGTTGCGGCCAACTGCCGCATGTGCCTGGTCGAAGTCGAGAAGATGCCGAAACCGGCGCCGGCCTGTGCCACGCCCGTGATGGATGGGATGAGGGTCGTCACGCGCAGCGAGAAGGCTCTCAAGAGTCAGCGCAACGTGATGGAATTCCTGCTGATCAATCATCCGCTCGACTGCCCGATCTGCGACCAGGGCGGCGAGTGCGAACTGCAGGATCTGTCGATGGGCTACGGCCGGTCGATCTCGCGCTTCTCCGAACGCAAGCGCACGGTGCCCGACGAGGACATCGGTCCGCTGGTCGCTACCGAGATGACGCGTTGCATCCAGTGCACGCGCTGCGTCCGCTTCACGGCCGAAGTGGCGGGCACGTACGAGCTCGGTGGCATGTATCGCGGCGAGAACCTGCAGATCGGAACTTATGACGGAAAGCCGCTGACCACCGAGCTATCGGGAAACGTCATCGACGTCTGCCCCGTCGGCGCCCTGACCAACAAGGTGTTCCAGTTCAAGGCGCGCCCGTGGGAACTGATGGCGCGCGAATCGCTCGGCTACCACGACCCGCTGGGCAGCAACCTGTACCTGCACGTGCGTCGCGGCGAAGTCCTGCGCAGCGTTCCGCGCGACAACGACGCCGTGAACGAGTGCTGGCTTTCCGACCGCGACCGCTACTCGCACCAGGGCCTTTATGCCGCCGACCGCGCCGTGCGTCCGATGGCCAGGGACGGGGGTGAGTGGCGCGAGGTTTCGTGGGAGCACGCGCTCGCCCGCGCGGCGCAGATTCTGCGTGACAACGCCGCCGACGATCTGGGCATGCTGATACATCCGTCGACGTCGAACGAAGAAGGCGCGCTGCTGGCGCGGCTGGCGGACGCGCTCGGCACGGGCAACATCGACCACCGCATTTCGCAGTGCGACCTGTCGGACGGCGCGGTGGCCCAGGCGTTCGACATGCCGTCCGCCGACATCGAAAAGGCGCAGACGATCGTCATCGTCGGCTCCAACGTCCGCCACGAATTGCCGCTTTTGCATGCGCGCATCCGCAAGGCGTGGCGAAACGGCGCCAAGGTGTTCGTCGTCAATCCGGTGGACTTCGACTTCACCTTCGAACTCGCAGGGCGCTGGATCGTTGCGCCGTCCGCGATTGCCGGCGCGCTTGCCGATAGCGGTCTGCGCGATGCATTTGCCACCGGCGGCCCGTCCGTCGTTATCGTCGGCGCGCTGGCCGAGAACAGCCCGCATGCGTCGCGGATCCGCGCGGCCGCAAGCACGCTGGCCGAAAGCACCGGCGCGAAGCTCTGCCGCATTCCCCAAGGCGCCAATGCACTTGGTCTCGCGCGTCATGGCGTGCTGCCGACGTCGCGCGATTCGCTGTCCATGCTCGCCGAGGCACGTGCGGCTTACATCCTCTACGGGATCGAGCCGGGCCTCGACTTCGCGTCGACGCCGCAGGCGCTTGCCGCGCTCAACGGCGCGCAGGTGGTCGCATTCAGCCAGTTCGCCTGCGAGTCGACGCTTGCCATCGCCGACGTGATCCTGCCGGTCGGGCTGCTGCCGGAGATCGACGGCACGCTGACCAATCTGGACGGGCGCGACCAGCTCGCTATCGCGGGTGGCAAGCTGCCGGACCAGGCGCGTCCCGGTTGGCGCGTCATCCGTGCGCTGGCCAGCGAGCTCGGTGTCACAGGCTTCGATTTCGTCGACTTGGCCGGTGCGCGCGCGTCGATCGCGCCGCGCGCGGTACAGGTCGTCCGTGGTGCTGCGCCGCCGGCGGGCGAGGGCGGGCTCGAGGTGGCGTCCGCGCCGGGCATCTATCGGGTCGACGCTGTCGTGCGCCGCGCGCCGGGGCTGCAGTCCCATCCGTTGAATCGCGAGCCGCGCGCCTATCTGAATCCTCAGGATGCGCAATCGCTCGGGCTCGAAACCGGAGCCGTGGGGCGGTTCGAGGTCTCGGCGGGTGCGGCGAAGCTCCCGGTGGAAGTGAGTTCGAAGGTGGCACCGGGAACCGTGTACATCGAAGGCGGCCATGCGTCGACGGCGCCGCTCGGGCTGTCGCGCGTCGAAGCGGGGAGGGCCTGATCCATGATTCATGAGGCCATCGGTTCGCTGCATGGGTGGTTCGACGGTTTCGGCGTCGGCGGGCAGCTCGCGTGGATCGTCTTGACGATCCTCTGCGTGATGATGCCGGTGATCATCGCCGTGGCGTTCTACGTCGTGTGGGAACGCAAGCTGATCGGTTGGATGCATGTGCGCCACGGGCCCATGTACGTCGGAATGGGCGTGTTCCAGGCGTTCGCCGACGTCTTCAAGCTGCTGTTCAAGGAAGTGATCTCGCCCGTTCGGGCCGACCCGGTGCTCTACGTTCTGGCACCGCTGCTGGGCCTGGCGCCGGCCTTCGCGGCGTGGGCCGTGGTTCCGTTCGACGCAAAGATGGTGGTGGCGGACGTCAACGCCGGGCTGTTGTACCTGCTCGCGATGACGTCGCTCGGCGTCTATGGAATCATCCTCGCCGGCTGGGCGTCCAATTCCAAGTACGCCTTCCTCGGCGCGATGCGCTCGGCGGCGCAGGTGGTGTCTTACGAGATCGCGATGGGTTTCGCGCTGGTGGGCGTGCTGATCGCCGCCGGCAGCCTCAACCTGTCGGACATCGTCATGGCACAGGCGGGCAATGCCGGCCTTTTCGAGTGGTTCATGTGGCCGCTGCTGCCGCTGTTCCTTGTGTATTTCATATCCGGCGTCGCGGAAACCAACCGCGCGCCGTTCGACGTGGTCGAAGGCGAATCCGAAATCGTCGCCGGCCACATGGTCGAGTACTCGGGTTCGCAATTCGCGCTGTTCTTCCTGGCCGAATACGCGAACATGCTGCTGGTCAGCTTCCTGACCTCGCTGTTCTTCCTCGGCGGGTGGCTGAGCCCGTTCCAGGGATTGGGCATTCCGCTGCTGTCGGTGGACGGCTGGTGGTGGCTGCTGCTCAAGGTCGGGTTCTTCGCCAGCGTGTTCATCTGGTTCCGTGCTTCGTTCCCGCGCTACCGCTATGACCAGATCATGCGGCTGGGCTGGAAGGTCTTCATTCCGATCACCATCGTGTGGATCTTCGTGACCGCGCTGATGGCGTATTTCGGCGTCTTCGTGCCCTACAAGTGACGGACGCCCACATCCCATGAATCGCATCACGTCCTATTTCAAGAGCCTGCTGCTCGTCGAGCTGATGCAGGGCCTGTGGCTGACGCTGAAGTACCTCTTCAAGCCGAAGTACACGGTCATGTACCCGATGGAGAAGATCCCGCAATCGCGCCGCTTCCGCGGCATCCACGCGCTGCGCCGCTACCCGAACGGCGAGGAGCGCTGCATCGCGTGCAAGCTGTGCGAGGCCGTGTGCCCCGCGCTCGCGATCACGATCGACTCGGAAAAGCGGGAGGACGGCTCGCGCCGCACCACCCGTTACGACATCGACCTGTTCAAGTGCATCTATTGCGGGTTCTGCGAGGAATCGTGCCCGGTGGACTCGATCGTCGAGACGCACATCCTCGAATACCACTTCGACACCCGTGGGCAGAACATCGTGACCAAGCCGCAGCTGCTGGCGATCGGTGACCGGCTCGAGGCCGAGCTCGCCGAACGTCGCGCCGGCGATGCGGCTTACCGCTGAGGACGCCATGGACTTCCCGCAGATCGCATTCCTACTTTTCGCCGCGACGGCCGTGGTCGCTGCTGCGGCGGTGATCAGCCTGAGAAACCCGGTGCATGCGGTGCTGTGCCTGGTGCTGACGTTCTTTTCAGTTGCCTGCACGTGGATCGTCGCCGGGGCCGAATTCCTGGGCGTCGCGCTCATCCTCGTCTACGTCGGCGCGGTGATGGTGCTCTTCCTGTTCGTCGTCATGATGCTCGACATCGACGTGGCCCCGCTTCGACGGAACTACGTTCGCTACCTGCCTCTCGGGCTCGCCGTCTCGGTCGTCATGCTCGCCGAGATCGTCACGCTTATTGGCGTCCGCGCCAAGCTCGCAGCGAGCTTCGTGCCGAACGCAGCGTCAACGGAGCTTCCCAACACGGTGTGGCTCGCGCGCACGCTGTTCAGCGGGTTCGAACTTCCGTTCGAGGTCGCGGCCGTCATCCTGACGGTCGCGGTCGTCGCGGCCGTGATGCTCACGCTTCGTCATCGTGGCGGCGTTCGCACGCAGGATCCGGCGTGGCAATCCGGCGTGCGGGCGTCCGATCGCGTGCGCATGGTGCGCATGGAGTCGGTGCGGCCTGCAACGCCCGCCGCGCCCCCGGGAGGCGAGTGATGGACCTCATGTCGCATGGCGTCACGCTCGGCCACTACCTTGCGCTGGGCGCGGTGCTGTTCTGCATCAGCGTCGCCGGCATTTTCCTCAATCGCCGCAACATCATCGTGCTGCTCATGTCGATCGAGCTGATGCTGCTTGCGGTGAACGTGAATTTCGTCGGGTTCTCGCGTTATCTCGGCGACCCATCCGGCCAGGTGTTCGTGTTCTTCATCCTCACCGTCGCGGCTGCCGAGGCCGCCATCGGCCTGGCGATCCTCGTCACGCTGTTCCGCAACCGGCGCACGATCAACGTCGCCGAAATCGATTCGATGAAGGGTTGAGCCGATGCCCGGTGTGGAACATCCCATCTCTCGCATGATCCTCGTCGCGATCGTGCTCGCGCCGCTGATCGGCTCGATCCTCGCCGGCCTGTTCGGGCGCCGGATCGGCCGTGCCGGCTCGCATTGGGTCACGATCCTCGGCGTGGCGACCAGCTGCGTGCTGTCGATGAGCGTGCTGTGGCAGCTGGTCGGCCAGGGCGCACCGCCGTTCAACGAGAACCTGTACACATGGTTCGATATTGGCGGCTTCCAGGCGCATGTCGGCTTCATGGTCGACCACCTCACCGCGATGATGATGGTGGTGGTCACCTTCGTGTCGCTGCTGGTGCACATCTACACGATCGGCTACATGCACGAGGATCCGGGCTACCAGCGGTTCTTCAGCTACATTTCGCTGTTCACGTTCTCGATGCTCATGCTGGTGATGAGCAACAACTTCCTGCAGCTGTTCTTCGGCTGGGAAGCGGTGGGCCTGGTCTCGTACCTGTTGATCGGCTTCTGGTTCCGCAAGCCGACCGCGGTGTTCGCGAACCTCAAGGCGTTCCTGGTCAACCGGGTGGGCGACTTCGGCTTCCTGCTCGGCATCGCGCTGGTGCTGCTTGCGTTCGGTTCGCTCGACTACGGCACGGTCTTCGCGCGTGTTCCGACGATGGCCGGCCACCAGTTGGGCGACCTTTTCAACCACGGCGGCGCACTGAGCGGCATGTGGTCGTGGTCGGTCATGACGGTCGCCTGTGTCTGCCTGTTCATTGGCGCGATGGGCAAGTCCGCCCAGGTCCCGCTCCACGTCTGGCTGCCCGACTCGATGGAAGGCCCGACGCCGATCTCGGCACTCATCCACGCGGCGACGATGGTCACGGCCGGCATCTTCATGGTGGCGCGTATGTCGCCGCTATTCGAGATGAGCCAGACGGCACTCGACTTCGTGCTCTTCATCGGTGCCACGACCGCGTTCTTTACCGGCCTGATTGGCATGGTGCAGTACGACATCAAGCGCGTCGTGGCGTACTCGACCCTGTCGCAGCTCGGATACATGACGGTGGCGCTCGGGGTGTCCGCTTACTCGGCCGCCGTGTTCCATCTGATGACGCATGCCTTCTTCAAGGCGCTGCTGTTCCTTGCGGCGGGCAGCGTGATCATCGGCATGCACCACGAGCAGGACATGCGGAAGATGGGGGGGCTGCGCAAGTACATGCCCATCACCTACTGGACGAGCCTGGTCGGAACTCTCGCGCTGGTGGCGACGCCGTTCTTCAGCGGCTTCTACTCGAAGGACATGATCATCGAGGCGGCCAAGCTGTCGGCGGACCATCGCCATACCTGGATCGCGACATACGGCTACTGGGCGGTTCTGCTCGGCGCATTCGTAACGTCGTTCTACAGCTTCCGCCTGCTCTACATGACGTTCCACGGTCGCGAGCGATTCCGCGATAGCGCCGTGTCCGACGACCACCACAACGTCGACGCGCATACGGACGGCGCGCAGACCCTGCACGAGCCGCTGCACGACGACGGCCACGGCCACGGCGAGCACCATGGCCCGGTCGAACCGCATGAGTCGCCCTGGGTCGTGACCGTGCCGTTGATCCTGCTGGCGATCCCGTCCGCGCTGATCGGATTCTTCACCGCCGGCCCCATGCTCTTCGGAACCGACTGGACGGGCCACGTGAAGCAGTGGCCGTTCTTCCTCGGCGCAATCGACCTGCAGGGCGCCCGCGACACGATTGCGCACATCGGTGCCGAGGACTGGCACGGCCCGGTGCAGCTCGCGCTCGACGCTTTCGGCGCGCCCGCCTTCTGGCTGACGTTCGCAGGGTTCGCGCTGGCTACCGTGATGTACGTCTTCAAGCCGGAACTCGCCACGCGCGCGCGCCATGCCTTTTCGTGGCCGGTTCGCGTGCTCGAGAACAAGTACGGCTTCGACAACCTGTGGATCGACGGATTCGCAGGCGGCGGCCTGGGCCTCGGCCGGCTTTCGCGCACGTTCGACAGCAACGTCATCGACGGCGTCGCCGTCAACGGCAGCGCGAGCCTCGTCGACCTCGTCGCGCGGCTCACGCGCCGCCTGCAGTCGGGCTACCTCTACCACTACGCATTCGCAATGATCGTCGGCCTGATCGTGTTGTTGGCCTTCATCATCCGCGGCTGGCATTGACCAAAGGCACCGTGACGTGAGCCCCGAGCCCTTGAACGGCACCTTTCCCCTGCTGAGCCTGTTGATCTGGCTGCCAATCCTCGCCGGCGTGATCACGCTGGCGATCGGCAATGCGCGTCCGACGATGGCGCGATGGTTCGCCGTCGCCAGCGCCGTGCTGGTATTTGCGCTCACCGTCCCGCTGTTTACGCGCTTCGACTTCGCGAATGCCGGCATGCAGTTCGAAGAGGCGCGTGTCTGGATCGCGAGCTACAGCATCCAGTACCACGTGGGCATCGACGGCATATCCGCCGCGCTCATCGCGCTGACGACGTTCACCTCGGTTCTGGTGCTGATCGGTGCATGGGCATCCGTGAATGAGCGAGTCAGCCAGTACTACGCCGCGTTCCTGATCCTCGAAGGCCTGATGATCGGTGTGTTCTCGGCACTCGATTCGATGCTCTTCTACGTGTTCTTCGAAGGCATGCTGATCCCGATGTTCATCATCATCGGGGTCTGGGGCGGTCCGCGTCGCGTCTACGCGTCCGTCAAGTTCTTCCTGTACACGTTCCTCGGCTCGCTGTTCATGCTGGTCGGGCTCATCTATCTGTACCTCAAGGGCGGCAGCTGGCAGCTGTCCGACATGTATGCCTTGCCGCTCACGATGCATGAGCAGACGTGGCTCTTCTTCGCCTTCTTCATCGCCTTCGCAGTGAAGGTGCCCATGTTCCCGGTGCACACCTGGCTGCCGGATGCGCACGTGGAAGCGCCGACGGCGGGTTCAGTCGTGCTGGCAGCGATCATGCTGAAGATCGGCGGGTATGGCTTCCTGCGGTTCGCGCTTCCGATCGTTCCGGATGCGAGCTGGGCGTGGGCGTGGTTGCCGCTGACGTTGAGCATCATTGCCGTCATCTATGTCGGGCTGGTCGCGCTCGTGCAGGACGACATGAAGAAGCTGATCGCGTACTCGTCGATCGCGCACATGGGCTTCGTCACCATCGGCACCTTCGTGGCGCTGAGCCTCGTGCGCGAGCTGGGCAATCCGATCGGGGCGGAGCTCGGGCTGCAGGGCGCGATGGTGCAGATGATCAGCCACGGTTTCGTGTCGGGTGCGATGTTCAGCTGCGTCGGCGTTCTGTACGACCGCATGCACAGTCGAATGATCCGTGACTACGGCGGCGTCGCCAACGTGATGCCCTGGTTCGCCGCGTTCATGGTGTTCTTCGCCATGGCGAACTCCGGCCTGCCCGGTACCTCCGGCTTCGTCGGCGAGTTCATGGTCATCCTGGCCGCGTTCCAGAAGAGCCCGCTTCTCGCGTTCGGCGCAGCGTTCACCCTGATCATCGGCGCCGCTTACACGCTATGGCTGGTCAAGCGCGTGGTGTGGGGCGAAGTCGGCAATGCGCATGTTGCCGAGCTGACCGACATCAACAAGCGCGAGGGCTTCGTGCTCGGCGCGTTTGCGGTCGGCGTGCTGCTCCTGGGCGTCTGGCCGAAGCCCCTCACCGACCTGATGCAGCCTTCGATTGCGCAACTCGCGAAGCAGATCGAGTCGTCCAAGCTCTAATGCCGACGGAACACCGCCGCCCATGATTCCGAACCTGCCCGCTGCCACCGAACTCCTGCCGCTCCTTCCCGAGCTGGTGCTGGTCGGCGCGGCCTTCGCGCTGTTGATGCTCGACCTGTTCCTGGACGACCGCCGGCGCATCGTCGTGCATGGCCTCGCCGTGTTTGCGCTGCTGGGCGCCGCCGCGATGGTGGTCACCGGCGTCGGCGGGCACGGCACGACGCTCGGTGGCATGTTCGTGCGGGACACGGCGGCAGATGTGCTGAAGGTCGCGGTGCTTGTGATTTCCGCATTCTCGATGTTCTACATCTGGCCCTTCCTGCGCGCGCGGTCGCTCTACCGCGGCGAAGTCGGTGTGCTCGTGCTGTTCGCGACCGTCGGCATGATGCTGCTGGTTTCGGCGGGCAGCCTGGTGATGGTGTACCTCGGGCTCGAACTGCTGGCGCTGTGTTCGTACGCGCTGGTCGCGATCGATCGCGACAGCCCGCTCGCGTCCGAAGCGGCGATCAAGTATTTCGTTCTGGGTTCGCTCGCATCGGGCCTGCTGCTGTACGGCATGTCGCTCGTTTACGGCGCTACGGGCGCTCTCGACCTGCAGCGCATCGCGTCCGTCATCGCGAGCGGGCAGGGCGGCACCATGCTGCTGACGGGCGTCGTGTTCATGCTGGCGGGCGTGGCATTCAAATTCGGCGGCGCGCCGTTCCACATGTGGCTGCCGGACGTGTACACCGGCGCGCCGACCCCCATCACGTTGTTTATCGGCTCGGCCCCGAAGCTCGCTTCGTTCGGCATGGCGTACCGCCTCTTCGAAGTGGGCGCGGGCGGGCTCGACGATCGGTGGCGTCTCCTCGTCGCCGTGATTGCGGTTGCGTCGCTGGCGCTCGGCAACCTCGCTGCGATGGTGCAGTCGAACCTCAAGCGGATGCTTGCGTACTCGACGGTGTCGCACGTCGGCTTTCTTTTCATGGGCATCGCGGGTGGAGGTTCGCAGGGGTTCGCGGCCGCGATGTTCTATGCGATCAGCTACTCGCTGATGGCGGTCGCGGCCTTCGGCACGATCGTGGTGATGTCCTCGCGCGGCTTCGAAGCGGACCTGATCGATGACTATCGCGGGCTCAACGCGCGCAGCCCGTGGCTGGCGGGCTTGATCCTCTGCGTAATGGCGTCGCTCGCGGGGCTGCCGCCGTTCCTCGGCTTCTGGGCCAAGCTCGCGGTGCTGAAGGCCGCGCTGGACGGCGGCATGCTCTGGCTCGCGATCGTCGGCATCGTGTTCGCCGTGGTCGGCGCGTTCTACTACCTGCGGGTGGTCAAGGCCATGTACTTCGACTCGCCGGCTCCGGACGCGCCTCCCATCACTTCCAGCCGGCCGTTGCGGACCGTCTTCGCTGTCAACGCGCTGGCGCTGCTTGCGCTCGGCATCGCGTGGAATCCGGTGATGGCTTGGTGCCAGCGCGCCTTCAGCTGAGGCGGGGCCAAACTTGGCGCCGCAGTGCGATTCGCGCTTGCGCCGAATCCGTGACCGACATACAATCGTCGGCCTGATGCGGGGTGGAGCAGTCTGGCAGCTCGTCGGGCTCATAACCCGAAGGTCGCAGGTTCAAATCCTGCCCCCGCTACCAGCTTCGGGTTCTTCAAAATATCGAAGAACCGATGCCAGGGCTCGACGGTCGCCTCCACGCGATCACCGACATCCAGCAGTACCGGACAAGGGGCCCAATGGGCCCCTTGTTGTTTTCGGACGCAGCGAAGGCTGACCGGAGTTGATGCATGGCCGACAAAGCCACCCAAATCGCCGCCCTGCTCACGCCGACGATCGATTCGCTCGGCCTCGAGCTCATCGGCGTCGAGTACCTGCCGTCGCCCGGCAGCGCGGTGCTGCGCCTGTATATCGACGTGCCCGAGGCCGATTCTGCGGCCGGTCGGATGGTCGGTATCGAGGACTGCGAGTCGGTGAGTCGAGAGGTATCGGCTCTGTTGGATGTGGAAGACCCGATCACCAGCCATTACACGCTCGAAGTGTCGTCGCCCGGCGTCGATCGCCCGTTGTTCACCGCTGCGCATTTCGCGCGATTCGTCGGCGATACCGCAAAGGTGACGTTGAGGCTTCCGCAGGACGGGCGCCGTCGGTTGCAGGGGCGGATCGTGGGCGTGGAAGGCCAGACCGTCCGCGTCGAGCTCGCGGGCATCGGCGGGCTGCCGGTGCTGGTCGAGATAGCGATCGCAAACGTCGAGAAGGCACGACTGGTGCCCGACTGGGCGGCGCTGGGTTACGCGCCGAGCAAGGAATCGAAGGGCCGGGGCAGCAAGTCCGCCACGGCACCGAAGAAGCAAGCCAACCCTAAGCCGGCGGCCGAGGGGCCGACCGCGGCGGAGTAATCGAGATGAGCAAGGAACTTCTGTTGGTCGTTGACGCGGTCGCCAATGAAAAGGGCGTGCCGCGCGACGTCATTTTCGAGGCGATCGAAGCGGCTCTCGCTTCCGCTGCGAAGAAGCGTTACCACGATGAGGACGTGCTCGTGCGCGTGGCGATCGACCGCAAGGACGGCAGCTACGAAACTTTCCGGCGCATGGAAGTGGTGGCCGATGACGTCGTGATGGAGTCGCCGGATCGCCAGCTGCGCCTGATGGACGCGATCGACGAGGTCGAAGGTGTCGAGGTCGGCGACTTCATCGAGGAGCAGGTCGAGAACGCCGAGTTCGGCCGCATCGCCGCGCAGGCCGCGAAGCAGGTCATCGTGCAGAAGGTGCGCGAGGCCGAGCGCCAGCAGGTCATCGACGCGTGGAAGGATCGCGTCGGCGAGCTCGTCACGGGCATCGTCAAGCGTGTCGAGCGCGGCAACATCTATGTCGACCTTGGCGGCAACGCCGAGGCGATCATCCCGAAGGACAAGGGCATTCCGCGCGACGTCGTGCGTACCGGCGACCGCGTGCGCGGCTACCTGTTCGACGTGCGCCCGGAGCCGCGCGGCCCGCAGATCTTCATCAGCCGCGCCGCGCCCGAATTCATGATGGAGCTGTTCAAGCTCGAAGTGCCGGAAGTCGGCCAGGGTCTCGTGACGATCCGCGCCTGCGCCCGTGATCCGGGCGACCGCGCGAAGATCGCGGTGCTTGCGCATGACAACCGCACCGACCCGATCGGCGCCTGCATCGGCATGCGCGGCTCTCGCGTGCAGGCCGTGAGCAACGAGCTCAACGGCGAGCGCGTCGACATCATCCTGTGGTCGGACAACCCGGCGCAGTTCGTCATCAATGCGATGGCGCCTGCGGAAGTGCAGTCGATCGTCGTCGACGAGGACAAGCACTCGATGGATCTGGCGGTCGCCGAGGAGCGCCTGGCGCAGGCGATCGGCAAGGGCGGCCAGAACGTGCGCCTTGCCAGCCGACTGACGGGCTGGCAGCTCAACGTCATGACGGCCGACCAGGTGCAGGCCAAGAGCGAGGCCGAGCAGGCGGTGTCGCGCGCCCTGTTCCAGGAAAAGCTCGAGGTCGACGAAGAGATCGCTGCAATCCTCGTCACCGAAGGCTTCAATACGGTCGAGGAAATCGCGTACGTCCCGGTGGGCGAGTTGCTCGCCATCGAGGGTTTCGACGAGGACATCGTGGAAGAGCTGCGCTCGCGTGCCCGCGACTCGCTGCTCAATGACGCGCTGGCCGAGGAAGAGTCGCTGGAGGGGCAGATGCCTGCCGAGGACCTGCTGGCGTTGGAAGGCATGGACGAGGAGACCGCGAATGCGCTCGCCGCCCATGGCATCCGCACCAGCGAGGGCCTTTCGGAGCTCGGCGCGGACGAAGTGGTCGAGTTCGGCATCGAAGGGCTGGATGAGCAGCGCGCCGCCGCGCTCATCCTGGCCGCTCGCGCCGAGGAGATCGCCCGGCTCGAGCGGGGCGAGTAAGACGTCCCACGGCCGCCGGGCATCGTCCGACGGCCGCTGGCCGGTGACCGGGATCGTTGCCGGGCCGCGCTAGAATTCAATGGATACGCGCGGCCCCGGCCGCGCCACGAGAACACGGAAACCGAATGTCGCAGCAAACCACGATTCGCAAACTCGCCGAGCTGGTCAATACGCCGGTCGAAAAGCTGCTGGTACAGCTGGCCGAGGCCGGCATGAAGTTCAGCGGCCCCGACCAGGTGGTGACGAGCATCGAGAAGGTGAAGCTGCTCGGCTTCCTGAAGCGCGCGCACGGCAAGGCCGACCCGGCCACGGCCGAGGCGGACGCCCCCGCGAAGATCACGCTCAACCGCAGCCGCAAGCAGGAAATCACCGTTGGCGGCGGCGGAAAGGCGAAGACCACGGTCGACGTCGTCGTGCGCAAGAAGGTCACGCTGCTCCGCGTGGACAACGGCACGGGCGCGCCGCCGACCGACGAGCGCAGCGAAGTCCTGCGCAAGCTCGAGGAATCGCGCCAGCGCAACCTCGACGAGCAGCAGCGCCTCGCCGAGTCCGACCGCCTGCGCGCCGAGCAGATCGAGCGCACGCGCCGCGAGGCCGCGGAAGCAGAGGCGGCGCGCCTGGAAGCCGAGCGCGTCGCCAAGGCAGCGTCCGAGCCCGAGGTCGAAGTGCGCAAGCCTGCGCCCGGTGGCCACGGCCGACCGGCACCCCGCGCCGCCGAGCCCGCCCGCGCTCCGGTACACGATGCGAAGCACAAGACGCGCGGCTCCCACGCGATGGTTGCCGGCCCCGAGGATGACGACCGGGCCAGCCGTTTTGCCGGCCAGATGCACCTCAGCGCCGCCGATCGTGCGCGCCGTGGCGCTGGCGCCGGCCGTGGCAAGCCGAAGGGCCCGGTTCGCCGGCAGTCCGACCAGTCCCGGACAGGCTCGGGCTTCATGCGTCCGACCGCCCCGGTGCGCCGCGAAGTCGCCATCGGCGAGACGATCACCGTCGCGGACCTCGCCCAGAAGCTCGCGCTCAAGGGCGGCGACGTCGTCAAGGCGCTCTTCAAGATGGGCGTGATGGTCACGATCAACCAGACCGTCGACCACGACACCGCGGTCCTTGTGACGGAGGAGCTGGGCCACGTAGCGGTCCGCGCCGAGGGCACCACGGCCGAAGACCTGCTGATCGCGCACGTCGAGGAAGGGCAGGGCGAGAAGGTGCCGCGTCCGCCGGTCGTTACGATCATGGGTCACGTCGACCACGGCAAGACGTCGCTGCTCGACTACATCCGCCGTACGAAGGTGGCGTCGGGCGAGGCGGGTGGCATCACCCAGCACATCGGCGCATACCACGTGCAGACGCCCAAGGGCGTCATCAGCTTCCTCGATACACCGGGCCACGCCGCGTTTTCGGCGATGCGTGCGCGTGGCGCCAAGCTCACCGACATCGTGGTGCTGGTGGTCGCCGCCGATGACGGCGTGATGCCGCAGACCATCGAAGCGATCCACCACGCGAAGGCGGCAGGCGTTCCGCTTGTCGTGGCGATCAACAAGATCGACAAGTCCGGCGCGGACCCGAGCCGCGTCAAGAACGAGCTGCTCGCGCACGACGTGGTCGCCGAGGAATTCGGCGGCGACACGCAGATGATCGAGCTGTCGGCCAAGACCGGTGACGGCGTCGACGACCTGCTCGACGCGCTCGGCCTCCAGGCCGAAGTGCTCGAACTGCGCGCAGTTCCGACCGGCCGCGCGAACGGCGTCGTCATCGAATCCTCGCTCGACAAGGGTCGCGGCCCGATCGCCACCGTTCTCGTGCAGGGCGGGCAGCTGCAGAAGGGCGACTACGTGGTCTGCGGCGTGCAGTACGGCCGCGTGCGCGCATTGTTCGACGAGACCGGGCAGCAGGTGCAGTCGGCGGGGCCGTCGATTCCTGTGCAGGTCCTGGGCCTCTCGGGCGTGCCGGACGCCGGCGACGACTTCGTGGTCGTCGAGGACGAACGCCTGGCGAAGGACGTCGCGCAGCAGCGTGACGCCAAGCGCCGCGAATCGCGCCTCGTGGCACAGCCGGGCAACCGGATGGAAGACATCCTCGCGCAGATGGGCGACGGTGCAACCCAGCAGACGCTCAACCTCGTCATCAAGGCGGACGTGCAGGGTTCCGTGCAGGCACTGCGCGATGCGCTTACCGGGCTGTCGAACGAGCAGATCCGCATCAACGTCATCGGCGGCGGGGTCGGCGGAATCACCGAATCCGACGCCCAGCTGGCGGCTACTTCGAAGGCCACGATCATCGGTTTCAACGTGCGCGCCGACGCTTCGGCACGCAAGGTCATCGAGAACCAGGGCGTCGACCTTCGCTACTTCTCGATCATCTATGACGTCATCGACCAGGTGAAGCAGATCGCGTCGGGTGTCCTCGGCGTCGAAATCCGCGAAGAGATCATCGGCACGGCCGAGGTTCGCGACGTGTTCCGTTCGTCGAAGTTCGGCGCCGTCGCCGGCTCCATGGTCATCGAAGGCGTCATTCGACGCGGCAAGCCGATTCGCGTGCTGCGCCAGGACACGGTCATCTTCGAGGGCGAACTCGAATCGCTGCGTCGTTTCAAGGAAAACGTGGACGAAGTGCGCAACGGCACCGAGTGCGGTATCGGCGTCAAGGCGTACAACGACGTCAAGGCCGGTGACAAGATCGAGTGCTTCGAGCGCATCGAAGTCCAGCGCACGCTCTGATGCCGTCCAAGAGCTTCCATCGGACCGACCGCGTTGGCGCCCAGTTGCGGCGGGAACTCGGCACGCTCGTGCACGAAGCCGTGCGCGAGCACGGCCTGCCGTCCGTCAGCGTTTCGGATGTCGAGATCACCCGCGACATGGCGCATGCGAAGGTTTTCGTCACGGCGCTGCAGCCCGAGCGAGCGGACGAGGCGGTCAAGGGGCTCAAGGATGTGTCCAAGCAGATCCGCTACGAGCTGGGCAGGGCCATGAAGCTCCGCCACGTGCCGGAGCTGCATTTCCATTACGACGCGTCGTTCGATCGCGGCGAACGCATCGACCAGCTGCTCCAGGCGAATCCGGCGCTCGATGTCGCGCCGGACGCGGATTCGAACGCACCGGGCGAAGCCTGATCCCGGGCGGCCTGGAGTGAAGGGCAGCACGCGGTTCCGCAGCGTCGACGGCATCCTTCTGCTCGACAAGCCTGCGGGCATGAGTTCCAACCAGGCGCTGCAGCGCGTGCGGCATCTTTTCCGCGCCAGCAAGGCCGGGCATACCGGCAGCCTGGATCCGCTCGCGACGGGCCTGTTGCCCATCTGCTTCGGCGAAGCAACGAAGATCGCCGGCCTGCTTCTCGGCTCTCGAAAGGCTTACGACACAATCGCGCGGCTGGGCGCCACGACCGATACCGACGACGCCGACGGCGCCGTGCTGCGCGAGCGACCGGTCCCTGCGCTGGACGACGCGACGCTCACCAACGCGCTCGCAACCTTCCACGGGCGCATCCGCCAACGCGCACCGATCTATTCGGCACTCAAGCAGGGCGGCGAGCGGCTGTATGCGATGGCACGCCGCGGTGACGCGGTCGAGGCGCCCGAGCGCGACGTCGAGGTCGATGCGTTCCGCCTTGTCGAGCGGAACGGCGACTCGTTGCGCCTGCACGTCGAATGCGGTTCCGGCACCTATGTCCGCAGCCTGGTGCGCGACCTGGGTGAATTGCTCGGCTGCGGGGCGCATGTCGTCGAGTTGCGTCGACTCTGGGTGGATCCTTTCCGCGCCCCGGTCATGCTGAGTCTCGACGAGATCGCGGCGCTCGCCGAGGATGCGGACGCCCTGGACAGCCGCTTGCTGTCGATCGATGCCGCCCTGGCGCATTTTCCGCAGCGCGTGCTGGACGCGGAAACGAGCCGGCGCTTCGGGCACGGCCAGACCGTGGCTGATCCCGCGCCCGCAGAGGCCGCGGCAACCGCGGGCGCGCCCGCCGCCGGGCAGTCGAGCGCGAGCAACAATGCGTCGCCCGATCTCGTGCTGGTCCGCTCGGACGCCGGCGGCCTGCTGGGGCTCGCATCATCACAGTCCGGCTTGCTGCGACCAAAGCGCCTATTCGCCTGGGCGTCGGCACCTACCGCCTAGCGGCCGCGCGTGTTTTCGCCTTGTTGGCTGCGACACCCGACAGCTACAATACGCGCGCCTTCGGGCACCCTTCATAGCCAACCGGCGGCCCATGCGGTACGTCGGCCCGGACAAGTCCGTCGCCGATCGTGTCTGCAGGTTCCGCGTCTCAAGGAAAATAGATGTCCATCGATACCTCCAAGGTCATCAGCGAACACGCTCGTGGCGATAACGACACCGGTTCGCCGGAAGTACAGGTTGCCTTGCTGACCGCTCGCATCGAGCAGCTTTCCGGGCACTTCAAGCTTCACAAGCAGGACCACCACTCGCGTCGCGGCCTGCTGCAGATGGTCAACCGCCGCCGCAGCCTGCTCGATTACCTGAAGCGCAAAGACAACGAGCGCTACAAGGCACTGATCGAGAAGCTCGGTCTGCGCCGCTAAGAGAGATACCCGCCGCGGCGCAGTGATGCGCCGCGGTTTGTTTTTGGGGCACGTCGTGCCCACCGCGCGGGCAGGGGCCTTTCGCGGATCGCACCAAGAGACGAAGGAATTCAAAACGTGGCGAAAATTACCAAGACGTTCCAGTACGGCGCACACCAGGTCAGCCTGGAAACGGGCGAAATCGCTCGCCAGGCAGGCGGCGCCGTCATGGTCTCGTGCGAGGGCACCGTGCTGCTGGTCAGCGCCGTCGCCAACAAGACCGCGCGCGAAGGCCAGGACTTCTTTCCCCTGACGGTCGACTATCAGGAGAAGTTCTACGCCGGCGGACGCATTCCCGGTGGCTTCTTCAAACGCGAAGGTCGGCAGACCGAGAAGGAAACGCTGATCTCGCGCCTGATCGACCGCCCGATCCGTCCGCTCTTCCCGGATGGTTTCCGCAACGAAGTGCAGATCATCGCCACCGTGATGTCGATGAACCCGGAAGTCGACGGTGACATCCTGGCGCTGCTCGGCGCGTCCGCCGCGCTGTCGTTGTCGGGTGCGCCGTTCGACGGCCCGATCGGCGCCGCGAAGGTCGGTTACAAGGATGGCCAGTACCTGCTCAACCCGACCAAGACCGAGCTCGTCGATTCCAAGCTCGAGCTCGTCGTCGCCGGCACCGCCGCCGCCGTGCTGATGGTGGAGTCGGAAGCGCAGGAGCTGTCGGAAGACGTGATGCTCGGCGCGGTGATGTTCGGTCACCAGCAGATGCAGGTGGCGATCGAAGCGATCAATGCACTCGTCGCCGAAGCCGGCAAGCCGAAGTGGACGTGGTCCGCGCCGGAAGCAAATCAGGAGATGGTCACGGCGCTGAAGGCTGCGATCGGCGATCGCCTGACGCAGGCGTTCTCGGTGCGCGACAAGCTGGAGCGGAAGGACGCCATCTCCGCGCTCAAGAAGGACGTCATCGCGTCGCTTGCGGCGCAGTGCGAAGCCAACGGCTGGAAGCCCGCCGACCTCTCCAAGGAGTTCGGCGAGTTCGAATACCAGACCATGCGCGACGCGGTGCTCGCCACCAAGGTCCGCATCGACGGTCGCGCGCTGGATACGGTTCGTCCGATCCAGTCACGCGTCGGCATCCTGCCGCGCGTGCACGGCTCGTCGCTCTTCACCCGCGGTGAAACGCAGGCAATCGTGGCGGTAACGCTCGGTACCGCGCGCGACGGCCAGATCATCGATGCCGTCGGTGGCGAGTACAAGGATCACTTCCTGTTCCACTACAACTTCCCGCCCTACTCGGTCGGTGAAGCCGGTCGCATGATGGGCCCGAAGCGTCGCGAGATCGGCCATGGCCGCCTCGCCAAGCGCGGCGTACTTGCCGTGATGCCGACGATGGAATCGTTCCCGTACACCATCCGCGTCGTATCGGAGATCACCGAGTCGAACGGTTCGTCGTCGATGGCGTCGGTCTGCGGTTCGTCGCTCGCGCTGATGGACGCCGGCGTGCCGATCAAGGCGCCGGTCGCGGGTATCGCGATGGGCCTGGTGAAGGAGGGCGACAACTTCGTCGTGCTCTCCGACATCCTCGGTGACGAGGATCACCTCGGCGACATGGACTTCAAGGTGGCCGGTACCAGCAACGGTATCTCCGCGCTGCAGATGGACATCAAGATCCAGGGCATCACCGAGGAAATCATGAAGGCCGCGCTCGCCCAGGCGAAGCAGGGCCGTCTGCACATCCTCGGCGAGATGTCGAACGCGCTCAGCACGTCGCGCACCGAGCTCAGCGAGTTCGCGCCGCGCCTGATCACGATCAAGATCCATCCCGACAAGATCCGCGAAGTGATCGGCAAGGGCGGTTCGGTGATCCAGGCGATCACCAAGGAAACCGGCACGCAGATCGACATCCAGGACGACGGCACGATCACCATCGCATCGGTGAACGCGGTGGCGGGCCAGGCGGCGAAGGCGCGCATCGAGCAGATCACGTCCGACGTCGAGCCGGGCCGCATCTACGAAGGCAAGGTCGCCAAGCTGATGGACTTCGGTGCGTTCGTGACGATCTCTCCCGGCAAGGACGGCCTCGTCCACGTGTCGCAGATCTCCAACGATCGCGTCGAGAAGGTCAGCGACGTGCTCAAGGAAGGCGACATCGTCAAGGTCAAGGTGCTGGAAGTCGACAAGCAGGGCCGCATCCGCCTGTCGATGAAGGCAGTCGAGGAGGGCGAGGGCGCCGCGGCCGAGTAATTCGCCGCGAAGTCTTCGCTATTCGGAAAGAGGCGAGCTCCGGCTCGCCTTTTTCTTTGCGCGACAGTTTTGCTGCAGGTGTCCGCGGTTTTGCGCTCATCGTCCTGTCATGGAGGATCAGTGGCCGAGCGTCGGCCCCGGTGCAGGCCTCGCGACGGCAGCGCAACGCGATCGCGCCGATGGCGGCAACTGCATGTCGTCGATGCGAAACGGAGGCCCTCGCATGCCGCGGGTTGGCTTTGCGCTGCGCCGGGGCGGCCCGCCGCAAACCCGATCGCACCAACCCTCGACCGATCCAATGGGCGCCGGGACGCTCCAAGAGCCCGTCCCGAATTACCGTGGCCTGGCAGCCGCTGCCAGCAGAGCGGACGACTCCTGTTGCGCGCATCACGCCTTGTTTGGCAGGCTCCTCGCCACAAGCAGCCGGAGCCCGACATGAAGCGCCATTTCTCGATGCTCCGCGAATTCCACCTCGCCGACTGGTTCACGCTCGCGAATGCGTTCTGCGGCACCGGGGCCATCTTCGCGGCGATGCGTTTTCTCCAGGAAGGCGTGGTCCGCGACCTGCTCACCGGCATGGCCCTGATCCCGCTCGCCTTCATCTTCGACGCGCTGGACGGCCGCGTGGCGCGCTGGCGCAAGTCGGCGTCGACGCTCGGTCGCGAACTCGATTCGCTCGCGGACGTGATCTCGTTCGGCGTGGCGCCCGCGGCGCTCGCCTACGCCTGCGGCCTGCAGGGCGGCTGGGACTGGGTGGTTCTCAGCTGGTTCGTCGGCTGCGGCGTCAGCCGGCTGGCGCGCTACAACGTCACCGCCGAGCAGCTCGCGGGCGACGGCGACAAGGTGCCGTACTTCGAGGGCACGCCCATTCCAACAAGTCTCGTGCTGGTGATCGTGCTGGCGCTTGCGGCCATGCGAGGTGCGCTGGGACGCGACGTGTGGCTCGGCGTCGTCCAGCTGGGCCCGTGGCAGTTGCATCCTCTCGTGCTGCTGTTCGCGCTGTCGGGCTCGCTGATGATCAGCAAGACGCTGCGCATCCCGAAGCCCTGACAGGGCACGCACGCCGGTTCGCTATCATCGGCTTCCTGCCGGAGTGACCCAATGTCGACATCGCCTTTCAACGCTGCGGGCTTTGGCATTCCCGCGTTCGATCCCGCCCAGTTCGAGCGTTTCGGGCGCCAGTGGTTCGCCGCGATGTCGCCGCAGCAACCGGCTGCGCCTGATCCGTTCGCATGGTGGAAACCGGCCGCGCCTGCAGCGCCGCAGGCAATCGATCCGACCGTGTTGGCGCAGCAGTGGATGGCCCAGATGCAGCAGGTCGCCGCGCAATTCAGCGGCGGCGCGGCGCAGCCGGCGGACATTGCCGCCGCGTGGCGCTCCATGCTGGGCGACAACCCGCTGGCGCAGGCTTCCGCGGCAGGCGCCTTCATGCCGGCGTCCTTCATGCCGCCCGGCATGGGAGGCGGGGCACGTGGCCCGCTGGACATGCCCGCGTTCGGTTTCACGCGCGAGCACCAGGAACGTGCGCAGGCACTCGCGAAGGCGGGCGCGGAATTCCAGCAGGCGTCGCAGGCATTCAACGCCGTGATCGCGGAAGCCGGTCAGGCTGCATTCGCGCGCTTCGAATCCCTGCTCGCCAAGCGCGGCAGTGACCACAAGCCCGTCGACACCGCGCGGGGGCTCTTCGATCTCTGGATCGACGCCGCCGAGGACGCGTACGCCGACGTCGCCACCGGCGAGCGCTTCCAGAAGGCGTTCGGCGACTTCGTCAACGCGCAGATGCGGGTGCGGGCCGCGATGCAGCAGGAGATGGAACTTGCCGGCGCGCAAATGGGAATTCCCGGTCGGTCGGAAGTGGACGCCGCGCATCGCAAGATCGCTGGCCTGGAGCGCGATGTGGCCCGGTTGCGATCCGCGGTCGATGCGCTGACGCCGCGCGCCGCGCCGCAAGCAACAGCCGGCAAACCGGCACCGAAACCAGGCTCTTCGAGACAGCAGGCGCCTGGGCGCAGCGCCCCGAAGACCGCCGCGGCGAAGCCGGCCACTTCAAAACCGCCCGCGTCGAAGCCGGCGAAGTCGAAGCCCGCCGCATCGAAGGCTCGCGCGTCCGAGACCCCGATTCGCAAGGCCGATAAACGCTGATGGACGCCAAGCAAGGATCGCCGATCGACATCGGCCTCGACGCGCTCGCACGCGAGGCCATGCAGGTGCAGTCGCGCTTGCGCAAGGGCGTCGAAACGCTCGCCTCGCTCGACCCGATCGAGATCGGTGCGAGCCAGCGTGACGAAGTCTGGCGCGACGGCAAGGTGGCGCTGTACCGCTTCCGCAGGGAAGGGGTCGAACCGTCGGAACACGTGCCGCTGCTCATCGCCTACGCGCTGGTGAACCGCCCGTACATGGTCGACCTGCAGAGCGACAAATCCATCGTGCGCGGGCTGCTCGAGCGCGGGCAGGACGTCTACATCATCGACTGGGGCTACCCGGACCGTTCCGATCGCTACCTGACGCTCGAGGATTACATCGAGCGCTTCCTCGGCGGCGCAGTCGACCATCTGCGCCGGGCGCACGACGTCGATGCGGTGAACCTGCTCGGCATCTGCCAGGGCGGCGTGTTCTCGCTTTGCTATGCCGCGCTCAACCCGGCGAAGGTACGCAACCTCGTCACGATGGTGACGCCGGTCGATTTCCACACGCCCGACAACATGCTGGCCGGATGGGCGCGACAGCTCGACGTTGACCTGATGGTCGACACGCTAGGCAACGTGCCGGCGGACGTCATGAACTGGTGCTACCTCACGCTCAAGCCGTATCGCCTGCTGGTGCAGAAGTACGTCGGGCTGGTGGACATCCTCGAAGACAAGCGCGCACTCGAAGATTTCCTGCGCATGGAGACGTGGATCTTCGATTCGCCGGACCTTGCCGGCGAGGCCTTCCGCGAGTTCATCAAGCAGTTCTACCAGCGCAACGGGCTGGTCGAAGGCGCCGTGCGCATCGGCGAACGCGAGGTCTCGCTGCGCCGGATCGACATGCCGGTGCTGAACATCTACGCGGAGCAGGATCACCTCGTGCCGCCGTCCGCATCGAAGCCTTTGCGCGGTCTCGTCGGCACGAAGGACTACAGCGAAGTGTCTTTCCGTGGCGGCCACATCGGCATCTATGTCTCCGGACGCGCGCAGCGTGATATTCCGCAAGGCATCCACGACTGGCTGTCCAAGCGTTCGGGCGACGCGCGCTGACCGCATGCTCCAGCCTGCCGCGCGCGTCGAACAGCTGCGTCGCCTGATCGCCGAGGCGAACCACCGCTACTACGTTCTCGACGACCCGGGAATCCCGGATGCCGACTACGACCGCCTGATGCGCGAGCTCGAAGCGCTCGAAGCCGCGCATCCGGACCTGGCTTCGGACGTATCCCCTACTCGGCGTGTTGGTTCCGCGCCGGCTGGCGCCTTCGCGCAGGTGGTGCATTCGGTACCGATGCTGTCGCTGTCCAACGCCTTCGAGGACGGCGAAGTGGCGGACTTCGTGCGTCGCATCGAGCAGACGCTCGACGTGCGCGACCCCGCATTCTCCGCCGAGCCCAAGCTTGACGGGCTTGCCATCAGCCTTCGCTACGAAGACGGGCAGCTGGCAGTGGCGGCTACGCGCGGAGACGGCGCGACGGGCGAGGACGTAACCGCCAACGCGCGAACGATCCGCACGATTCCCTTGCACCTGCTGGGCAAGGGCTGGCCCGCCGTGCTCGAGGTGCGGGGCGAAGTATTCATGCCGATCGCGGCGTTCAACGACTACAACGCGCGCGTGCTCGCCGAAGGCGGCCGCCCGCTCGCCAATCCGCGCAATGGCGCGGCGGGCTCGCTGCGGCAACTCGATCCTCGCATTACCGCGCAACGTCCGCTCGCGTTCTACGCGTATGCCGTCGGTGCGGTTGAAGGCGGCGAGTTGCCGGATACGCATTCCCAAACTCTGGCGCGCCTGCGCAGCTGGGGCTTCCCAGTGAGTGCGGAAAACCGCGTCGTCCGCGGCGTCGACGGTCTGCTCGGCTACTACCGCGCCACCGCCGAGCGCCGTGGACACCTTCCGTTCGACATCGACGGTGTCGTCTACAAGCTCGACGATTACGCGTTCCAGCGCGAGATGGGCTTCGTGTCGCGTGCCCCGCGCTGGGCGATCGCGCACAAGTTTCCGGCGCAGGAGCAGTCGACGCTGTTGGAATCGATCGAGATCCAGATCGGGCGCACCGGCGCGGTGACCCCGGTCGCGAGGCTGCGGCCGGTGCAGGTTGCGGGCGTCGTGGTCACCAGCGCGACCTTGCACAACGCCGACCAGGTCGCGCGACTCGACGTGCGCGCGGGCGACACCGTGATCGTGCGGCGTGCGGGCGACGTGATTCCGGAAGTCGTGCGCGTCGTGGAATCGGAACGGCCCGCCGGCGCGCAACCGTGGGCGATGCCGTCGACGTGCCCCGTCTGCGGCTCGGAGATCGTACGGGAGGAGGGCGAGGCCGCCTGGCGCTGTTCCGGCGAGCTCGCGTGCCCGGCGCAACGCAAGGAGGCTGTGCGTCATTTCGCGTCGCGGCGCGCGATGGATATCGAAGGCCTCGGTGACCGGATCGTCGAGGACCTGTGCGACCTGGGCTATGTCCGCGAAGTAGGCGACCTGTACGCGCTGACGCTGGACGACCTGCTGGCGATGAAGCGCGAGGTCGACGCGCGCGACGTCGAGCGCGATGCCGGCGACGCCGGCAAGCCACGCGGCAAGGTCGCGACGCGCTGGGCCGAGAACCTGCTCGCGTCGATCGATCGCAGCCGGGACACCACGCTGGAGCGCCTGCTGTTCGCACTCGGCATCGAACACGTCGGCGAGAGCACCGCGAAGGCACTGGCCGCGTGGTTCGGCTCGCTCGAACTCGTCCGGCGCCTACCGTGGCCCCTGTTCAAATCCGTGCCTGACATCGGCGGCGAAGTGGCGCGTGCGCTGGGCCACTTCTTCGACCAGCCGGGCAACCAGGCCGTGATCGACACGCTGCTGTCGCGCGGCGTGCATCCGAACGACGAGCACGCCCCGTCGCCCAGGCTGCGCGAGCATCTCGACGTCGCGACGGTCCTCGTACATCTGGAGATTCCCAAGGTCACCCGGCTGCGCGCCGAGCAGATCGCCCAGGCCGTCGAGCCCGACCGGCTGCCAAAGGTGGACGCCGGCGCGCTAGCCGCGGCCGAGGTTCCCGCGGCAGTAGCCGAGGCGTTGACCGGGTGGCGCACAGACGACGGCAACGCCGCGCTTCTGCAGTCCGTGCTTCGCGCACGCAAACGCGTGCTGGCCGCCGTTCCGGAAGAGGCATCGCAGCCGGCCGGCCCGCTCGACGGCCAGACCGTCGTGCTGACCGGCTCGCTGTCCACGATGACGCGCGAACAGGCAGGTTCGAAACTGCAGGCGCTCGGCGCGAAGATCGCGGGAAGCGTGTCGAGCAAGACGTCGTTCGTGGTCGCGGGCGAAGCGGCGGGATCGAAGCTCGACAAGGCGACGTCGCTCGGCGTAGAGGTTTGGGACGAGGCACGCCTGTCGGCCTTTCTCGCCAAGCACCCGCTCCCATGAGCCACGCACAGGCAAACTGGCGTCCGAGTGCGTCGCTTGACGCGTTGCGCCTTCGGGCTTCGGTGAACCGCCGCATCCGCGAGTTCATGGCCGAGCGCGACGTGCTCGAGGTCGAATCGCCGGTGCTGTCGCGTTCGGGCACGACCGATCCGAATATCGAATCGTTCCACGTCGATTTCAGCGGCCGTACCGACGGCGGTTCACGACGGCGATGGCTGCGAACCTCGCCCGAGTTCGCGCTCAAGCGCCTGCTCGCATCGGGTGTCGGGGACTGCTACGAACTCGGCCGCGTCTTCCGCGACGGCGAAGCCGGCGGCCGTCACAATCCGGAATTCACGATGCTGGAGTGGTATCGCGTCGGTATCGACCACATGGCGGTCGCGCGCGAGGTGGTCGAACTCATCGCAGCGTGCCTGGCGCTGGTCGGCCGACACGCCAGCGTCTGCGAGATCACGTACGGCGCGCTGTACGTCGCGCATCTGGGCGTCGACCCGCACCGTGCATCCATCGATGAACTGCGCGCGGCGATGGGCGACGTTCGGATCGACCCGGAAGGGCTGACGCGCGACGACTGGCTCGACCTGCTGATGACGCATCGCATCCAGCCGACGTTTCGCAACGACACCCTCCACATCGTTCACGACTACCCCGCGTCCCAGTGCGCACTCGCGCGCGTGCGCGGCGGCGAACCGCCGGTGGCGCAGAGGTTCGAGGTCTATCTCGGGCCGCTGGAACTGGCAAACGGTTATTTCGAGTTGCTCGATGGTGCCGAACAGGCGAGGCGTTTCGATGCCGATATCGAGCGCCGCGCCGCGCGCAGCGGCCCGTTCGTACCGCGCGACGAGTTCCTGCTGGCAGCCATGGCGTCCGGCATGCCGTCCTGTGCAGGCGTCGCGGTGGGTGTCGACCGCCTGCTGATGGCGTTGCTGGGCACCACGCGCATTGCCGACGTGCTGGCCTTCGATTTCGCACGCGCATGACGCCACGTGAACGGTTCTACGCGGGCCCCGCTCCAGATCGCCTGCGTTCACGTCGTGCGGCTACAGTCGGTAGGCGGCTTGGCAGGGGATCGGACATGCGGACGGCGGTGAAGGTGGCTGGCATGGTGGCGGTGCTCGGCCTTGCGCCGGGCGCGAGCGCCGCCGGCGATGTACCGCCGGACGGCCGCCCCCTGCGCTGCGAGTCCTCCGATGGCAAGACGCGCGAGTGTTCGGTGGATGCAACGGGGGGCGCGCGCCTGCTTCGCCAGTTGTCGCAGGCACCGTGCATCGAAGGTCGCACCTGGGGCCGCATGCGTCGTTCGATCTGGGTGACGCAGGGCTGTCGTGCCGTGTTCCTCGCGTTCCCCGCCGACGGCCGCCGCGGCTACGGCGTCAACTACGGTTATGGCAATGGTGGCCGCATCGGGCAGTCGCTCAAGTGCGCCTCCGAAGACGGCCGCTGGAAGCATTGCAGCGCCGACACGCGTGGCGGCGTCGACGTGGTGCGGCAGATGTCGAGGAACCAGTGTATCCGCGGCCAGTCATGGGGCATCGATCGCTCGGGCGTGTGGGTCAACGGCGGTTGCCGCGCGGAATTCCGCCTCGGCGGCCGCGACGACGATGAATCGCCGGTCGAACCCGCTCGTTTTCGCTGCGAGTCGGACGACGGCAAGCCGCGCAGCTGCGGTGCGGTGGGTCGCGGCGGTGTCAGGTTGATCAAGCAGCTTTCGCATGCGGACTGCGTGCAGGGTCGGAGCTGGGGCGTGGCACGCGGGGCTGTGTGGGTCGACCAGGGCTGCCGTGCCGAGTTCGAAGTGACCGATGGCGTGAGCGACGGCCGCTGGTAGCGACCAGTGCACGGCGCCCGTGCCCGTAGAATGCGCGCATGGATTCCGACTTCGACTTCGACCGTTACGACCGCGTCCGTCCGATCCGCTGGACGGGCGACACGCTCGACCTGCTCGACCAGCGCAAGCTTCCGTTCGCGGTGGAGTACGTGCACTGCGCGGATTACCGGGCGGTCGCCGACGCCATTGCCAATCTCACCGTGCGCGGAGCACCCGCAATCGGCATCGCGGCGGCGTGGGGCGCTGTTCTTGCCGCGAACGATGTCGAAGCCGACGATGGCCGCGCGGCGCTCGAAGCGCTCGAGCCTCGCCTGGCGACGTTGAACGCCGCACGCCCGACGGCCGTGAACCTTGCCTGGGCGCTCGCGCGCATGCGTCGCGCACTCCTTGGCGCGGGCGCGGATTGGCGCCGTGCGCTGCAGCGCGAGGCGCACGCGATCGCCACCGAGGACCTGGCCGCCAACCGGCGGATGGGCGCGCTCGGTGCCGCGCTGATCGAACCGGGCAGCCAGGTGCTCACGCACTGCAACACCGGCTCGCTGGCGACGGCCGGCTTCGGCACGGCGCTTGGCGTCATTCGCGCGGGCGTCGCGCAAGGTCGCATCGACAAGGTCTACGCGGGCGAGACTCGGCCGTGGCTGCAGGGCGCGCGATTGACGGTGTGGGAGCTGCAGCAGGACGGCATCATGCCGACTCTGATCGCGGACGCCGCGGCGGCCCACCTGATGCGCACCGGTGCGGTGCAGTGGGTGATCGTCGGCGCCGACCGCATCTGCGCGAACGGCGACACCGCCAACAAGATCGGCACCTACCAGCTCGCCATCGCCGCCCGCCACCACGGCGTGCGCTTCATGGTGGTGGCTCCGTCGTCCACCGTAGATCTGGACACGCCCGACGGCGATGCGATCCATATCGAGGAGCGCGAACCGAGCGAACTGCTGCATATCGCAGGGGTGCGCACGGCCGCCAATGAAATCGAGGCGTGGAACCCGGTGTTCGATGTCACGCCCCATTCGCTGGTCGACGTCATCGTCACCGAGAAGGGCGTGATCACCCGGCCCGATGCGGCCGCGATGCGCGCAGCGTTCGGCTGAGACCGCCTGGGCGGCCTGCTTCGCGGGAGTGCGATCGGCTCTAACAACGCAGCGGCGCGGAACGGCGGCGGACCGCGTTCAAACGCGGCCTCGACGGCGGCATGCTCGAGGCACGAAGCCCGCCATGTTCCACGCGTAAGTCATTGTTTTAAGTCCGGAAAACGCGTGCTTCCGGCGTCCGCGCGTGGTACCATTTCGGCTCTCAAGGACAGCCTTGCTTAGGCGACTTGCGCCCGGTGCGAAAGCCCCGGGTCGGCAGCCGCTTCGGTAGGTGCGTCCCAGCCTCAAACGGAATCCCGATGACGGAACTCGCTCGCGAAATCATCCCGGTCAACCTCGAAGACGAGATGCGCCGCAGTTACCTCGATTACGCGATGAGCGTGATCGTCGGTCGCGCGCTGCCGGACGTGCGCGACGGCCTCAAGCCGGTCCATCGCCGCGTGCTCTTCGCGATGCACGAGCTGGGTGCGCACAGCAACAGGCCGTACTACAAGTCCGCGCGAATCGTCGGCGACGTCATCGGCAAATACCACCCGCACGGCGACACCGCGGTGTACGACACGCTCGTGCGCATGGCGCAGCCGTTCTCGCTGCGCTACATGCTGGTGGACGGGCAGGGCAACTTCGGCTCGATCGACGGCGACTCCGCGGCGGCGATGCGTTACACCGAAGCGCGCATGTCGCGCATCGCGCACGAGCTGATGGCGGACATCGATAAGGAGACCGTCGACTTCCAGCCCAACTACGACGAGAAGGAACTCGAGCCCACCGTCATGCCGACGCGTGTGCCGAACCTGCTGATCAACGGCTCCGCCGGTATCGCGGTCGGCATGGCGACTAACATTCCGCCGCACAACCTCAACGAAGTCATCGACGCGACGATCGCGTTCATCGACAACCCCGAGATCGATGTCGAAGGCCTGATGGAGTTCATCCCGGGGCCGGACTTCCCCACCGCGGGCATCATCAACGGCACCGCCGGCATCGTCGCCGCGTATCGCACGGGCCGTGGTCGCGTTCGCATGCGCGCGCGCGCCGGCATCGAGACGATGGACAACGGCCGCGAGGCCGTGATCGTCACCGAGATTCCGTACCAGGTGAACAAGGCGCGGCTGATCGAGAAGATCGCCGAGCTGGTGAAGGAAAAGCGCCTCGAAGGCATCAGCGAACTGCGCGACGAGTCCGACAAGGACGGCATGCGCATCTACATCGAGGTCAAGCGCGGCGAGTCCGCCGAAGTCGTGCTCAACAACCTCTATCAGCAGACGCAGATGGAGTCGGTGTTCAGCATCAACATGGTCGCGTTGGTCGACGGCCGCCCGCGCCTGCTCAACCTGCGCGAGATCATCGACGCGTTCGTGCGCCACCGCCGAGAAGTGGTCACGCGCCGCACCATCTTCGACCTGCGCAAGGCGCGTGCGCGTGCGCACATCCTCGAAGGCCTCACTGTCGCGCTCGCCAACATCGACGAGATGATCGAGCTGATCCGCACGTCGGCCAATCCGGTCGAGGCGCGCGAGCGCATGCTGGCCCGCACCTGGACGCCGGGCCTAGTGAGCACGCTGCTCGCGGCGGCGGGCGCGGATTCGTCGCGGCCGGACGACCTGCCGTCGGGCGTCGGCCTTGTCGACGAAAACGGGGCGCAGCGCTACCAGCTCACCGAGACACAGGCGCAGCAGATCCTCGAAATGCGCCTGCATCGCCTGACCGGGCTCGAGCAGGACAAGCTCACCGACGAATACCGCGCGCTGCTGGAGTCGATCCGCGCGCTGATCGAAATCCTGGTCAATCCGGATCGCCTGCGCGAAGTCATCCGTACCGAACTGCTCGACCTCAAATCAGAATTCGGCGACGCGCGTCGCAGTGAAATCCGGCCGAGCGAAGAAGACTTCGACATCCTCGACCTGATCGCGCCGGAAGACGTGGTGGTGACGCTCTCGCATTCGGGCTACGCCAAGCGCCAGCCTGTCGCCGCCTATCGCGCGCAGAAGCGCGGCGGTCGCGGTCGCAACGCCGCCAAGACGAAAGACGAAGACTTCATCGACAACCTGTGGCTGGTCAACACGCACGACACGCTGTTGACGTTCACCAGCAGCGGTCGCGTGTTCTGGTTGCCCGTGCACCAGCTGCCGGAGGCCGGCGCGACGTCGCGTGGGCGCCCGATCATCAACTGGATTCCCTTGGAAGCCGGCGAGCAGGTCCAGGCCGTCGTGCCTGTGCGCGAGTACGCGGAGGGCAAGTTCGTGTTCTTCGCCACCCGCAACGGCACCGTCAAGAAGACGCCGCTGACCGAGTTCTCGTTCCGCCTGCAGCGCGGCAAGATCGCGATTTCGCTCGACGACGGCGACGCGCTGGTCAATGCCGAACTTACCGATGGCACGCGCGACATCATGATGTTCGCCAGCAACGGCAAGGGCGTGCGTTTCTCCGAGTCTGCGGTGCGCCCGATGGGCCGAACCGCCACCGGCGTGCGCGGCATGCGCCTGGCCGAAGGCGAGGGCGACGCGGACGGGGCGAAGGTCGTCAGCCTGATCGTGGTCGAGGGCAACGGCGACGTGCTCACCGCGAGCGAGCGGGGCTACGGCAAGCGCACGCCGCTCGACGAGTACCCGCGCAAGGGTCGCGGTACGCAGGGCGTCATCGCGTTGAAGACGACGGACCGAAACGGCGAGCTCGTGGGCGCGATCCAGCTCAGTGACCACCACGAGGTGCTGTTGATCTCGGATCGCGGTACGCTCGTGCGTACGCGGGCCTCGGAGATCTCGCAGGTCAGCCGCAACACCCAGGGCGTCACGCTGATCAAGCTCGGCGCTGACGAGTGCCTGCAGGCGATCGAGCGAATCGACGTCTCGCTGGAAGAGGAGGACGAGATGCTCAGCGGTTCCGTGGTTCCGGTAGACCTCGACGATGCAGGCATCGATCCCGAGGTGCTGGGCGTCGCGGGGCCGGACCCCGATGCGTCGCTCGATCCGGCGCAGGATGATCCGGCCTGACGGTTCAAGCGTAATGCCACGACGCCGCCCCCGGGCGGCGTCCTCGCGAGCGGGCGCTGGAAACCTAAAGCCGGCTCGCCGCGGGCCGATAAACCGGCCTGGTGGACCCGATGCATTGCCTATGACCCGACACTGCCACGCTCGGACGGCCGTGACACTGTCAGCAGCCGCGGCCGGTTACGCGCGGTGCTGATCGGCCCCGCCCCGGCGAAGGGACGCCAGACGCTGCTGATCAGGGTCGATGGGCTGCGGCCCGGCATGTTCGTCGCCGAGCTCGACCGCCCCTGGCTCGGCACGGGCTTCCCACTCGAGGGCGTGAGGCTCGGCACCGCCGCCGACGTCCGCCGCATCCAGGCGATGTGCCGCCACGTGCGCGTCGACACGCTGCGTGGAGTCGAGCCGGCGTTGCATTACGTCGTGCAGGAGGAACCGCCGCCGGCCACGACGCCCGCGAAACCCGCGCCGTTCCGCGGCCTGCTGTCGCGGGTGTTCGGCGCTGAAGTCGCAGCGGCACAGGCCGCGCACACGGGCCTTGAAACGGACGTGCGCGAGGTGATGGACGGACTGCGCGACGGCGGCAAGCTCGACGCCGATCGCCTCCGCGAAGGCGTCGACACCATGCTCGACTCGATCACGCGCAATCCCGGTGCGCTGCCGTGGGTGCTGGAGATGCGTCGGAAGGGCGACTACATCTACCAGCACGGCCTGGCGTGCTCGATCTGGGCAGCGGCGTTCGGCCGACACCTGGGCTTCGAGCGTGAGGATCTGCGTGACCTGGCGCTCGGTGCCCTGCTGTGCGACGTGGGCAAGGTGCGCCTGTCCGGCGAACTGCTCTCCAAGACCGGGCGCGTCACAGCGGAAGAATTGGGCCAGCTGCGCTCGCACGTGGCCGAGAGCCGGCGAATCGTGGCCGAGACGCGCGGACTGTCGCCAATGGTCGCGCGCATCGTCGAGCACCATCACGAGCGTCACGACGGCTCGGGCTATCCGGGCGCGCTGCGTGGCAACGCGATCCCCATGCCCGCGCGCATCGCAGGGCTCGTGGACAGTTTCGACGCCATGGTCAGCCAACGCCCCTACGCCGACAGCCGCTCGCCGCACCAGGCGGTGATGGAGCTCTACCAGGCGCGCGACCGGCTCTTCCAGGCCGAACTCGTCGAACAGTTCATACGGACCTGCGGCGTTTATCCCACCGGCACGCTCGTCGAGCTGACCGACGGCAGCGTCGGCGTGGTGATGTCGGTCAACACGCTCAAGCGCCTTCGTCCGACGGTGATGTTGTTGCTAGACGCCAGCAAACGGCCACTCGACGACTTTCGTCTGGTGGACCTGGCGGAAGTGCTCGACGACGCCGATGGCGAGCCTCTGAACGTTCGCGGCGGCCTGCCGCAAGGTGCCTACGGCATCGATCGCGCAGCGCTGTTCCTGGACTGACGTGGCCGCCGACGACGAACTCACCGGGCTGCGCGGGCGCCGAGATTTCCTGTCGCTGCTGGGCCGGCAGGTTGTGCATGCGAGCGAGAACCGCGCGTCGGTCGCGCTCGTCGTGGTCGACATCGATGGGTTCGCCGAGATAAACGGCGTCCATGGCTATGCGCTCGGGGATCGCCTGCTCGCGCATCTCGCGCGACAACTCCAGTCGGTGCTTCGTCCGCAGGATTACGCCGCGCGCATCGGCGACAACCGCTTCGCGCTGATCTTCAGTAACGTGCTCAATGCAGGGCACGTCGAGCTGGCGGTGCAGAAGCTGTTCCGCCTGCTGGACACGCCGGTGGAGGCCGGCGCGGCGCGCCTGCACGTGCCGGTCACGCTCGGCGTCGCGCTTTGCCCGCGGCACGCCACGCATTCGGAATTCCTGCTGCGCCGCGCCGAAGCCGCATTGATGCGCGCACGGAGGCTCGGTGCCCGCCATGCGTTCGCTCCGGACACTGGCGCCGACCTCGACATCTCGGATCAGTGGGATCTCGAAATGCAGCTCGGTACTGCCATCGAACGCGGCGAAATGTTACTTGCCTACCAGCCGAAGGTATCCGCGAGCACGCTGCAGCCGGTTGGCGCCGAGGCACTGATGCGTTGGAACAGCGGCACGCGCGGCGCCATCTCGCCGGATGTGTTCATCCCCGTCGCCGAACGCATCGGCCACATCAAGAAGCTCACGGTGTGGGCGCTCAACACGTCGCTGCGTCATGCATCGCAGTGGACCGTGCCGTGCGGGCGGCCGTCGGTGTCGGTCAACATCCCGGGCGTGCTCGCGACGCAGCCCGACCTGCCGGAACTGGTGGAGGACGCGCTGCGGCTATGGGGCGACGGGGTCCAGCTGGTGCTGGAGATCACCGAAGGTTCGCTGATGGATGCGGCCGTCGCGTTCCCGATCCTGCAGCGCGTGCGTGCGATGGGCGTGCAGATCTCGATCGACGACTTCGGCACCGGCTACTCGTGCCTCTCGTATTTCCGCAATATCCCGGCCGACGAGCTGAAGATCGACCGCTCCTTCGTGACCGGCCTGCTGACCGATCCGGCGTACGCCGACATCATCCGTTTCGTCGTCGACCTGGCGCATCGATTCGGCCTGTCCGTGGCAGCCGAAGGCGTCGAGGACGAGGCGACCTCGGACCGGCTGCGTGAACTCGGCTGCGATGTGTTGCAGGGATTCCTGTTCGGGCGCCCCGTCCCGAATGCCGAGGTGCAGGCGTGGCTGACTGCACAGCAGCCGGTGTTCGTGGCGCGCGGCTGAGGCCGCAAGCCAGCCGCCGGGGAGCGTGCGAGCCTGCGGCCCCGCCGGAGGCCATCAGCCGGCGATCGCTTCCAGCATGTGCTCCGCCGTGGATACGCGGAACTCGCCCGGCGCTTCTACGAACAGCTGCTTCACCGCGCCGTCCTGGATGAGCATTGCGAAACGCTTGGAGCGGATACCCATCCCGTAGGCCGAAGCGTCGAGTTCAAGGCCCAGCGCGCGCGCGAGTTCCGCATTGCCGTCGGCGACCATGCGCATGCCGTCCGGCACGCCGGCGCTCTTCATCCACGCCTGCATCACGAACGGGTCGTTCACCGCCATGCAGGCGACGTCATAGCCCTGGCGGCGGAACTCGTCGAAGTGCTGCACGAAACCCGGCAGGTGCTGCTCCGAGCAGGTGGGCGTGAATGCGCCCGGCACCGCGAACAACACGGTCTTGCCGGTTCCGAACAGGGACACCGTGTCGGTCTTCTCGATGCCCTTCGGCGTGATCTGCTGGACCACGACTTCGGGGATGCTCTGGCCGGTCTGGATCATGGGGGTGCTCCTGTGTGATGTATGCGGCGAGTTTACGCGGCGCCTGCGCGATGGACGGGTCTTGAAATCCGCGGCGCAGCCATCAGTTTCGGCCACGCGGCAGCCCGCCGCATTCCTGACACGGAGGCACGCATGAACCTGACGAACTATCCGCAGCAGCGCGGCGGCCAGCCGCAGGCGCAGGACGAGCTGAAGCAGCTTTTCGAGCGCTTCTTCAACTTCGGCGAGAACACGGGCGACGACTCGTCGGTGGTCACCAGCCAATGGATTCCGCGTGTCGACATCGTCGAGGAACCCAGCCGCTTCGTGCTGTTCGCCGACCTGCCGGGCGTGCAACCGTCGGAGGTCGAGGTGCTGATGGACAAGGGCATCCTCTCGATCCGCGGTGAGCGGCGCAGTGCGGTCGACGCGCAGTCGAGCCGCTACTCGCGCGTCGAGCGGCGCTACGGCAGCTTTCACCGCCGCTTTGCACTTCCCGACAGCGCCGACCCCGAGCGCATCACCGCCGAGGGCCACGACGGCGTGCTGCAGGTCAGCATCCCCAAGCGCCCGGAAACCACGCCCCGTCGCATCCAGGTGGGTGGCAACGGGCGTGACGCGCAAGCGGGCGAGGGCACCCGGCAGTAGGCGGCACACCCGCGTGACCCATCGCTGATCGGCTGCCGCGCACGCCGCCGTCGCTGGCTTGAAATTACACTTACGGCCCGTCGGCACTGCCGCGGGCCGTTTTCTTTCGACCCATGGAGCGTCGAATGCAGTTCAAGGACTACTACGAGACGCTGGGCGTCGAACCGACGGCTGGCGACGCGGAAATCAAGACGGCGTACCGCCGGCTGGCGCGCAAGTACCACCCCGACGTCAGCAAGGAGAAGGACGCCGAAGCGCGCTTCAAGGCCGTCAACGAGGCCTACGAGGCGTTGCGTGACCCGCCCAAGCGCAAGGCGTACGACCAGCTCCGTTCCCGCGGCTATCGCCCCGGCGATGACGTGCAGCCCGGCCCGCAGGACTTCGGCGGCTTCGGTGGCGGTGGCGTCGATTTCGAGGAGATCTTCGCCGGCGGCGGCGCTGCCGGCGGCTTCAGCGACTTCTTCGAGGGACTGTTCGGCCAGGCGCGCCGCGGCGGTGGTAGGCCCGGCCCGGGCCCGTCGATGGGCCGTGGCCCG